>DVIT01000055.1 GCA_018711005.1 Candidatus Scybalocola faecigallinarum | reverse complement strand
CCCTTACGGGGCTAAGACTGCTTATGTGGGTGGGGTGACTGCTTCACAGTCCTGTTTCATACTTGGCAGCAGGTGCTTTTGTGCAAGCACAACGCGTCTGCTGCCAAGTATGAAACGGCTGTGAATAGTAACGGGCTGTTACAAAAACTTAAATTTTTTTCTTACATTTTCTGGTAATTTTGTGTTAAAATAGTCTTAGATGGAAAATATCTGCTGCTTTCCGGGCGGCAGATGACGTTCTTTTCCCAGATACCCCGGCGGATGCAGGGGCGGAGTTCTTTATCCCATGGTAACTGTTTCAAGATTTTCAGTTACACATTTTATTCTTTATGCTCTATCTGTACACGGTCACCTATTAATACTCGCTGCAAAAAGTCTTTGCACGTAAGCCACAAAAGATGATGATCGCGGGATTTGTCTGCGCGATTGTTTGCCTGTAAAAAAGGTTGGAGGTTGAAAATTATGTTTCATGAAAATGATCTGATTGTTTACGGTAATACCGGAGTATGCCGGGTGAAGGCTATCGGTACCCTGGAAGGCATTTCAGCAGCCAATCCGGAACGGATTTACTATACGCTGGAACCCATTTATGACAGTAAAGGAACGATTTATGCCCCTGTGGATTCTAAGGTATTTATGCGTCTTGTTATGTCTCCGGATGAAGCGCGGGATCTGATTGCCAAGATTCCGGAAATTCCGGTAAAAACAGTAGAAAGCCAGAATCAGAGGATAATCTCTGATCAGTATGAGTCTTCCTTAAGCAGCCATAAGTGCGAGGATCTGGTGGGGCTGATCCGTACGATCTATGTAAGAAATAAAAAAGCGGCAGATAACGGTAAAAAACCGGCACAGGTAGACGAAAGATATATGAAGCGGGCCAAGGAGCTGTTTTATGGGGAAATGGCAGCTGCGCTGGGAATTAATTTTAAAGATGTGGAGCTTTATATTAAAGACAGTGTTGAATCCAAAGGAGCAGCGACTCACTGATCCACTGGATATGATAAAAGGACATGAAGCCCGGGGACAGGATCCGCCATGCTGCATGTCCTTTATTATTGGTTATTTAAACTTTTCTTCGCAGTAAATGCACCGGTATGTCCGTGTGGCCGCGTCGGTCAGCTTGAAAACATGGGGGATTTCCTGCTCAATGGAAGTGATGCATCTGGGGTTTTTGCATTTGATCACATTGGTTACGGTTTCCGGCAGGGTCAGGTTCTTTTTCTCGACGATCTTTCCGCCGTGGATAATGTTGACCGTAATATTGTTGTCAATGAATCCCAGAATATCCAGATCCAGTTCCATAGGCCCCTGGATCTTTATAATATCTTTTTTGCCCATTTTATTGCTGGTCGCATTTTTAATTATAGCAATCTGGCAGTCCAGCTTTTCCAGCTTTAAATATTTATAAATATCCATGCTTCTTCCGGCCTGGATATGATCGATTACATAACCTTCATCAATTCCGCTGATGCTTAACATGGCTTATCCACCTCCAGTAAAATCATGATCAGGGCCATACGGGCGTAAACGCCCAGCTTGGCCTGCTTAAAGTAGGCTGCTCTGGGATCCTTATCCACCTCTACGGAAATTTCATTCACGCGGGGCAGGGGATGAAGGACAAGCATATCTTCCCGGGCATATTTCATTTTTGACGTATCCAGGATATAGCGGTCTTTTAAGCGGATATAATCTTCCTCATTAAAGAAACGCTCTCTTTGAACACGGGTCATGTACAAAATATCCAGCTCCGGCATAACGTCCTCCAGAACTTCCACTTCCTTATAGGGAATGTTCTTGTCCTCCAGAACCTCCTTGCGGATGTAGGTGGGAATACGCAGCTCCTCAGGGGAGATCATGACAAAACGGATGCCGGGATAGCGTACAAGGGCATTGATCAGGGAGTGGACGGTACGTCCGAACTTTAAATCTCCGCAAAGGCCGATAGTAAGGTTTTCCAGACGCCCTTTAAGGGAATGGATCGTTAAAAGATCAGTCAGCGTCTGGGTGGGATGCTGATGCCCGCCGTCGCCTGCATTGATCACAGGGATATCGGAGTGGATAGATGCCACATAAGGCGCGCCTTCTTTTGGATGGCGCATAGCTGCAATATCCGCATAGCCGGAAATAACCCGGATAGTGTCGGCAACACTTTCGCCTTTGGCAGCAGAACTGGAGTCTGCGCTGGAAAATCCCAGGACGCTGCCGCCAAGATTTAACATGGCAGCTTCAAAGCTTAACCGGGTGCGGGTGCTGGGCTCATAGAAAAGGGTGGCCAGCTTTTTCCCTTTGCATACCTGGCTGTACTTTTTCGGATCCTTTTCAATATCTTCTGCTAACTGCAAAAGATGATTGGTTTCCTCCACGGAAAAATCCAGCGGACTGATTAAATGTCTCATAGAGAGTACCTCCCTTATTTAAAATGAATTGTTTTTTTGCCTTTTGCGGCATTGACCATATCGGCCACATGCTGTTTTTCATACTCTTTGATCTTATCATACCCGTAAACAAGGACAGCTACGCTAAAGACAAGCATAAGGACTGTCTGGAACCACGGGGAGCTGATAATGCCGGATGAAACAAAGCATCCGGGAACGATCATGATAATGTGAAAAATAATGGCCAGGCGCAGATAAACCTTTTCATTGACCCCTGAACCGAATACCGCGCGGAATACAAGGAGTGTGGAGCCAAGCTGGAATAAAAACATGGCCAGTCCCTGCAAAAGCAGACTGATGTATTCGGAGGATGTGGTTGTGGCGAGAAGGTTAAAAATATTTTGCACACTTTCCAGGTCTGCACCTGAAAGATTTTCCATAAAGGATTCTGCCTGACCGTTAACCATAATGGTGGCATAGGAAAAGTAGGATGCCATGGTCATTCCTACAGTCAGTACCATTTCCAGGCCGCCAAAGCCGGCGCCAAAGACTAAAGCGTCACCGCGCATGGCATATTTGTTGGGATTGGCATCATTTTTCAAAATGCGCAGGGAATAATACTTTCCTGCCTGACCGATCAGTACGCTGATGATCTGTGTAAACAGAGAATAAATAAAGATCAGCGGGGTGGAAAAGTTTGTAGGATCCACAAACATAAGAAGCAGGCCGTTTACAATATTTACAAGGCAGAACGAAAATGCCCCATAGGTCAAAAGACCGAGAAAAAACGGCTTTACATGGGCTCTAAAGCGCTTTTTAAAAATGATAAAGAGCAGCAGAGGGATGATAATGCTGTAAGATACACCAAGCAAGATCAAGCTCATAGTTCCATCGGGTATGGTTTGCGGCATTTTATAAACCTCCTCTAATGTAAGATATTTTGCGAGTAATTCCCGATTTTGGTCAGACCCTTATGTATGAAAAAATGCGGGTCGGCTTTCATACATAAGATGCCGCGCTGCCCGCGGCATATCAACTACTATAATAATACAAAATCAGCAATTATACCAGAGATTTTTTGAATCATAGAACTTTTTTGGCAACGATTCGTTCTGAACAAAAGCTTGCTTTTTTTACTTTATCTTGCAATAATAAGAGATAACTGTTTAATCAGGTCTGGGAATTTACCGGGCAGACCGTAAGAACGTGAACCAGGCGCGCAAAAAATCTTAGGATACAGGAGATATTATGGAGAAAAAACTTAGAGAAGGTGTAACTACCGGAAGCTGCGGGGCCGGTGCGGCTTTGGGGAGCCTGCTTTGGCAGCTTGAAGGCCAGTGTCCGCCAAGAGTTGAGATAAAGACCCCGTCAGGCAAGGTGCTGTATTTGGATATTTGTCCATTGGAATACGGTGTCTGCGGCGTCGTGAAAGATGCCGGGGACGATCCGGATGTGACCCATGGATGTATGGTTGTTGCCAGGGTGGATATGGATGATAAAGAGGGGGATATTGTTTTTAAGGCCGGAGAAGGCGTTGGGACGGTAACATCTCCCGGGCTTAAGGTGCCTGTGGGAGAGCCGGCCATTAATCCGGTGCCAAGACAGATGATCGCCCAGGCCCTTGCCCCGTATTTAAAAGGAAAAGGGGCCTGTGTAACGATTTCTATTCCGGGAGGACAGGAGCTGGCAAAAAAAACCTTTAACAGCCGGGTCGGCGTGGAAGGCGGCCTGTCCATTCTTGGGACCAGCGGCATTGTCCGGCCTATGAGCGAGGAGGCTATGAAGGATTCCCTGGCTTTGGAGCTTAAGGTGGCTGTGTGCAGCGGCCATAAGCGTCTGGCCTTTGTGCTTGGTGCCGGGGGCGAAAAAACGGTAAAAAGCATTTATGGAGAGCATTTGTGCTGTGTTATGGTAAGCAATTACATGGGTTTTATGCTGGATCAGGCCGTTGCTTTAGGGGCAGAGGCGATCCTTGTGGCCGGTTTTGCAGGAAAGCTTGTAAAGCTGGCGGCGGATATTATGAATACTCACAGCCATGTGGCTGACGGACGCCGGGAAACCTTATGTACCTTTGCAGCCTTAAGGGGGGCGCCGGTCCGGGTGATCCGGGAAATCTATCAGTGCAGGACCGTCCAGGGGGCTATGGATGTGATCAAAGAAAATGGCCTTTCCCACATTTGGACAGATATTGCCAGGGAGGCTGCAAAAAAGTGCCGTATGCGCACCGGGGATCAGATCCCTGTGGAAGTGGTGCTTTTTGACCAGGAACAGCATATTCTCGGCCAAAGCGATCATGTGGAAGATATTGTACATGTTATGGAGGACATAAGATGAACCAGCTTGTGATCATCGGGGGAGGCCCCGGAAATGAAAAATATATATTGCCTGCGGCATCAGAAGCTATGGAAACGGCGGATTTCGTTTTTGCAGACCGCCGTTTTATTGACCAGGTAACCAATCCCAATAAAGATATTTTTGGCAGCCTTAGCCAGCTTCCCCAACGGATCCGGGAAAAATTAGCACAGGGAAGCGTGGCGGTGGTTGTTTCAGGGGATCCTTTATTTTACAGCCTGACCAGGCTTTTAAAGGCCAATTTCCCGGAAGAAAGCGTAACGATCATACCGGGGATCGGTTCCTTAGGGTATTTTGCGGCCAAATGCCAGCGGACGGTGGAGCAGGCTGTGTATTTCAGCGCCCATGGCCGGGATTTAAGTGTGGATACGATCTGCAGCGCTGCTATGGATGGAAAGGACGTTTATCTTTTGTGTGATAAGGACCATGATCCGGCGTGGGTGGCCCGGGGACTTGTTGAAAAGGGACTTGGCCATATGACCGTTGCTGCCGGGAGCACTTTAAGTTATCCGGATGAAAGGATCGTTACTGCGCCAGCCGCCAAGGTGGCGAAAATGACTTTCGATCCGTTAAGTGTGGCAGCAGTCTTTGGCCGGGAATCCGGGGACAAAGAAGGGACGCAGCCGGTTTTGCCAGGGCAAAGAACAGGGCAGAAACCGGAACGGAGCCTTCTTTGCGATGATGCATTTATCCGGGATCAAACCCCTATGACCCGGGAGGAAGTGCGGTGGATCATTTTAGGAAAGCTGGGGCTCATGCCCGGGGATACCGTATGGGATATTGGCGCCGGCACAGGCTCTGTCAGCGTAGAGTGCGCCCGCTTTTTACAGGGGAGCGGAGGGCAGGTCTACAGTGTGGAGCGCAGCCTGCGGGCGGTAGCCCTTTTAAAGAAAAACCGGGAGAAATTTGGCCTGGACAATATGCATATTTTAGAAGGCGATGCCATGGAGCAGATCCCAAGCCTTCCGGTTCCTCAAAAGGTGTTTATTGGCGGCTCCGGCCGTGAGCTTAAGGACATTTTAGCCTTTATCTGCCGGCTTGGCAGAAATATTAAGGTGATCACTGCCTGCGTGACCATGGAAACACAAAGCGAAGCGCTGAATGCTTATGCCAGGCTTGGTTTTTGTGATGTGGATATGGTACAGGTACAGATTTCCAGAGCAAAGCCTTTAGGGAGTTATCACATTTTGGAAAGCGGGCATCCCATTTTGCTGTGTATGGGACGGACCGGAGAGCCAAATGAACAGAATTAATCCCCGTGGTGACCTTTACCATAACATCCAAAAAAATTACTAATCTGACTGTATAAATAATGATAGAATGATTACAGCAATTTGCCCCGTCCCTTATGACGGGGCACTGTAACAGGTCCGCTGGCTGAACTGTTACAGAGCATTATCCTATATGAAAGAGAGAAAACGATGGCAGGTAAACTTTATGGAATCGGGATCGGGCCGGGGGATCCCAAGCTTTTAACATTGAAAGCCTACGAGCTGCTTTCCCGGGCCGATATTGTGGCTGTGCCTGTAAAAAAGTACGGAGAGGAAAGCACGGCCCAAAACATTATCCGTCAGGTTATAGATTTGGAAAATAAAACCATTGTTCCCCTGGAATTTCCCATGGCCCATTCCAGGGAACTTTTAAAAGACAGTCATTTAAAGGCTGCGGATAAGATTGCCGGGTATCTGGAACAGGGGCAGGATGTAATGCTGATCACCTTAGGCGATGTGTCTGTGTACAGTACATGCACATACGTGCTGCGCTATGTGGAAGCCATGGGCTACGATACGTGTATTGTCCCGGGGATCCCGTCGTTTTGCGGCGGGGCGGCTCTGGCAAAGGTGCCGTTGGTGGAAGGCCATGAAAATATGGCCGTGATTTCTTCTATTAAAGGCATCCATACCTTTGAAGATGCCCTGGATCGTTTTGAAACCGTGGTGCTGATGAAGGCCGGCCGGCGTATGGATGACATTGGAAAGATCCTTAAAGAAAAAGGACTGTATGACAAAACAACCGTGATTTCCAACGCAGGCATGGAAAATGAATATATCGGCCCCATGGACGAGGAAAAAGAATATGGTTACTTTACCACATTAATTATAAAGAGGTAAGAAAAATGATCTATTTTATTGGTGCAGGCCCGGGAGACCCGGAGCTTTTAACAATAAAAGGGAAAAAATGCATTGATCAGGCAGATGTGATCATTTATGCAGGTTCCCTAGTCAATGAAAAGGTTCTTGAGACCCGCAAAGCACAGGCAAAGGTGTATAACAGCGCATATATGACATTAGAGGAAGTGCTTAAGGTCATGGAGGAAAGCCACAAGGCGGGAATGGATGTGGCCAGAGTCCATACAGGGGATCCGTCTATTTTCGGAGCGATCCGGGAGCAGATGGACGCTTTGGATGCCATGAGCATTCCCTACACGGTGATCCCAGGAGTCAGCTCGTTTTTAGGCGTGGCAGCCAGTCTTAAGAAGGAATATACTTTGCCGGGCGTAAGCCAGACGGTGATCCTGACCCGCATGGAGGGACGGACTCCGGTGCCGGAAAGAGAAAAAATTACAGAGCTGGCCAAGCATAAGGCAACCATGGTTATCTTTTTAAGCGTGGGTATGATCGAGAAGCTTTGTGAAATGCTTTGTACATCCTATGATGAGGAGACGCCTGCAGCTGTGGTTTACAAGGCTACCTGGGATGATGAAAAGATCGTGCGGGGAACCTTAAAGGATATTGCAGGAAAGGTCCGTGAAGCAGGGATCACAAAGACTGCCCTTACCGTTGTGGGAAATTTCCTGGGAGATGATTATGAGCTGTCAAAGCTTTATGATAAAACCTTTACTACAGAATTTCGCCAGGGGATCCATGACGGCGGCAATGCTGAGACTGGCGCTGCACAGGATGTTCATGGGGAGCGGCCATGAAACTGGCCTATTTTTCCCTGACTCCCGGGGGAGACCGGCTGTGCGCTGCCATGGCGCAGCATATGCCGGGAATGGTAGTGACCCGGGAGGTGCTTTTACAGGAGGGCTGTTCCTTTGCCCAAATGACAGCCCGCATGTGGCCGCTGTATGACGGTCTTGTTTTTGTTATGGCCTCCGGCATTGTTGTGCGCACCATCGCCCCCTTGCTTGTTTCCAAGACATCAGATCCGGCGGTGGTCGTCATGGACGCACGGGGCCAGTATGCCGTCAGCCTGCTGTCCGGCCATTTAGGCGGCGCCAATGAACTGGCGCAGGCACTGGCAAAGATTTGTCACGGACAGGCGGTGATCACTACAGGAACCGATGTGGAGCATACGCTGGCATTTGATGTATTTGCAAAGAAAAATCAGCTGCGTATTGAAAATATTGCTGTACTGAAATATATCAGCGCCGCCATGATCGAAAAAGCCCCGGCAGGCCTGTGGTGCCCGTGGCCGGCAGACGGGATCTTTCCGTCAAATGTACAGATACAGGGAAATAAAAACTGTGTCAGCCGGGACGGGGGCAGTGAAACGCCGGGAGATATGCCATGGGTGTTTATCGGCCATGATTATGATGTGCCGGAGGCATTAAAAACCATGGACCGGGTGCTTTATTTAAGACCGAAAAACTTATATGTAGGCGTGGGATGCAAGCGGGGGACGGCATTTGAAGCCATGGAGGCCGCTTTTTCAGATTTTTTGCGCGCCTCTCAGGTCAATGTGCAGGATGTTGCCGGGCTTTGTACTATTGAGCTGAAAAAAGATGAACCGGCCATTGTATCCCTGGCAAAAAAATACTGCCTGGAGCTAAAGATCATTGACCATGAGCAGATCCGGGCATTGGAAGCAGCAGGAGCCGTGCAGGTCAGCGAGTTTGTCCGCAGCGTGACCCAGGTGGGCTCCGTGTGTGAGGCGTGTGCCCTGGCGGCAGCCCAAAATGCGGAGAAAGATCCGGCCCAGGCGCCGGATTTATCAATGCAAAAGGCCCGAAAGATCCGGGGAAAGACCATTTACCCCGGCATGACTTTTGCACTGGCAGAGGCGCCTGTATTTTTTCAGGGCCTTAAGGAGGAAACATGAGTATACATCTGATCAGCATCAGCCATAAAACCGCGCCCCTGTCTGTACGGGAGCGATTCGCATTTTCAAAAGAACAGCAGGCCGGTATCCTTCAGGAGCTTTATGGCGGCGTATGTATTGATGAATGTGTGATCGTCAGCACATGCAACCGGACGGAGGTTTATACATGGTGCCAAAACAGCCGGAGGGAGCGGGAGGTTTATGAATACGTCCAGTCCGTGCTCCTTCGCAGCGCCGGTGTCTATGATATGGCAGATATTGGAAATATTTTCCGCTTTTACGGAGGGGAGAAAGCCATCCACCATCTTTTCCTGGTGGCCTGCGGCCTGGACTCCATGGTGATCGGGGAGGACCAGATCCTGGGCCAGGTGAAGGATGCATGGAAGCAGGCGGCAGATCTGAAAGTCTGTTCCACATATTTAAACACATTTTTCAGATATGCAGTTACTGCGGCAAAACGGGTGAAAACAGATACCCAGCTGTCAAAGACGCCTATGTCCACAGCCATTATCTGCATTCGGGCAGCGCAGGAGTACCTTGGGACGCTGGATCATAAAAACGTGATGATCATTGGCGCCAGCGGAAAGATCGGCTCCGTTGTCCTTAAAAACCTGCTGTCCGATTACCGGGCCAATGTTTTTGTGACAACAAGAGACGCTGTGCCAAAGGATTGCCGGGCCGTGTTCCACCACGGCAGGGAAAGTGTCAGCTATACGCTGATCCCTTATGAAAAGCGTTACGAATATCTTGGGGATATGGATGTGGTCATCAGCGCCACTTCCAGCCCTCACTATACATTAACCTATGATTCTGTAGAAAAGTACCTGGTTTTTGACCGGGACGGCGAAAGCGTCAAGCCGAGAGCGTTTATGGATCTGGCAGTGCCCCTGGACATTGAAAGCCGCATCGGCACATTGCCGGGGGTTATGTGCAGCAATATTGATGACTTTGGGAAAACGGCCAGCTCCAATAATGAGATCCGTCTGCGGGAGGCTGCTTTTGCCCAAACGATTTTGGAAGAATATGAAACCGGATTTGAAAAATGGATGATCTTTCAAAATGCCCTGGAGGATATTCGGGCACAGGAAGATGAAATATTAAAAAATGCCCAGAAAAAAAATATGAAATGGGCGCTGGATAAGTTTTTTTACCGGGTGCGGGAAAATGCAGATCCACGGCAGCTGGAAGTATTTATGCAGTGCCTTGCGCCCCATAAAGAGGAACAGGAGTAGATTATGGCAAAATTATATGTTGTAGGCTTTGGACCCGGCGGCAAAGAGGATATGACCTTCCGAGCGGCTCAGGCTATTGAAGCCGCCCAAGTGGTCATGGGATATACCACTTATATTAATATGCTTAAAGACATATTTCCCGATAAAAATTATATGAGTACCCCCATGAAGCAGGAGGCCCAGCGGTGCCGCATGGCGCTTTTGGAGGCGCAAAAAGGCCGGGATGTGGCCATGGTCAGCAGCGGCGACAGCGGTATTTACGGTATGGCCGGGATCATTCTCCAAATGGCCCAGGCTATGGATGCAGATGTGGAGATCCAGGTGATCCCGGGCGTAACGGCGGCCAGCGCGGCAGCAGCTATTTTAGGGGCACCTTTAATGCATGACTTTGCCGTGATCAGCTTAAGCGACCTGATGACGCCTTTGGATAAGATCATGAAGCGGGTGGAGTGTGCAGCTCAGGGGGATTTTGTCATCTGCCTTTATAATCCCAAGAGCAAAAAACGGACCGAGTATATTGCTATGGCAGCCCAGATTGTGGCAGGAATCCAGGGGCCGGACATTCCTGCCGGGATCGTGCGCAATGCAGGGCGTCCGGATGAAAGCCATGAGATCACTACAGCAGGTCAGCTTAAGGATGCTCAGATCGATATGTTTTCCATTGTGATCCTGGGCAATTCCCAGACTTATGTGAAAGACGGAAAAATGATCACCCCCAGAGGCTATACACTGGATGAGGGTATCGTTCCGGACAAAAAGGACTGATCCCCATGGCATTATTTCCATTTTTTGTAAATCTTGAAGGCCGCCGGTGCCTTGTATTTGGAGGGGGCAAAGTTGCCCTGCGCAAGATCCGCACCCTGCTGGCTGTGGGGGCCAGGGTAGAGGTCTGTTCTCTCCAATATGAGCCGGAGATTATGGCGCTGGCCAGTAAGGGGGCAGTTTGCCTGAAAGATGGGCAAACGGATCCCGGGGCGCTGATCCAAAATGTTTCTCTGGTGGTGTGCGCGACATCGGATAAGGCTTTTAACGAGCGGATCTCCAGGCTGTGCCGCAGCCGGGAAATTCCTGTCAACTGTGCCACCGGGGAAGATAACTCCACTTTTATTTTCCCATCCCTTGTTGTTATGGAAGGGATTTCTGTGGGGATCTGCCTGCAGCCGCCTGCGCCTTCCCTTTCTAAAAAGATCCGGGAGGATATTGAGGCAGCGCTTCCGCCCTGGTACGGCGCTTTAGGCCGTCAGCTGGCCATGTATCGGAGCCTTTTGCGGCCAATGGCAGATGACGAGATAAAGCGGAGCAGGATCATGGCCCGGCTGACAAGCTATGGCCTGGAGCATGAGGGGAATATTCCCCTGGAGATTTTTTATGAAATTGTTGAACGGAGGGATATGTATGGTGATCAAGGCGGGGAGCCGGAAAAGCCTTCTGGCTCTGGTGCAGACCCGGATCATTGCAGATCTGATTGAAGAAAAGTTTCCACATATCCATGTGGAGATCGTGCCTATTTCCACCCAGGGGGATGAGCGGCTGGATAAGTCGCTGGCCAGCTTTGGAGGAAAAGGCGTATTTACCCGGGAGCTGGAGGACCAGCTTTTATCGGGAGAAATTGATATTGCGGTCCACAGCGCTAAAGATATGCCCGTGGAGCTGACGCCGGGCCTTGTCCTTGGGGCAGTGGCAAAGCGCGCGCCGCAAAAAGATATGCTGGTGACCTGTAAAGGCAGCGGTGCGCCGCAGGATCTGGCAAAACTTCCCCGGGGCTTTGTGATCGGTACGGGCAGCCTGCGCCGGGAGCTTCAGCTTAAAGCTGTAAATCCCGGGATCACCATAAAGCCGATCCGGGGCAATGTCCAGACACGGTTAAACAAGCTGGCAGCCGGAGAATATGATGGCATTATTTTGGCTCAGGCCGGTGTCAGCCGCCTGGAAGAAAATCAGGCCGCCGGGGCACTTGGGGACGATTTTGATTACAGCCGCTTTTCATGGACGCCGCTGGATGTGGCCCAAATGCTCCCGGCGGCAGGCCAGGGACTTTTGGCAGTGGAAACCCGCCAGGGCCATTTAGAAGATGTATTGCAGGCCATTACCGATCCGGATGCCTGGGAAATGCTGGCGGCAGAGCGGGCATTTTTGCAGGCCATCGGCGGAAGCTGCAATGCCCCGGCTGCGGCCCTGTCATGGGTCAGTGACGGGCAGATCCATATGGATGCTTTGTATGCTTCTGACGGTGTCCACATGGCGCGCATGACCGGCAGCCGTCCGGCAAATGAGGGCGGCGCCCTTGGAAAAGAACTGGCTGAAAAGCTTTTAGCCGGCAAGAAGCCGGGATATGTTTATTTTATTGGCGCCGGGCCGGGAGACCGGGGCCTGATCTCTCAAAAAGGATTGGAGTGCCTGAAAAAGGCCCAGGTGATCATTTATGATAATCTGGCATCCCCGGCGCTGCTTAATGAAGCCCGGGAGGACGCCCTGCTGATTTACGCGGGAAAACGGGCCGGAAGCCATTATATGAAGCAGGAGGAGATCAGCCGCCTGATCGTTTCCTATGCCAGGAAAGGATATACGGTGGCACGGCTTAAGGGGGGCGATGTGTTTATTTTCGGCCGGGGCGGCGAGGAAGGGCTGGCGCTTCGGGAAGCCGGGATCGATTTTGAGGTGATCCCCGGGATTTCATCATCCTACAGCGTTCCTGCCTACCAGGGCATTCCGGTGACCCACCGGGGGCTGGCCTCATCGTTCCATGTGATCACCGGCCATGAGGACGGGACAAAATCCCGGGAAGCTTTGGATTATGCCACTTTGGCAAAAGAGGAAGGCACCCTGGTGTTTTTAATGGGGCTTAAAAATCTCCCGGATATTGCCGCCCGGCTGATGGAGCATGGAAAAGATCCCAAAACCCCTGCGGCAGTGCTGGAATCCGGGACAACGGCCCGGCAGCGCATGGCGTCAGGAACCCTGGAAAATATTGCGGACATTGCCAGAAATGAAGGCATACGCACGCCGGCCATTACTGTGGTAGGCTCTGTGGTATCCCTTCACGAAGCGCTGGCATGGTATGAAAAAAAGCCTTTGGCCGGGACAAGCGTCCTTTTAACCGGAACAAAGCCTCTGGCCGATGAAATGGCCGAAAAGCTGGAAGACTTGGGCGCCCAGGCCGTGCCATTTTCCCTGATCTACACCCGGCCGCTTTGCAGCCCCCAGGTGGAGGATATGTATGAGAAGCTTTCAGATTATACATGGGCTGTATTTACAAGCCGCAATGGGGTGGATGTATTTTTCCGGGGATTAAAAGCGCGCAGCATCGACATGCGCACCCTGGCCTATTTAAAATTTGCCGCCATTGGGGATGGAACGGCAAAGGCTCTTGCCGGGTACGGCATTTACTGTGACTATGTCCCCGAAGAATTTTCCAGCCAGGCCATGGCCAGAGATTGGGTTCCAGGTCTTAAGGAAAATGACCGTATCGTACTGCTCAGGGCAGCCCAGGCATCCAAAGTGCTTCCGGAAGCCCTGACACGCCGGGGAATTTCCCATACGGTGGTATCCTTGTATGAAACTGCTGTGGATACCCGTAAAATGCCGGAGCTTTGCCGGCTTTTGGATCAGACCGATTATGTGGCCTTGTGCAGCGCTTCCGCAGCAGATGCTTTTGCACAGATGACCGGAGATATTTCCTATAATGCAAAGCTTTTATGTATCGGTCCGGTCACTGAAGCTGAGGCTGCGGCCCGGGGGCTTTCTGTATATAAAACGGCCAAAACCTATAATATTGACGGCCTGATCCAGTGCTTAATGGCTGATGATAAAAATTGAGGAGATGATTTTTCATGGAATTAGTACGCCGGCCAAGACGGCTTAGAGCCACACAGGCGATCCGTGACCTGGTCCATGAGACCGACCTGCATGTGAGCGACCTGATCTATCCTGTATTTGTTGTGGAGGGAGAAAATATTAAAGAAGAAATCCCGTCCATGCCCGGGATTTATCACTATTCTCTGGACCGTTTTGAAGAACATTTAAAAGAAATCGCAGACTGCGGTGTCAGATCCATTATTTTCTTTGGCGTTCCGGATCATAAAGATGAGGTGGGCAGCGGCGCCTACGATATGGACGGCATTGTCCAAAAAGCCCTGCGCTTAACAAAATCTCTGTATCCGGACATGATCTGCATTGCGGATATTTGTTTATGTGAATATACAAGCCACGGCCACTGCGGCGTTGTGGATCACGGAAAGATCTTAAATGATCCTACCCTGACTCTTTTGTCCAAAGCTGCTGTAAGCTGTGCAAAGTCCGGGGCGGATATTGTTGCCCCGTCGGATATGATGGACGGACGCATTGGCCATATGCGCCATGCCTTAGATGAGGCCGGATGCCAGGATACGCTGATCATGGCTTACAGCATTAAATATGCGTCTGCATTTTACGGCCCGTTCCGCCAGGCTGCAGACAGCGCTCCGGCCTTTGGCGACCGTAAATCTTATCAGATGGATTGGAGAAATAAAAAGGAAGCCCTTGTGGAGGCGGCCCTGGATGTGGAAGAAGGGGCGGACATTTTAATGGTGAAGCCGGCTATGGCTTACCTGGATATTGTTAAGACTATCAGCGATCGTTTTGACCTGCCTCTATGTACCTACAGCGTCAGCGGAGAATATTCCCTGATGAAGGCAGCGGCGCAAAACGGATGGGTGGATGAAAGATCCATTGTTATGGAAAGCATGACTGCCATGAAGCGTGCCGGCGCCAAGATGATCATTACGTATTATGCCCTGGATATTGCCCGGTGGCTGAAGGAGGAGCAATGAAATATACAAACAGTGAAGCGTTGTTTGAACAGGCCTGCTGTCTCATGCCCGGCGGCGTCAACAGCCCGGTGCGGGCCTTTGGCGCTGTGGGCATGACCCCCAGGTTTATTGAGAAAGCCAAAGGATCAAAAATCTATGATGCTGACGGTAATGAATATATTGATTTTGTAGGCTCCTGGGGGCCTATGATCCTGGGACATGCCCGGGAAGAAGTTGTGGAGGCTGTGTGCCAGGCTGCACGCCAGGGAACCAGCTATGGCGCGCCGACCCGGGGCGAGGTGGAGCTGGCGCAGCATATTATTGACGCTGTTCCCTGCGCGGAAATGGTGCGTCTTGTTAATTCCGGCACCGAGGCTGTGATGAGCGCGGTGCGGGCGGCCAGAGGCTATACGGGAAGGGATCTGATCGTAAAGTTTGAAGGCTGCTATCACGGCCATTCCGACGGTCTTTTAGTGAAAGCCGGATCCGGCCTGTTGACTGAAAATGTTCCAACCTCTGCCGGAGTTCCGGCTGCATTTGCAGCAACGACACTGACAGCGGATTATAATGATGAAAAAAGTGTCCGGGAGATTTTTGCCCAGTATGGCAATAATATTGCGGCCCTGATTGTGGAGCCTGTGGCTGCCAATATGGGTGTTGTGCCGCCAAAGCCGGGATTTTTACAGTTTTTGCGCACCATTACACGGCAGTACGGCACGGTGCTGATCTTTGATGAGGTGATCACCGGTTTCCGTCTGGCCCTTGGAGGCGCCCAGGAATACTACGGTGTAACGCCGGATATGGCCACTTTAGGAAAGATCATTGGCGGCGGTATGCCAATGGCGGCCTACTGCGGGCGCAAAGAGATCATGTCCATGGTTTCCCCTCAGGGCCCGGTATACCAGGCCGGAACATTGTCGGGAAATCCGGCGGCTGTCGCCGCAGGGCTTGCCACCATTAAAATCCTTGAGGCTCATCCGGAGATTTATAAGAGCATCGAAGAAAAGGGCGCTGCCCTGGAAGAAGCTTACCGTAAGGCCGGGGAAAATTACGGGCTGGAATTTTGTATGAACCGTGCAGGCTCCCTGCTGTCCGTATTTTTCACCCATGGTCCGGTAGAAACCTATAAGGATGTGGCCCGCTCGGATCTGGCCAAATTCCGCACGTATTTTGCATCTATGCTGGAATCGGGCATTTACATTGCGCCGTCCCAGTTTGAGGCCATGTTTGTCGGCGGGGCTCATGATGAAAGTGACCTTCAAAAGACAGCGGCAGCCATTGACCGGGCCTTTGCCGCTGTGGCAGAGGGCTGATCATGGCCGGTGAAGGCTTTGGCCGGGATCATACGCATGGTCCCGGCTGCCGGTGCGACGGGGTTGTTATTGCAGGAACAACAGAAGGCCGCCGGGTGATCGATGCCTTAAACCGTCAGGGCTATGTGCTGGCGGCCACGGTGGCCACAGCTTTGGGGGAGGATGTGCTTGAAGGCGTTTATGGCCGTGCCTCTACCATGATATTTCAGGGGAAAAGAGATTTTGACGGCTTTTGCCGCCTGTTTGGGGAGCTTTCCCCAGGCTTTGTGGTGGACGCCAGCCATCCCTTTGCTGTAGCGGTAACAGAAACGGTGAAAAATGCATGTCAAAGCCTGGGGATTCCTTACGTGCGCTTTGTGCGGCCTGAGGATGCCCCGGAAAATCCATGTGCGCCGGATGGAGATGCCGGTGACGGCTCCCGCCTTTACCGGGTTGACGATGCTGTTCAGGCGGCAAAGCTTTTATCCCGGCTGCCCGGGAATATTTTGCTTACCACAGGCGCCAATACGGCCCATGTGTATGTAAATGGCATTGAAGATTTTAATGAACGGGGCTATATCCGCGTTCTGGATACGGAAGCTTCGGTGGCCGCCTGCCAAAGCGCCGGTATTTGTTCCGATCATATTTTAGCCTGCCGCCCGCCTTTTACGGTGGAGGATAATCTGGCAGCTATTAAAAAATATAATATCCGTATTCTGGTTACAAAAGACAGCGGCGCCGCCGGGGGCGTTCCCCAAAAGCTGGAAAGCATCCGGCAGGCCGGGATCACCGGGGTGATCCTGCGTCGCCCGGCAGAGGATCCGGCGGAAAATGCCGCTTCTTTGGAGGAGCTTTTTGTCTGGCTGAAGGGCCTGCCCGGCGCCGGAAAACGGGAAATCTAATCAGGGGAGGAGTTTAATATTATGGGATATAAAAGGATCATGTTTGCCGGAACCGGCAGCGGCTGCGGGAAAACGACAGTGACTTGTGCTGTGATGAAGGCGCTTTGTCAGGAAGGAACAAAGGTCGTGCCCTTTAAATGCGGGCCGGATTATATTGACCCTATGTTTCATACCCATATTACAGGGCAAAGCTCAACCAATCTGGACAGTTTTTTTATGGATAAAAATGCCCTGTGCCATTTAATGGATCAGAGGCTTGCAGAGCCGGACGCCTTTGGCGTTGTGGAAGGGGTCATGGGATTTTTTGACGGCATGGGCATGAGCGCTGCGGCCAGCAGCTTTGAAATTGCTCTGTGGACAAAAACGCCTGTGATCCTTGTGGTCAACGCCAGAGGCATGGCATTGTCGGCGGCAGCCCTGATCCAGGGATATGTGTCCATGGCACGCCGCTTAGGCGGCGAGGGACTGATCCGGGGGGTGATCTTAAACCAGGTGAGCAAGGGCACCTGCGAATTTTTAAAAAACGCTATTGAGGAACAGACCGGTGTAAAGGTGGCAGGATATTTTATGTACCAGGAGGACGGTATGTTGAAAAGCCGCCATTTGGGACTGGTAACAGCCGCAGAGGTGGCAGATTTAGATGAACGGATGAATGTGCTGGCTCAGGCCGCAGCCTCGTCCATTGATCTAAGTCTGATCCGGGAGATCGCAGGAAGCGTCCCGCAGCTTCAATATGAGGAGCCGGATTTTGAACCTCTGATCCGCAGCTTCAGGCAGGAGCGCGGGACCATGACAAGTCCTTTGCGTATGGCAGTGGCCAGGGATCAGGCCTTTGGCTTTTACTATAATACAAATCTGGAGCTTTTAGAGCGCCTAGGGGTAACATTGGTGCCGTTTTCCCCTGTTTCAGATACCCTTCCGGAAAATATCCGGGGACTTTATTTAGGCGGCGGCTACCCGGAGCTTTTTGCCCGGCAGCTTTCTGAAAATACAGCCTTAAGAAACCAGATCCGGGAGGCTGTAAAGGGCGGACTTCCCGTCATTGCCGAGTGCGGCGGATTTATGTATCTCCATCAGACCATGGAGGGCCTTCCCATGGTGGGCGTGATCCCGGGAAGCTGTGAAATGACCGGGAAGCTTGGGCCCTTTGGCTATGTGGAAATAACGTCTCAAAAGGCGGATGCTTTTGGAATGCCTGGCACAAAATTTAAGGCCCATGAATTTCATTATTCCAGATCTCTGGAGCCTGGTGAGGATTACCAGGTGTCTAAGGCCAACGGTCGGACATGGAAGGAGGGCTTTAGCTCCGGCTCCATGTATGCCGGGTACCCCCACCTGTATTTTTACTCTAATGTGGAAGCAATGATCCATTTTGTAAAGCAAATGAGGGAACACATATGATATTTTTTAAATTGACCATAGGATATATTTTAGACTTAATGTTTGGCGATCCCTACTGGCTGTATCATCCCATACGGCTCATCGGCAAGCTGATCTTTCTGGGAGAAAAGGTGACCCGCAGGATTTTTCCAAAGACAGACAAAGGAACCGTGGCCGCCGGAGGCGTTATGGCTGCGGGCGTAGTTGCCATCAGCTTTTTTGTGCCGGCGCTGATCCTGGCCTTGTGCGCACGGATCCATCCGGGCCTTGCCTTTATTGTGGAAACCTTTTGGATCTACCAGATTCTTGCAGGAAAATGCCTGTCTGTGGAGGCGAAAAAGGTGTACGGCGCTTTAAAGGAAGGAAAGCTTTTTAAGGCCCGCCGGCTGCTGGGCTACCTTGTGGGAAGGGATACAAAGCAGCTTGACGAGGACGAAGTGATCAAGGCTGCGGTGGAAACTGTAGCGGAAAACACCACCGACGGCATGATCGCCCCCCTGATCTTTATTGCCATTGGCGGAGCGCCCTTAGGCTTTGCCTATAAGGCAGTGAATACGATGGATTCTATGGTGGGCTATAAAAATGATAAGTACATCATGTTTGGAAAAATACCGGCACGGCTGGATGATGTGGTGAATTTTATTCCCGCCAGGATTTCGGGAGTGCTTATGGTCTTATGTGCCTTTTTGTGCGGCTATGACGGCAAAGGGGCGGCCCGGATCTTTGTCCGCGACCGGAATAAGCATTTAAGCCCCAACAGCGCCCAGACAGAAAGCGCCTGTGCCGGAGCCCTGGGCCTGATGCTTGGCGGTACCCATAGCTATTTCGGAAAGCCGATAGTTAAGCCACAGATCGGCGACGCCCTTTGCCAGGCGCTGCCCTCCCACATTGCAGACGCCTGCCTGCTCATGGGCGGCACATCATTTTTGGCTGTTTTTATTTTAAATATGATTAAATTTGCGGTAACCGTGCTTTAAAGGGAAAGGAGAAACCATGCTTCACGGAGGAGACATTTACAGTGTTTTTGAAAAAGATCCCGGGGCACGGGAAAATCTTGTGGATTTCAGCGCCAATATCAGTCCCCTGGGGATGCCGGAGCCTGTGAGGAGGGCTGTGATTGACGGGCTGGATCATGCCCTCCATTATCCCGATCCCCAGAGCCGGGCATTAAAAGACGGGATCTGCCGTTTTTTTGAAGAAACTTATGGGGTAACTTTATCCCGGGGCATGATCGTGTGCGGCAATGGGGCCGCAGATGTGATCTACCGTCTGGTGCTGGCAAAACGGCCCAGGCGGGCCCTGTTGTGCGCCCCTACATTTGCTGAATATGAGGAGGCCCTTAAGCTGTCCGGGACATGTCTGGACTTTTACCGCTGTCCCAAAGCTTCGTTAGAGGTGGAAGGGGATATTTTAGATCAGATCGTTTCGGATATAGATATGATGTTTTTGTGCAATCCCAATAATCCCACCGGCCTGCTGACTGATCCGGATCTGGTAGGAAGGATCATAGAAAAGACCCGGACAGAGGGGGTTTTTTTAGTAGTGGATGAATGTTTCCTTGATTTTTGCAAAGCTGAACAAACACACAGTGTGATCCCTTTACTGTCACAAAATAAACACATCCTTGTATTAAAATCATTTACAAAGATGTATGGCATGGCCGGGATTCGTCTGGGCTATGGTCTGTGCCGGGATGATGAACTGATCTGCCGGATGCACCAGTGCGGACAGGCCTGGCCGGTAAGTACCGCAGCCACAGACGCCGGAATGGCTGCGCTGAAATTAACGGAGCATACCGGTCAGGTGAAGGATTATGTGGCCAATGAGCGGGAATACTTATTTGAAGCCCTTTCAAGGCTGAACATACATTTTTTGAAAAGCCAGGTAAATTATATATTGTTTCGTATGCCTGGGCCGGCGGATTTTTATGACCAGATGGCCAAACGGGGCTTTCTTGTGCGCCGCTGCGCCAATTACCACGGGCTGGACGAAACCTATTACCGGATGGCAGTGAATAAGCATAAAGACAATACAGGCTTTATTAATGCCTTGCAGGATATTATCAGAGAGGTGTCAGTATGAAATTAATATCGTGGAATGTGAATGGATTCAGAGCTGTTGTGACAAAAGGCTTTGCAGAAATATTTAAAGAACTGGACGCAGACATTTTCTGCATCCAGGAAACAAAGCTTCAGGAAGGCCAGGTGGAAATTGATTTCCCCGGATATGAACAGTATTGGAATTACGCAAAGCGGAAAGGTTATTCAGGAACCGCTGTATTTACCCGGATCCATCCCCTGAAGGTCAGCTACGGCCTTGGCATGGAAGAACATGACCAGGAGGGCCGGGTGATCACACTGGAATATGAAAAGTTTATCCTTGTTAATGTTTATACCCCCAATGCCCAGGATAAGCTGGCGCGGATCGACTACCGCATGCAGTGGGAAGAAGATTTTCATAAATATCTGAAAGCACTGGAAAAAATCAAGCCGGTGATCCTGTGCGGCGACCTGAATGTGGCCCATACGGAGATCGACCTGAAAAATCCAAAAACAAACCGGGGAAATGCCGGATTTTCCGATCAGGAAAGAGATAAGATCCAAGCCCTTCTGGACGATGGATTTGTAGATACTTTCCGGTTTTTCTACCCGGAAAAGACGGGGGCCTATTCCTGGTGGTCCTACCGGTTTAATGCCCGCAAAAACAATGCAGGATGGCGTATCGATTATTTTCTTGTTTCAGAAAACCTGCGCCCCAGATTGCTCAGTGCAGATATTTTAAGCAATATTTACGGTTCTGATCACTGTCCTGTAGAGCTGGGCATTGATCTGTAGGAGGTGAGGATTTGGCTAAAGCAATTATGATCCAGGGCACTATGTCTAATTCCGGAAAGAGCTTTATCACTGCGGGATTATGCCGCATTTTTGCAAAAGCCGGATATAAGGTTGCGCCTTTTAAATCGCAAAATATGGCCCTTAATTCATATATTACAAAAGAAGGCCTTGAAATCGGCCGGGCCCAGGCCATGCAGGCCAAAGCCTGCGGGGTGGAGCCGGTAAGCGATATGAACCCTATCCTTTTAAAGCCTACAAGTAATGTTGGTTCTCAGGTGATCTTAAACGGCGAGGTCATGGGAAATATGAAAGCCATGGATTATTATGCCAATAAAAAGCAGCTGATCCCGGCGGTCATGGCCGCCTATGAACGGCTGAGCAAAGACAATGACATTATTGTGATCGAAGGGGCCGGAAGCCCGGCGGAGATCAATTTAAAGGAGGATGATATTGTTAATATGGGCATGGCCAAAATGGCCAAAGCGCCGGTGCTTTTAGTGGGAGATATTGACCGGGGCGGCGTATTTGCATCCCTTTACGGAACCGTAAAGCTTTTGGATGACGACGAGCAGGCCATGATCAAAGGCATGATCATTAACAAGTTCCGGGGCGATGTAAAGATTTTAGAGCCGGGGCTTGATATGATCCGGGAAAAGGTAGGAATCCCGGTTCTTGGCGTTGTGCCTATGGAATTTATTGATATTGATGATGAGGACAGCCTGTCAGAGCGGCTGAACCAGACCAAGATTTCTTCCGGCCTGGATGTGGCTGTGATCCGTCTGCCCCATATTTCCAATTTTACAGACTTTTCCGTATTTGAGCGGATGCCCGGCGTGTCCCTGCGCTATGTGAACCAGAGCCAGCAGTTAAAAAATCCGGATCTGATCATTCTTCCGGGAACGAAAAATACGATGGATGACCTGGCATGGCTGCGCCAGAGCGGGCTGGAAGGCCTGATCCTGCGGTGCCATGAAAATAAAGTTCCGGTGATCGGGATCTGCGGCGGCTATCAGATGCTGGGACAGGTCCTTGAAGATCCTTTCTGCGTGGAGCATGGCGGAAGCATGCGGGGCATGGGACTGTTAAATACAAAAACAATTTTTGAAAAATCCAAGACCCGCACCCGCATCTGCGGCAGGGCGGCAGGCATTGAAGGGGTTTTTTGCGAGATTTCAAATATGCCTGTGGAAGGCTATGAGATCCATATGGGCATTACAAAAAATCTGGGCGGCTGCCAGCCGGTCACTCTTTTAGAGGACGGACGGACCGACGGCCTGGCCAATGAAGATTTTACCGTGTTTGGCTCATATCTTCACGGACTGTTTGACCAGGTGGATTTTACAGCGGCCCTGCTTAAGCAGCTGATGGATGAGAAAGGCATTTGCCCGGGCAAAGTCATGGATGCTTATGAATATGAACAGCAGCAGTACGATAAGCTGGCCCATTTGCTTTCATCGTCGTTAGATATGAAGAAAATTTATGAAATATTAGAAAAAGGTGTATAAGATGAATCCGGAAAAACTGGAAAAAGGCTGTGTCCATATTTATCACGGCAATGGAAAAGGGAAAACAACCTGCGGCATCGGGCTGTGTGTCCGGGGAGCGGGCGCAGGACTTAAGGTGCTTGTGGCCCAGTTCCTTAAGGATAATTCTTCCAGCGAGCGGAAGGTGCTGGAGATGATTCCGGGCATTGACCTGGCTTGTGGCATGGAAAAGGTGCGGTTTACCTTTTCCATGACGCCTCAGGAGCTTGCGGCGGCCAGCCGGGCGTATACGGACATGTTTGCCCGGGTTGCGGAAATGGCCTGTGAGAAAGGGTATGATATGGTGTTTTTAGATGAGATCCTTCATCTGATCCATAAAGACATGATCCCGGAGGAAAAGGTGCTGGCATTTTTAGACCGCAGACCCCGGGGCATGGAAGTGATCATGACGGGGTATTATCCGTCTCAGGCCCTTTTGTCCCGGGCGGATTATGTGTCTCACATAGTGAAAGAAAAACACCCCTTTGACCAGGGGCTTTTGGCCCGCACAGGGATTGAAATGTAAAGCAATGTCTGATTATATCCATTTGTCGGGTGAATTATAATATGAAAATGAGGACGATTTATGCTGGAGAAGATTCAATTTGTTAAACCAGAGGAAATAGAGGCCAGAAGTATGGCTATTATTGAAGAAGAACTTAAAAGCAAGCCGGGAAATCATATATGGAGCCCGGAAGAATATGCTGTTGTCCGCCGTTGTATCCATACATCTGCGGACTTTGACTATGCAGAGCAGCTTTACTTTTCAGAAGGCGCTGTTGAGACAGCCTTAAAGCTGATCAAAGAAGGGGCCCATATTGTAACAGATACAAAAATGGCGGCCTCCGGCATTAATAAAAAACGCCTTGCAGCCTTTGGCGGCCAGGTCCACTGCTTTATGGATGATCCTCAGGTCGCCGCACAGGCAAAGGAACGGGGCATCACCCGCTCGGCTGTTTGTATGGAGCAGGGCGCAAAAATTCCCGGCAAAAAGATTTTTGCCGTAGGCAATGCGCCTACGGCCCTGATCCGCTTATATGAAATGATCCGGGAAGGCACCCTGATCCCGGATCTGATCATTGGCGTCCCCGTCGGTTTCGTTAATGTGGTAGAATCCAAAGAACTGATCATACAGTCCAATGTCCCCTGCATTGTGGCCCGGGGCCGAAAAGGCGGCAGCAATATCGCCGCCGCCATCGCCAATGCATTGATTTATCAGTGTAATTAGGTTATAATAGCCGCAGGGCATTTGCATTATAAAGAAAGAAGGAAGATTATAAATGGCAAAGATTGATATTATTTCCGGTTTTTTAGGCGCCGGGAAAACAACACTGATCAAAAAGCTGTTAAAAGAAGCGCTGGCCGGGGAACAGGTAGTGCTGATTGAAAATGAGTTTGGCGAGATCGGAATTGACGGCGGATTTTTAAAAGAAGCCGGCATCCAGATTACAGAGATGAACTCCGGCTGTATCTGCTGCTCTTTAGTAGGGGACTTTGGAACGGCTTTAAAGGAAGTTGTAGAAAAGTACCATCCGGACCGTATCCTTATTGAGCCATCCGGTGTAGGCAAATTATCTGATGTAATTAAAGCTGTTCAGAATGTGGCTGATGAAACAGGCCTTGAAATGAACAGCTTTACAGCTGTGGTGGATGCGAAGAAGTGCCGCGTGTTTATTAAAAACTTTGGCGAGTTTTTCGTCAACCAGATCGAATATGCCAAAACTATTATTTTAAGCCGTACACAAAACGTGAGCCAGGAAAAGCTGGAAGAATGCGTGGCTTTAATCCGTGAGCATAATGATAAAGCAGCACTGATCACAACGCCGTGGGATGAGCTGGAAGGCAGACAGATCCTTGACGCTATGGAGCAGAAGCATTCCCTGGAGGAAGAACTTTTAGAGGCCGCACGGGTTTGCCCTGACTGCGGTCATGTGCATGAGCACGGCGAACATTGTGATCACGACCATCATCATGACCATGATCACCACGATCACGAACACTGTGACCACGACCATGATCACGACCATGATCACGACCATGATCATGACCATGATCATCACGATCATGATCATTGCGGCTGCGGCCACGATCATCATCATGACCATGAGGGCCACCATCATGCGGATGAAGTGTTTACAAGCTGGGGAACAGAAACAGCCCACAGATATACAAAGGATGAAATGGAGACTATCCTGAAAGAATTGTCTGAGTCCGACCGTTTTGGCACTGTGCTTCGCGCTAAAGGAATGGTTTACGGCGAAGGCAATTCCTGGATCTATTTCGATCTTGTTCCCGGTGAATATGAGCTGCGCGACGGTGCGCCTCAGTATACAGGACAGATCTGCGTTATTGGCTCCAAGATTGATGAAGCTGCCTTAAAAGAACTGTTCCATGTCTAAGATAATAAAGAAGGATGAGTGATAATACGTGAAAATGCCTGTTTTTGTTGTAACGGGGTTTTTGGATGCAGGAAAGACGACATTTCTTACACAGATCCTTGAGGAAGAAGGATTTTCTGAGGAAGATAAGACACTGATCATTATGTGTGAGGAAGGCGAAGCAGAGTATGACGAAAAGACTCTGTCAGAGCTGAACATTGATGTTGTGTCTGTAGATTCCCAGGAGGATTTTACTCCCGAGTTTTTGGCAGATTGTGCCAGGATCTACAAGCCGGAATGTATTTTTATCGAATATAACGGCATGTGGAAAACACAGGATCTGTTTGATATGAAGCTGCCTAAAGGATGGTTTTTCAACCAGGTCGTAACGATCGTGGATGGCTCCACCTTTGATGTATATTTGAACAATATGCGTTCTCTGATGATGGATATTTTTGCCCAGTCAGAGCTTGTGATCTTTAACCGGTGCGATGAGGACATGCCGTTAAACAGCTATCGCCGCAGCATTAAAGCGGTCAACCGCCGGGCACAGGTCATTTTTGAAGATGAAGATGGAGAAATGATCCCGCTGACCATTGATGAAATGCCTTTTGATGTGAATGCGGATGTGATCAAGGTGGAAGATGAGGATTTCGGCCTGTGGTATATTGACGCGCTGGATAATAAGGACAAATATGACGGAAAGACCGTAGAGTTTAAGGGGAAGATTTATAAAAGCAAGGATTTCCCTGACGGATATTTTGTTCCCGGGCGTCACGCCATGACCTGCTGCGCCGATGATATACGTTTTATTGGCTTTGTGTGCAAGACCACTCACGGGGATGCCCTTAAAACAAACCACTGGGTGGATGTGACAGCAAAAATCCGTTACGAATATTTCCCGGCCTATCATGGCGAAGGGCCGGTGCTCTATCTGAAACATGCGGTTTCTGCGCCGAAGCCGGAGGAGGAGCTTGTATACTTTAACTGACCAGGAGAAAATTTTATGGGGAATTATCAGATTATTTCCGATGGGTCCTGTGATTTAGGGAGGGAACGCAGTGACCGCACTGGTGTGAAAATTATTCCTTACTATGTATCCTTTGATGGCGAGAAGTTTTATAAGGAAATTGAAGAAATGGATGTGCGCCGGTTTTATAACCATATGGTGGAGCATCCAAAGGTATTTCCAAAAACTTCCCTTCCTCCGGTACAGGATTATGTGGATGCATTTACATCCGCAGCAAGGGAGGGCAAGGATATTATTTGCCTGTGCCTGTCCTCAAAATTCAGCGGCTCTTTCAATTCGGCCCAAAATGCAGCCCGGATCGTCGGGGAAATGTATAAGAATATACGGATTGCCGTGATCGACACGACTCTGGCCACAGCCCTTCAGGGACTTTTAGTTCAGGAATGTGCCCGTATGCGGGATGCGGGCCTGAGTTTTGAGAACATCCAGAAAAAAATCGAAAAGATCAAAAGTACCGGAAGGATTTTCTTTTCTGTTGGAAGTATGGATTATCTTATCCATGGCGGCCGTGTGGGAAAGGTCATGGGGCTGGCAGCATCCACCCTTGGGATCAAACCGCTGATCTCCATGAAGGAGGGCGAGATTTTTCCGGAAGGCATGACCCGCAGCCGTAAAAAGGCCTTTGACCGTATTATTAGTATGGCCAGAAACTTTTTTAAAGATTCCGGGGAAATACCGGAGCAGTATACCTTTGCCTCCGGCTATGGCTGCGACTATAATGAGTGCGTGGCTTTTAAAAACCAGCTGGTGGCTTCCATGAAATCCTACTGCCATATTGATGATATGGAAATTTACCAGATCGGCGCTACCATTGGCGTCCATACAGGCCCTTATCCTCTTGGAATGGGATTTTTAAAACGTTTTGAGTATGTGTGATGAAGAATCCGCATAAGCACAAAAACTCCTTTGATGCATATTTTTACAGTAGTGTAGATATGCAAAAAAGGAGTTTTTTTATGGAAAAATGCGGAACACTGACCACCGGCTTCGGCGCGCCGGTTTATGATACGGCCAATTCCATGACTTTGGGAAATAATGGCCCCATGCTGTTTGATGATGTAAATTTTGTGGAAAAAATGGCACATTTCGACCGGGAGCGCATCCCCGAGCGGGTTGTCCATGCCAAGGGCAGCGGTGCCTTTGGGTATTTCCAGCCTTATCAATCCATGGCAGAGTATACATGTGCAGATTTTCTTCAGAATCCATCCCAAAAGACTAAAATACTGATCCGTTTTTCCACAGTCATCGGTTTTCGCGGCTCGGCAGATACCGTGCGGGATCCAAGAGGCTTTGCCGTGCGATTTTATACCCAAGAAGGCAATTACGATGTAGCCGGACTGAGCTTTCCGGTCTTTTTCATACGGGATGCCATGAGCTTTCCGGACTTTATCCATTCTCAAAAGCCATCCCCTAAAACCAATATTCAGGATTTTGAGCGGATCTGGGACTTTTATTCCCTTATGCCCGAGTGCGCCCACATGCTTACCTGGCTGTACAGCGACCGGGGGATTATAAAAGACTACAGTAAAATGGACGGCTTTGGTGTGAATACTTTTGTCTGGCGCAACAAGGCCGGAAAGCGCCGCCTTGTAAAATATCATTTCCTTTGTCAGAAGCCTAAAGAGGTAGTGGACCGGTTTGAGGCGGCAAAACTTGCCGGGGAAGATCCGGATATTGCCGGAAGGACGCTGTGGTCCTCCATAGAAAACGGGTGTCCGATCAAATATGAATTTTGCGTCCAGATGATGGATCCTGAAATCGCAGATGATCTTCCTTTTGATCCGTTGGATGATACAAAGACATGGCCGGAGGATCAGTTCCCTCTGATGAAAGTGGGAATGCTTGTTTTAAATGAAAACCCCCAAAACTATTTTGCACAGGTTGAGCAGGCTGCCTTTGCGCCGGCTAATATTGTACCGGGCATTGAATTTTCCGCAGATAAAATGCTCCAGGGCAGGACATTTGCCTATCGGGACACTCAAAGGTACCGCATAGGGGCAAACTATTCACAGCTTCCGGTAAACCGCCCCGTAGTCCCGGTGAATAATGATATGAGCGACGGGCCCATGAATTACAAGGTGCCAACCGGCGATATTAATTATAAGCCCAATTCCCTGGCCGGCAACTGCCCAAGGGAGAGCTGCCGGCCGGATTTTAAAGGCCCCCATTACTCGGCCCATATGGTACAGGAGCCAATTTCCAGAACCGATGATTTTTCCCAGGCCACAGCCCGGTATTGCTCCCTTCCTGAAGGGGAGCAGCAGCGAATGGCGGAAGCTATGGCTCATGACCTGTCATCGGCCTGTATGGCAGTCCGCCGCCGTTCTCTGGCCCTTTTGGAAAAAATCAGTCCGGAACTGTGCCGCTGTGTCAGCGGTTTTCTCCAAAACGGGGACAGAGAAAAACATCAAAAGCCGGAGCCTGAGGCACCGGTCCAGTCTCAAAATATGAGACACAGAAAAAATCCGGTGCAGCCCCGGCAACCCCGGCCTGTAGGAAATCCGGGATGCGGTAAGCGGGCTATGACACGGGAGCGGTGCATCCGGGAGCATCTATTTTAACAAATAGCGGCCGGTGCAGCTTTCAGGCGTCCGGCAGATGGTATCTAAAGTTCCGGCGGCAACAATGCGGCCGCCCCGGCTGCCGCCGCCAGGCCCCATGTCAATAATATAATCGGCGCTGCGGATCACATCCAGATCATGCTCAATAACAA
Organism: Candidatus Scybalocola faecigallinarum; assembly: GCA_018711005.1. Lineage (GTDB taxonomy): Bacteria > Bacillota > Clostridia > Lachnospirales > Lachnospiraceae > Catenibacillus > Catenibacillus faecigallinarum. Next base: position 3,278 of record DVIT01000055.1, on the reverse strand, counting down.
TGACCGTGGCGCCGTTTTGGATCAGAGTTTCAAAAACGCCAAGCAATGTCTGAACATCCAGAGGGTGCAGGCCAATAGTAGGTTCGTCAAAAATAAAGACGGAATCCGACTGGGCCTTTCCCATTTCGCTGGCCAGCTTCAGACGCTGGGCCTCGCCGCCGGACAGGCCGGGCGTTTCCTCCCCTAAGGTGAGATAACCAAGGCCAAGCTCACAAAGCACTTTCAGGCGCTGACGGACCGGGCTAAGCTGGTCGCAGGCATTTAAGGCAGAAGAAATATCCATGTCCATCAACTGAGGCAGCGTATATTGTTCGCCGTTTTTATTTTCCCAAAAGATCTGACCGGCCTCCTTTGAATACCGGGAGCCCCGGCAGGAGGGGCATGGAATATCCACATCCGGAAGAAATTGGACATCCAGACTGATCACACCGGTGCCATCACACACCGGACAGCGCAGCTTTCCTGTATTATAAGAAAAATCTCCGGCTTTGCGGCCAAGCTTTTTGGCCTGTGGGGTCTTTGCAAAAATTTTGCGCAAATCATCATGGACATTGGCATAGGTGGCTACAGTAGAACGCACGTTAATGCCGATGGGCGTGGCGTCGATCAGCTTAACATGCCGGATATTGCAGGGATCCACCTGGCAGATATGGTCAGGCATAGGCGTCTGGTGAATGGCGGCGTTAAGGGCAGGCACAAGACTTTCCAGGATCAGTGTTGTTTTGCCGGAGCCGGAAACCCCGGTCACTGCGGTCAGCCGACCTTTGGGAAAGCATACGTTAAGGGGCCGGACCGTATGGATGGCATCGGTGGATAGACGGATGGTCCCCAGGTCAAAAAGATGCTCCTGTGCCACAGGCGTGCGCACCTGTATGCGGGATGATGGATTTAAAAAGGGTCCGATCTTTGAATGGGGATCCTGAACAATGTCCCTGACCGTACCCTGGGCAATGACATTGCCGCCGCCGGCTCCGGCCCCGGGTCCCATTTCAATGATCCAGTCGGACTTGGATAAAATATTGGTGTCGTGATCTACTAAAATCACAGAATTTCCATCTGCGATCAGATCATCCATAACACCGTGGAGTCCTGTAATATTGGAAGGATGGAGCCCAATGGAAGGCTCGTCCAGCACATATAAAACGCCGGTGGTACGGTTGCGCACCGCCCGGGCAAGCTGCATCCGCTGCCGTTCTCCTGTGGAGAGAGTAGAAGCGGCCCGGTCCAGGGTCAGATAGCCGAGACCGAGATCCAAAAGACGGCGGGCTGTGGTCTGAAATGAATCGCAGATGCTTTGGGCCATAGGGCGCATTTCCTCAGGCAAAGTATCCGGTACATGGCTGACCCAGTCAACAAGGGCTTCCAGTGTCATCCGGCAGGCTTCATCCAAAGAAATCCCCCGCAATTTGGGCGCTCTTGCCTCAGGGCTCAGCCGGGTACCGCCGCACTGGGGACAAATATCTTCTTTTAAAAATTTCTCTACGCGCTTCATTCCTTTTTCATCTTTTACCTTTGCCAGGGCATTTTCTACGGTGTATACTGCATTAAAATAAGTAAAATCCAGCTCTCCCGCCTGGTTTGAATTTTTCGGCTTATAAAAAATATGCTTTTTCACTGCCGGGCCGTTATATACAATATCTTTTTCCTGATCCGTAAGCTGCTCAAATGGAACGTCTGTGCGTACGCCCATTTCCCGGCACACATCGGTCATAAGCGACCACATAAGAGAGTTCCAGGGGGCAACGGCCCCTTCATCAATGGTCAGGGAAGGATCCGGCACCAGGGTGGATTTGTCTACGGTCCGCACCATACCGGTACCGCCGCAGGTCCGGCAGGCCCCCTGGCTGTTAAAGGCAAGTTCCTCTGCGGACGGGGCATAAAAACGGGCGCCGCACTGAGGGCAGGTCAGCTCATGGCCTGCGGCCACGGCTAATGTGGGCGGGATGTAGTGGCCGTTAGGGCATTTATGGCTGGCAAGCCTGGAAAACATAAGCCGCAGGCTGTTTAAAAGCTCTGTCCCTGTGCCAAAGGTACTGCGGATGCCTGGAACACCGGGCCGCTGGCGCAGAGCCAGGGCCGCAGGCACATAAAGCACTTCATCTACAGGAGCCTTGGGCGCCTGGGTCATTCGCCGCCGGGTATAGGTGGAAAGGGCATCCAGATACCTTCGGGAGCCCTCCGCATATAAAACACCCAGAGCCAGGGAGGATTTCCCGGAACCGGAAACTCCGGCAATACCAACGATCTTATTTAAAGGAACATTAACATCTATATTTTTCAGATTATGGACTTTTGCGCCACGGATGATCATATGATCGATCATAAAAATCCCCTTTCTTTTAACACTGCAGCCCCAAAATACAGGATTTTTCGAGGGCCTGAATGCTTATCAAAATAACCATAGCAGAAAACGTGCGGGGATTCAACCGGATTTTTATTTTCGTATATAAGTCGGAAGTGTGGGAGAAATTTCCACATTCCGACTTTTTTTGTGTCTGAAAATACGTTATGCTAAGACCCTGGCCATAAAGAAACTCTTTAGTTTACAGTTATATTCACACTTCTTTTGGCATGAAGCCGGAGAAAACTGAAAATAATATTGAAAAGACGATAGGAGTGATTGAGATGAATGTTTATTTTTTTAAAGAGGAACTGTTAAAGGAGTTTAAGGTATTTTTGGAAAGCATGGAACGGTCAAAGGCGACGGTTGAAAAATATATGAGAGATGTGGGAGCGTTTGCCAGAAAATATCCCCAAATTGATAAAGAAACTGTGCTGCGTTATAAGGAGGAGATTACTGAGAATTATAAACCGGCCAGTGTAAATTCTATGCTGGCAGCGCTGAACTGCTTTTTTCGGTTCATGGGGTGGCTGGACTGTTTGGTGAAGCCTTTAAAGATTCAGCGCTGCGCTTTTTGTCCGGAGGAAAAAATGCTGACCCGGGAGGATTTTTCCAAGCTTGTCCAGACGGCCCGGACATTGAAAATGCAGCGTCTGAGCCTTATTATGGAAACACTGGGAGCTACCGGCATACGTATTTTCGAGCTTAAAGCGGTAACCGTAGAAGCAGTAAAGATCGGCTGTGCAGTTATCAGCTTTGACGAGCAAAATATATTCTGTTTATATAAAGAGCGTTTTTTGGCTTTTTTGAGGGCGTAAAATTTTCTGTGTCTATGGGGAAAAATCTTCTTTGATAAGAACCAGATATGTATAATTGTATTGTCCGAATTTCTGGTTTTCTGCTGTCGAATTATTTATCTGATAATAGTATTGCCCAT
>DVIT01000054.1 GCA_018711005.1 Candidatus Scybalocola faecigallinarum | reverse complement strand
GGGTCAATTCTAAGTGTTAAATTTTCAAGGTGCAGTGTATCAGGATTCGGTCTTACTTACTCACGCCCCGCCATTAGGGTGGGTCAGTTTTCCTCGTAAAACCTGGGTCAGTTTTAATTATAAATCAATAGGGAATAGTCGCGGCTGCGCAGCTTTTTAAAAAGATCCATAATCTCATCCTGAATTTCCTGACCGATTTTTTTAGCTGCATAAGCGCTGTTTCCGGTTCCTGAAAAATATAATATCATAAAAAATCCCTCCTACGAATCTTGGCACAGCACAGACAGGATCTGTTCAAGACGTCCTTCGGATCCATGTCTATACTGGACCAGTGCCGGATACATATAAATAAATGCCGGATAAACCAATGCTCTGTGAAAGCATTCTTCAAAAGTATCTTTAGAAAGCAGAATCCCTTTGGATCTTAATGCTTCCCAATAAATCAGTGCTTCTTCTTTTGTAAAAAAATCCACTAAATCAATATAAAAAGGTGCGTATCTGGAAAAGCCCCAGTCAATGATCACCGGCTTTCCTTTAAAGCAGCGTACATGATCCCCGGAAATCGTCTGAAGATCTCCATGAGTCAGGGTGAGGCTTTCCCCGTCCTGGTACAGCAGGGTCATGTCTTTTACAAATTGCTCCCCGCGCCTGTAAAGGACAGGCAGCAGCCGGGCATATTTTTTAGAAAATGCATGATCATTTTTGCACGCATTTTCAAAATGATCAATAGAAATTTTCGAAGTTATATTCTGCCAATAAGACCGGTCTGCATGGGGAAGCAGGGACATTTTCGGACCGAATATCTTCCATAACGATCCATGCCTTTTCACCTTGTCTGTTTTGATCCGTCCGGGTCAAAGGTGTATGACGCCTGTTTTGAACTGTCAACGTATCCATAACCTGGCATTCTTTTACATCTGTATATTTGGCAATAAAAGTAGTCCTGTTCCCGTCAGCTCCGGTACAGTCCAGCCTTAAAAGCTTTGCGCTGGAAAAGCCCTGTTCATCGCTGTTCATCGGTCTTGCCAAGACCTGGCACAGCTGGCTCTGTCTCATGTACAGAGACAGCTCATCTGCTAATTGAAATAAGATTTCTTCCATAGCTGTAACTCTTTTCCTATCTGTTTTCTTTTGGGCATCATGGGGGCAAATTTTAATTTGATCTTAACACACTTTTATTATAACCATTAATGGCTGCAATACAATACCATATCCTATTTAACAGTGAAATGATACCAGATAAAACCATATGGTTTGTACTGGAGAACAAATTATTTCTTCAAACTTTTGGCAAATAAGTCTATTATTAAAATCAGAATGAAAACAGAAAGCAAGGAAGTGAATCTTATGATCAATGCTCATACAAAAGTTGTTAATGTTATTGATGATCCGTTGTTTAAAGGATATGGACGGCTGATCTTTCCCACAGCCTTCGGACGGCCCTCATCCTCCATGACGCTTTCCCAGGTAGGACAGCTTTTAATTTATCATAACTATGTCAATACAGACGTTACGGTGGATGTGATCCGGGAACTGGAAAAACAGCGCATGGAGGGTACGAAAATCTTTTATGACATATACACAGAAGATGAAAAACGCCAGGATCCTGAAAAAAGAGATACCGGCCTGTTCTTTTTCCGGGGCAATAAAAACGCCCCCTTTGCAGTGATCTGCGCCGGAGGCGGTTTTTACTACGTAGGTTCTATCCATGAAAGCATGCCTCACGCCTTATGGCTTGCACGGCATGGCTATAATGCCTTTGCTCTTGTTTACCGTACCCGGACGGCAGACGCTGCCTGCCAGGATCTGTCCCGGGCGATCTCATTTATCTTTGCCCATAAGGATGAACTGGGCGTGGATACAAATGGATATTCTCTGTGGGGCGGTTCGGCAGGCGCCCGGATGGCGGCTTATACTGGTTCCTTTGGACCGGTGCCAAGAGCAGCTGCCGTGATCATGCAGTATACAGGATACAGCCTGTATACCCAGCAGGATCCGCCCACCTATGCCTGTGTCGGCGGAAGGGACTATATTGCTGACTGGCGTATTATGAAGCGGCGGCTGGACTGCCTTGAAAAATGCGGCATTTCCACAGAGTTCCACATGTATCCCAATTTAAAGCATGGTTTTGGTCTGGGTATTGAAACACAGGCCCAGGGATGGATTGACGATGCCCTGCGGTTTTGGGAAAGAAACCGTAAGGCCTAGAACACCTGGATTCAAACATGGGCAGAAGTCCCGGGGATTATGTGCGCAGGCTTGCGGTCATTCTGCCATCCGCAATCGTTCCACCACCGTCTGCCGGGAGATATATTTGTAACAAATGACCGGGATCAGTGCTGTAACCGCCAGCAGCGGGAGCGTACACAGGGCAACTGGCCATAAGGTAAAACGCCATGTAAAATAGCTTAACTCATTACCCATGGTGCGGACGATGGTCATGCAGGCAATGCCGGACAAGGCAACGGCACAGATTGTTCCCAGGACTGCGTAGCCAACGCCTTCGCAAATGAGCGTTGTCCGCACCTGACGCCCGGTCATTCCCACAGACTGGAGCATGGCGATCTCACGGCAGCGGGAGAGGATGGAGGTCATCATGGAATTAATAAAATTTAAAATGCCGATCAGGGCAAGGATCGCGCATAAAGTGCCTCCCACAAGGCGGTACATGGCGGTCAGCCCTCCGAAGGTTTCCTGTAAAGTTACTTTGGATACATAATCGAGACTTGTCTGGACATTTTCTGTATAATCTTTAAGCCATTGATGGACATCGTCCATATGTTCAGTGTCTACGTTAAACACGGTTTTCATGGGTGATATATCATCGCTTCCAAAAAAATTTTCATATTCTTCAGAAGATAAAACAAACTCTGTCCCCATATCCATATACATCGGCACCCGCAGGGCGTTAGGAATTTCGATGATCGCAAGGACCGTATAGTTTTTTATATTTCCGTCATCCTGGTTTAGCGTGACCGTATCGCCCGGATGGTAAAGACTTTGTGTGCCGCTTCCGACCATGGTCATTGGCGTAACGTAAATGCCCTCCCCATTTTGCCAGCGTTCAGATGATAAATCCCCTTCTAAAACCCGGACATTCTCTGCTGCCCATTGATCCAGGCCATACAGACAGACGCTGCAGGCTCCCCGGGCAAGATAATTTCCCGCGTCCCCCTCAGATAAAACAGACTGTTTTGCAAGTTCATTAAGACGCTGCGATGCAAGCTCGTCCAGGGGCAGGCTTATAAACTGAGCGTAAATGTTGGATAGCAATTCCAGACCTTCCAGCTGCTGAGCCTGACGGATAAAATCATTGTCTATTGCGGAAGTATTCAAAGGTTCCGTGTTGTTAATGACAGTAGCATCGGCCACAGTAAAATCTGTTAATGTGTAATCCGCTACAAATTTGTCAAAATCAAAGGAGGTGACATAAGCGTAAACGCTATTTAAAAGGACAAGACTCAAGGCAAAAGACAATGTCACAATGATCACTTTCTTTTTGCTGCGTTTAAGATTTTCAACTGCAAGCATAGTTGGGGTGACCCTGTGCGGACGACGTTCTGTCATAACCGATGTCTGCTTTGCGCGGCGCGTTGCCCTGTATTTTTCGGAAGCTTTTGGATGGGGTTTCTTTTGCATTCCCTGATCCATTTTTACATCCACATATTTTACAGCTTCCACCGGAGAGACTTTTGCTGCCATCCGGGCCGGCTTGCGGCAGCTGATAAATACAACGCATACAGAAAATAAAATGGCTGCCGCAAAGATCAGCGGATTCCAGGTGGTGACAACCGGCATCTGTTTTGAAAACATGCGGGCAATCGCCGGAACAAGAAGCCTGCCTGCAGGCCAGCCAAGCAGCAGTCCCAATGGGATACCTGCAGCGCAAAGACGACAGGCTTTTCTGTAGACAATCTTTTTCAACTGTCGGGATGTTGCCCCAAGGGTCTTTAACATCCCATAAAAGCGTATATCCTGGGCGATGGAAATATAAAATACATTGTAGATCAGCAGATAACCGGCAGTAAAAATAATGAGGATACCGGCCAGGATACTTAAAGCCCCTGAAATGCCAACGCCTTCCATTAAATAAGCAGAATTAACGCTGATCCGGTCACCAAATGCGTAATCACTGGCCAGAGTATCCAGCGTATCCCCGATATGCCATGAAGATGGCAGCATCAGCAAAACATCCAAATATCCTGTAACCTGTGAAACATCTGCCGTTGATGTGCCGCTGACCGGCGGTGCAAATTGTTCCATATAAGGGCGAGAGAGTAAAATGGTCTGACGGTATCCGGCCTGGTCACCATCCCAGATGCCGGACAAAGTAAATGTATCTGAAATTTCTCCCGTATCTGTGGAAAATGTCAGGGAAACAGGATCACCGATCCGGGCATCTTCATAGCCCATGGCTTCAAGGACGAGCCTGCTGGCAGCCATGTCCTTTGCTTTCTCAGGCATCTGGCCTTCGTATGGAAAAATAAATGTCCACCGTGCATAATTTTCATCTGCATAGCGAACCTCTGTAGGAAGCTTGCTAAAGCAGTCTCCGGAAGCATAGCCAAAAACAACGGAAACGCCTGTGGCTTTTATTCGATCATCTGAGGCAATGCGGGCATATTCATCTGCAGTAATATGCTTAACGACCCCGTGGGCAGAAGAACCGGAGGTGCGCATTTCATTTTGCTGTAAAGATGTAAATAAGGTCAGGGCAATGGTAAAAAGACTTGTATAAAGCAAGGCGGAAAGCATGATCGCCAGGATGGCAATGGAATTTTTCCCGGATTTTAGTGAACGCCGTGCCAGCTTTTTAGAAATCTCTGTGTTATTATTACCAAATAACAGATCAGTCATCGTGTTTGCCCCTCCTTTGCATAATACAGATCCTTGTCAGAGGCAGTGAGACGGCCATCTTCAATACGGATGATCCGGTCAGCCATCTGGGCGATGGCGTCGTTGTGGGTAATCATTACAAGCGTCTGGTGAAATTTTTGACTTGTGGCTTTTAAAAGGCACAGTACATCGCTGCTTGTACGACTGTCCAGATTCCCTGTAGGCTCATCGGCCAGAATAATGGCCGGCTTTGATAAAAGTGCCCGGGCAATAGCCACCCGCTGCTGCTGACCGCCGGAAAGCTGACCGGGCATACTGTTTTTCTTATCCGTCAAAGCCAGCATTTCAAGGATCTGATCCATAAATTTCTGATCCGGGCGTCCGCCGTCCAGTTCCACAGGAAGGACAATATTTTCATAAACATTAAGGACAGGAACCAAATTGTAATTTTGAAAAATAAATCCGATTTTTCGTCGTCGGAAAATTGTCAGCTGTTCTTCGTTCATTTTAGACAGATCCCTGCCATCTACGATCACCCTGCCGGATGTAGGCACATCCAGGCCGCCGATCATATTTAAAAGCGTAGATTTTCCGCTGCCGGAAGTCCCTACGATGGCAACAAACTCGCCGGCGGACACGGACAGAGATATACCATCTAAAGCCCGGGTCACATTAGGTTTTTGCCCATAATATTTTTTTAGCTGAATTGTTTGTAAAATTTCCATAGTTAAACCACCTTTCTGTATTACAGGAGCTAAAGCCGCTGTGTTTTGAAAACAATTTATCCGGATGATCCTATAATACAGGGCAATCCTCTCGGAATAGTTACATGTGCTTTAATAAAAATACTGAAAATGTAGTCCCGCATCCAGGCTTTGATGTGATCCGGATAAACCCTCCCTGGTGCGAAATGATCTGGCGGGCCAGATAAAGGCCCAGACCAATTCCCGGAACATCGTGTACTTCCGGTTCCCGGTAAAAGCGTTTAAATACGGCGCCCTGACGGTCTTCCGGGATCCCTTTTCCTGTATCGGCAATGTCTACTTTTATATAAGCTTCCATGGCAGTAACAGATACGCTCAGTTGGCCGCCCGCTGGTGTGTATTTTATCCCGTTATCAAGAATATTGGCCAATGCCTCTTTCGTCCATTTGCGGTCATGAGCAGCGCAAATAGTTTGGGGACAGTCAACAGTGACTTTTATCTTTTTCTTTTCTGCGGATAGCAGTATCGTTCCCATTGCTGCGGCCAGAGTTTCGTAAATGTCCTGAAGCTTTGGTTTTAATGTGATAATGCCAGACTCCAGACGGGATGTTTTGACCATTGCCGCCATAAGAAAATCCAGCTGATCCAGCTGACCGGACATGGCAGTCAGAAATTCCATCCGCTGATGTTCCGGCACATTCTTTTCCAGTAACGTTGCATTGATCATTTTCAGATTAGCCACAGGGGTTTTGACCTGGTGGGAAATATCAGAAATCAGCTCCTTTAAATCGGAACGTTCCCGGCTTACAGTTTCCCGGCTTTCCTTTAACACTTCATAAAGGCGGGATAAGCGGTGGAGGACTTTGTAAAATAAAGTATCTTCTTCATAAAACTGAGGCTTGTGGACATTTCCGCTCATCATGTCCTCCAAAAGCTGGCAGATCAGATCACAAAAGCGGGTCAGTTTTTGCCGCACCCACATAAGAAAGAGAGCAGAAGCCGTTATTGTAAAAATACCATAACCTAAAACACAGCAAAGAACCAAAGCGTTTTCAGTGATCATCCAGACGATCACCACTTGGGTTAAAGCGCCAAAAAGCAAAAGACCTATAAATAAGATAAAGCCGGGCGTTACAGAAAGCTTTGGCAATGATTCTGCCATAGCATCCTCAGAACAGCTTCCGGAATTTTGCTCAAAAATACATCCATTTTCTCTGGTCATTTATTTTGGCCTCCAATCCACATATATCCCATGCCATATACTGTCTTAATGTAGGATGCCCCCGCATTTTCAATTTTTCCCCGCACCCGGCTTACGGCCACAGTAAGGGCATGTTCATCAACAAAATTACCTTCCGCATCCCAAAGTTTTTCCAAAAGCACCCGGCGGGTCAAAACAATATTGGGATTGGATATAAACACATTTAACAGACGATACTCCAGCGGTGTAAAGGTCACCGGAACACCGCCTGCAGCCGCAGACATTTTCTCAAAATTTATCGTTAAATAACCGTCATCATAGCGATCGCCTTCGGAAGTTTTATTCAAACGCGAAAGTACCGCTGCCACCTTTTTCTGGAAAACCCGCATTGAAAATGGTTTTGTTACATAATCGTCTGCGCCAAGTTCATAGCCTAAAAGCATGTCATCTTCCATATCCATGGCAGTAAGAAAAATCACGGCCGCATCAGGCCTTTGGGCCTTTAATTCCCGGCACAGGCTAAATCCGCTGCCATCCGGAAGATGGACATCAAGAATCACCAGGTCATACCTGGAAACTTGGCATAGACTGACTGCCTCCGCTTTTGACCGGACCCCGTCTGCGATATATCCGGCCTCGGTGAGATTATAGCACAGCGTTGTATTTAAAAGACGGTCGTCCTCTACGACTAAAATCCTCACAAAAACACATCCTTTGTTCCCTTTCAGGCAGTCGGAAACTGAATACCTGCCTGAAAGCAGTGATTTTTTCATAGCATACCACAAAATTATCACGAAAAGCTCACGATATGAAATTTGTTTTTTGTTTTATTGCTTTTTAGAAGGAAGGATTGGTGAAAACAGTTTATTTGAATGGTGAACTTATTGACTAAGCGCTTTTAGATGTATAATATAAGTCTTAAGTAAAAACACTCGCCCTATAAGGAGGATTTTTTATGTCTTTAAAGGCACACTATAAATCGTATTCAGCCATATTTCCCATCATCTGCGGGTTCCATTACTCATGCATATTATGACATTTATTTTATGATTGATCATTTTGAAGGCCGGCCACGCATTGCTGAACCGGAAAAATGTTCAGAAATAAAATGGTTTGACATTAAAAATCTTCCGCAGGAGATGATCTCTGTCCGCAGATATGCTTTAAATGACTATCTTAATGGTCAATTTTACAGCGAATATTTTGATCAAAATGGGGAATGCCGCAGGTATTGAATCTTAAAGCTGATGTTAATCGACCCATTTAAATATGGTATCCAAAGGTTTGAAAAAGTCAGACGGTTGCTGAGGCCGTCTGACTTCTATAAATTCTTTAGGTTAGAATCGATGATGGGGTAAACGAAAAAGCAGTTTTGGCATTCCAGTGAACTGCCCCTTCGTTTACACCATTTTCGATTTGACCTAATTGAACAAAGTAAGCGTCCGGGTAGCCAGT
>DVIT01000053.1 GCA_018711005.1 Candidatus Scybalocola faecigallinarum | reverse complement strand
CACAAATCAGCGCCTTTCCGGCTGTGTGCTGCCGCCGCCGTCCGGCTGTGACAGCCAACTGGCGGAGATTGTGTGCCGTGCAGCTCATCCGGATCCGGCCATGCGTTATAAAGGTCCGACGGATATGAAGGCGGATCTCTTGCAGTGGCTGGCGATGCAGACGGAGACTCCGGTGAATATTCCTGCGGATGTTCCATCGGATACACCGGTGAATCCTCCGGTGGATACTTTTGACTTTGAAAGGAAAGCTCCGGATCAGTCTCAGCAGGAGCCGCCGGAGCATACCATAATGATGTTCCGACAGGACCATGTAAGCCGTGTGCCGAAAAACGTTCTCCGGCAGGAGCCTGATCCGGCATTTGATCCCTATCGGGCAGCACCTTCAGGAATTGCCAGGGAGATTCCCTTACAAAACCGTCCCCACAGTGCAGAAGATGAGGGCAAAGCCAGGGAAGTGGTTCAAGGGGGAATGTCCCAAAACGGCAAAAACATAAAACGCAAAAGCGACAGACGGTCGTTTGTTTTTAGTCTTTTGGCATGTGTGGTTTCTGTGATTACATTGATCCTTATGGCAGGATTGAATCTTTTGTGGATGTAGATGAGGTACAGATGTGAATTCGATTAGTATACCATTTTTTATTTTTTTGCGGGTGATTAACGGTTACTATCCCGTAGTGTGGCTTGTGCTGGGTATTATATTTTGTATCATAAAGATTGATGCGGAAAAAACCTTTGTGATCATGCTGGAAGCAATAAAGCGATTTGCGGCCGTTTTATTATATGCTGCGCTGAGCGTTTTTGTGGCATCCGGAAAAATGACCTGGTTTGCGGGAGATATATTACAGATTATTATAGATATCGCTTTTCTGATTGTCATGGCAGTAACCGTACTCCGGTTTAAGTGCAGGCTGCCGGTGAAGATCATTTCAGCGGTTCTGTTTTTTCTGTCTCCTTTGTTAGAAGTGATTTATGCTGTATGTCTTTATAGCGGTGTCTCGCTGCCATGGCTGTGGGAATTGCTGCCATGGCTCTGGGAATTTTACCACTGGCTTGAAATGGCAGCGGCTCTGATATTTATTTTTGGCGCAAAAAGAATAAAGAGCAGTGATGTACATTTACAGTAAATCTTTCACCCCTTAATGCATATGTTGTCATAGAGCATTAAGGGGTGATTTTTTTGGCAATAAAGATTTTTGTGGATCAGGGGCATAATCCGAGCGGACATAATACCGGCGCGGAAAACTCAGGTGTTTACGAGCAGGATATAACATACAATGTGGGAATGTATCTGGCAGAAATGCTCAAAGGCAATCCGGAGTTTGAGGTGCGTGTGTCAAGACCGACGCCGGAAACGATCCTTGGAACTACCAATGCCACCAGTCTCATGGAGCGGGTCGCTATGGCCAATGAATGGCCGGCGGATTATTTTATCAGCATCCATGCCAATTCCAACGTAAATCCCAATATTGAAGGCACAGAGGTTTATGTCTATAAAGCGTACACAGAAAGCTACTATCTGGCCGAGCATGTTTTAAACGGCATTGTAAACGTTGTTGGGACAAAGGACAACGGCGTCCGGGTCAATCCTTCATTGTATGTGCTGCGACGCACCCGGATGCCTGCCATCTTAGTGGAACTGGCCTATATGTCTAATTATGAGGATCTGCAGCGGCTTATTGACGAGCAGTACGGCTTTGCCGAAGGTATTTACGATGGCCTGCTTACCTATTTCGGGCTGGTTTAATAACATCTGCCAGGCGCTGATACATGCGTCCCGGCCTCAATGCCGGAAAGCCTCGGCATTGGGATTGATCGCTGCAATTCTGCTGGCTACGGCCTGAAAACGCAAAATCTGTTTTGTGGCCGTAGAAAATGCCTGCTGCCTTCGGCTTAGAATGGCAAAATGGTTTTTATGGGTGCAGAAAACGGCTGTTGTCTGCATCCATAAATTGGAAAATCTTATTTATGGCCGAAATCTCTTTTTTATAAGGGATAAAACTGGAGCAAAACAATGCCATAATGGGCTGCACATAGTAATCTTAAAGGATCGATACAACATTGTGTAACAAAAAATTAATAACTTTACAATAAACATCGACTTCTTGTAATAAATGTGTTATAATCAAAATCGGATACTTAAAGATCGTAACTGCCTGGAACGGGATCAGCTGCCGGCTGTACAGGCTGACTGGTCTGCGGTGCGTGTACAAGGCGCATCCTACTGGACAGTTACAGTGAATGTACTAAAGAAAGGAGTTTTTTATCATCATGCAGAGGAAAGTCATACGTACTCTGAAGGCAGCAGTAGCCTTTTCAATGGTATTTTCATTAAGTGTACCGGCGTTTGCCGCCAGCAGCAAAGAGGAAGTTCAGCAGACACTGGATTCTTTGGAAAGCCAGAAAGAATCACTGCAAAGCCGTTTAGCTGCCCTTCAATCAAGCAAATCGGATACAGAGTCTTATATTTCTTCTCTGGACCAGGAGCTGAATACGGTTTATTCGGAAATCAGCCAACTGACAACAGAACTGGAACAGACTGAAACGGATCTTGCATCTACACAGCAGCAGCTTGAGGAGGCAAAGGCCAACGAACAGGAACAATATGAGGCATTAAAGGCGCGTATCCGTGCCATGTATGAATCCGGAGATACTTCTCTTATGTCTGTATTTTTACAGGCTGACAGCATATCTTCTATCCTGAATGCTTCCGAGTATATTTCCAGAATTTCAGATTATGATGCCCAGCTGCTGACCAATCTTAACGAAACACGGCAACAGATTGAAACGCTGGAATCCCAGCTTCAGGAACAAAAGACCCAGCTCGAAGATTTAAAGACCCAGGAAGAAAGCAAGCAGGCCGAGCTGGAAATGGTTATGGAAGCTAAACAGACAGAGTTAAGTTCCATTAACAGCGATATTGGAACCGTCTATGACAGTATTTCCAATACCCAGGAAGAAATCGATGAAAACAATCAGATCCTTGCAGCAATCCAGTATCAGGAAGAACTGGATCGTCAGGAGGCGTTAAAGCAGCAGGAAGCTGCCCAGGAGACCCAGGAAGCTTCAGAAAGCACAGCCGATGATTCTGCTCAGGATCAGGGTTCTTCCCAGAATGAAACTTCCGCATCGGATGATGCAGCCGGAGAAAGCAGCGCAGCCGATTCGTCTTCCGGAAACACATCCGGCAGCCAGGACAGCGCAGCTTCGGATAACAGCGAAAGCCAGGATAATACAGCATCCTCAGACAGCAGCGAAAGCCAGGATAGTACATCATCCTCAGATAACAGCGGAAGTCAGGATAATACAGCATCTTCAGATAACAGCGGAAATCAGGACAGCTCAGCATCTTCCGACAGCTCTGACAGCAGCCAGGATAATTCCGGCAGTTCATCTTCAGCTGGCGTGGCCACAGGCTCCCTGATCTGGCCATGTGCCGGCGGATATATTTCATCCCATTTTGGCGGAAGAACATCACCGACAGCCGGAGCTTCCTCCAACCATAAAGGTGTGGATATTGCAGCTTCAACAGGCACAGCTATTTATGCTGCAGACGGGGGAACGGTTGTAACTGTTTCCTATAGTTCAGCAAGAGGTAACTATATTGTTGTCAGCCACGGCAATGGCCTGACCACATTATATCAGCATTGTTCGGCTATTTATGCATCTGTTGGCGACAAAGTCAGCCAGGGCGATGTGATCGCAGCAGTAGGCAGCACGGGAATTTCCACAGGCGCCCATCTGCACTTTGAGGTGTGGGTAAACGGCGTTCCTGTAGATCCGGAAAATTACATTTAAAAAAAGTAGATTTAATCCAGAAGGCGGCATGCACAACAGTGTGTGCCGCTTGTTTGTTATAACACATCGGCCCGGGGAGTGAAAAAGGTCTTGATATTTTGTCTGAAAACCTTTATTGTTATTTTAAATAGGCAGCGCTTTGGCTCTGTCAGCGGCGGGATCAGCGCGCTGTCTGAGAATATTCAGAGAAAGGACAGAATCATGAAAAATTTTTTCAGAAAATACTATGTGATCGAGATCACACCACTGAAGTTTCATAAATTTTATCATTTTGTGCTGACCCCGGTGAATATTTTAATGACTGGATACATGCTGATTTCCATGATCCTTCATCCGGAAAATGCAGATGCCATAACTATTGTTTATGATCTTGCGCTGCTGGCCTGTCTGGTCCTTACCTTTATCGGGTGCTTTAAGCTTAGAAAATATGCTTGGGTGGCCATTATGGCGGGATTTGCCCTGGAGCTGGTCTATGACTTTGCGTACCTGGTGATCTTGTCAGGCCTTGGGGCAAATGCACTGCTGTTTGCATTCAGCCAGATCTTGTGGCGGATCGTCTTTATTATACTTATGGGAATTTATTATATTAAACGTCAGCCTTTGTTTTTTGACCCGATCCCTTATGACCATGTGCCAAAAGAGCTGCGGCCAGACGACAAAAAGAAAGGAAAGTAAATATGTTTTTAACTGATGACCATCTTCATACCCGATTTTCTTTTGACGGAAAGGCTGAGCCGGAGGAAGTGTGTGAGCAGGCCTTAAAGCTTGGATTATCGGAGATCGCCATAACCGATCATATGGATATTTATTCCAATAAGCCCTATGGCTATATACTGGACTGTCCGGCCTGGTATGAAAAAATGCAGTCCCTTAAGGAGCAGTACCGTGGGCGGCTTTTAGTCCATACAGGGATCGAGCTGGGGCAGCCTCAGATCAATCCCGGAGAGACAAAGGCATTTCTGGAAGCTTATCCTGTGGATTTTATTATCGGCTCTGTCCATAATATTGAAAATGATCTGGACATTTATTACTGCGACTACAGCCAGATGGATATTCAGGCCTTTTATGCCCACTATATTCAGTGGCTGATGGAGCTGGCAAAAAATTATGACTATGATGTTTTAGGCCATGTGACCTATCCCTCCCGGTATATTTTTGAAAGGACGGGAAATAAGCCGGATATGGCTGTGTTTTATGAAGAATTTTGCAGCCTTTTTAAGATCGTTATTGAAAAAGGTAAAGGTATTGAGGTGAATCTTTCCGGCCTGGCAAGAAACAGCGGCGCGCCCATGCCTGAGGCGGATCTGTTAAAGCTTTACCGCCAGTGCGGCGGCGAGATCGTTACCATCGGCTCGGATGCCCATGTGGCCCGGCAGGCAGGCACTGTTTCAAAGGCCGGACAGGAGATGCTTAAGGCGGCCGGATTTTCCTATGTAACATGGTTTGAAAAACGGATCCCTCATTTTGAAAAGCTGGATTAAGAAATAAAGAAATCGGAGGCGGAAAAAATGCGCAGAGTAAAAGGTGTGGAGCAAAAGACCCATACAAAGTTTTTGAATTTTTATGAACTGGACATGGAAAATGAAAATGGCAGACACAGCGCCTATTATGTGGCTTCCCGTGCAAAGACCACAGAGGATCTGAAGCTTAAGACGCGGAAAAACACACCGGACGGCGTGATCATTTACAGTCTTTACGGTGAGGCTCAGGATAAAGTCGTTTTGATCCGCCAGTACCGGTGCCCTTTAGATGATTATATTTACGAGTTCCCGGCAGGCCTTGTAGATGAAGGCGAGACTTTTCAGGAAGCCGGGGTGCGGGAGCTGAAAGAAGAAACCGGGCTCACATTTACTCCGGCAGAGGCGCCGGAAATGTTTTGCAAGCCCTTTTTTACCACTATCGGCATGACCGATGAGTCCTGCGGCACCATTTACGGCTATGCCAGCGGAACCCCGTCCAGAGAAGGGCAGGAGGAAAACGAGGAGATTGAGATCGTCCTGGCCGACAAGGCGGAAGTGCGGCGTATCTTAAAAGAAGAAAATGTGGCCATTATGTGCGCCTATATGCTTATGCATTTCCTGGAAGTTGAGCCTGGCCATGCCTTTGATTTTCTTAAAAAAGGAGTGGAGGAATGAACAGCTACGGATACGGCCCCGGAAGATATTACAGCTATGGCCCGGTCCGGCGTCTGACGCCGGTAAATACAGTGATCATTGCGGCCAATGTGATCCTGTTTCTTATCATTGAGCTGATCGGCTCTACCCATGATACAACGCTGATGATCCGGTTCGGCGCTTCCTACTGGCCGTTGATCGCCTATGACCATCAGTATTGGCGGCTGTTTACAAGTGCATTTTTGCATTTCGGTCTCGAACATTTATTCAGCAATATGCTTGTTTTGGCATTTATTGGGGATAATCTGGAAAGAGCCCTGGGAAAGGTTAAGTATCTGATCTTTTATGTGCTGTGCGCCACAGGTTCCGGCGCGGTTTCGTTTTTTGTGAACATGTTCCTGCGGGAAAATGTTGTGTCCGCGGGAGCCAGCGGCGCGATTTTCGGTGTGGCCGGAGGCATTTTATACCTGGTTATCCGAAACCGCGGGCGTCTGGAGGACTTAAGCTTTTTCCAGATCGGAATGTTTATTATCTTTACATTATACAATGGCATGCGCAGCAGCGGCGTGGACAATGTGGCCCATTTTTCCGGGCTGGCCATCGGATTTTTACTGGCCATGCTCCTGACGTCCATAAGGCGCAGGAAAAGCTGGTGAGTGGTTGAAAAGTGGCTGGTTTTGTGGTAGATTAGTAGTGAGGTGGATGAGATGGTACAATTAAAGAGAATTTTGTTGAAATTAAGCGGCGAGGCGCTTTCTGGGAATAAAGGCTTTGGCTTTGATGAGGCAACTTGTCTGGATGTGGCCCGTCAGGTGAAGCAGCTTTTAGATCAGGGGATCCAGGTAGCGATCGTGATCGGCGGCGGCAATTTCTGGAGAGGAAGAAACAGCAGCAAGATCATTGAGCGGACAAAGTCGGATCAGATCGGTATGCTGGGGACAGTGATGAACTGTATTTACGTGTCTGAGATCTTTCGGACGTTAGGTATGGGAACCCAGGTATTCACACCGTTCCTTTGCGGATCCTTCACTCAGCTGTTCTCTAAAGACAGCGCCCTTGAGGCTTTGGAGACGGGGAAGGTCGTGTTTTTTGCCGGCGGCACGGGACATCCGTATTTTTCCACAGATACGGGAACGACGCTGCGTGCCATCGAGATCGAAGCGGATGCTATTTTGCTGGCAAAAGCCATTGACGGCGTTTATGACAGCGATCCAAAGACGAATCCGGATGCAAAGAAGTTTGATACGATCAGTATCCAGGAAGTTGTGGACCGGCGTCTCCAGGTTGTGGATCTTACATCCACGATCATGTGCATGGAGAATAAGATGCCCATGGTTGTTTTCGGCCTTAACGGGGAAAACAGCATTGTAAAAGCTTTAAGCGATGAATTTGACGGAACGTATGTCACCGTTGAGTGATCGTTCAAACTGCTGAACGGTTGCGATGATTAAACAAATCTAGGAGGATTCTATTTATGGATGAGAGAATTAAAACTTACGAGTCAAAGATGAAAAAGACCCTTGAGAGCCTTGACAAGGAGTATGTATCCATCCGCGCAGGTCGTGCCAATCCCCATGTTTTGGACAAGCTTGTTGTGGATTATTACGGTGCCCCCACACCTATCCAGCAGGTGGGCAACATTTCCGTGCCGGAAGCCCGCATGATCATGATCCAGCCATGGGAGACCAAGCTGATCAAAGATATTGAAAAAGCGATCCTTGCATCCGATATCGGCATTACGCCGACAAATGACGGAAAGTCCATCCGTCTTGTATTCCCTGAGCTGACAGAGGAACGCAGAAAGGAACTGGCCAAGGATGTAAAGAAAAAGGGCGAAGCTGCCAAGGTGGCTGTGCGCAATATCCGCCGGGATGCCAACGATGCCTTCAAGAAGATGAACAAGGCCAAAGAAATTTCCGAAGATGATTATGCAAATCTGGAAGACAGTATCCAGAAGCTGACAGACAAATATATTGCCGAAGTGGATAAGGCTGTGGAAGCAAAAACAAAAGAAGTGCTGACCGTATAAAATGGAGAGGTTGCTGCCGGAATATGCGGCAGCAGCCTTTTTGGCTGTTAAGGGAAATAGCTTTGAATAAAAACGCCCCGGGCCGGAGGTTTATGGCTCCGGTTTGGGGCGGATAAACAGAAGGGTGTGTAGTTGGAAATGGAAAGAGAGATCGACGGCAGAATACTGAACGTGCCGGAGCATGTGGCCATTATTTTGGACGGAAACGGCCGCTGGGCCAAGAAGCGGTTTATGCCGAGAAATTACGGCCATGCACAGGGCAGCAAAAATGTGGAAAAGATGTGCGAGGTGGCCTGGGATCTGGGGATAAAGTATTTTACAGTGTATGCTTTTTCCACAGAAAACTGGAAGCGTCCCCAAAAAGAAGTCAATACGTTAATGAAGCTGCTCAGGGATTATCTGACAGACTGTATTGAGCGGACCTCAAAAAATAATATGCGCGTCCGTATTCTGGGCGATAAGACCGGGCTTTCAGAGGATATACGCCAGGCTATTGATGAGCTGGAAGTGGTTTCAGCAAAAAATACAGGACTGAACTTTTCTATTGCCCTGAATTACGGGAGCCGGGATGAGATGGTGAGAGCCATGCGGAAAATGTCACAGGATGTGGCTGCGGGCAATCTGGCGCCGGAGGCGATCACGGAAAAAGTTTTTGAATCCTATCTGGATACTGCCCAGATCCCGGATCCGGACCTGATGATCCGCACCAGCGGCGAACAGCGGCTGTCTAACTTTTTGCTGTGGCAGCTGGCGTATACGGAATTTTATTTTACGGATGTGCTGTGGCCGGATTTCGGACGGGACGATCTGGTGCGTGCCATTGAGCAGTACAATTCCAGAGAACGGAGATTTGGAGGCGTCTGAATATGTTTTTTACACGGCTCATCAGCGGTGTCATCCTGCTGATCATTATGATCGCCGCCATGATCCTGGGCGGAGATGTATTATTTTTTATTACAGCCCTTTTGGCGTTTATAGGGTTATATGAGCTTTATAAAACATATAATATACACAAAAATATGTTAGGCTATGCAGGTATGGCCGGTGCAGTGATCTATGGGGCCATGGTGCGGTTTGCCCTGTTTGCCGGTGATGAAGGACAGCAGCTGCCCATGGCGGCCCTCATTGTGGGATTTCTGCTGATCATGTTTGTTTATGTGTTTACTTTTCCCCGGTTTAAAGCAGACCAGGCAGCATTTGCCGTTTTCGGACTGGTTTATGTGCCCGTGCTCATGCTGTGCATGTATCAGGTAAGATGCCTTGAGGACGGCCTGTTTTTAACGCCGCTGATCTTTGTCAGCGCCTGGGGCAACGATACATGCGCCTATTGTGTGGGACGCCTTATAGGCAGGCACAAAATGGCGCCGGTCTTAAGCCCTAAAAAAAGCGTGGAAGGCGCTGTAGGCGGCGTGGTCGGAGCTGTGATCCTCGGGATCTTATACGGGTATTTCCTTGAGGAATATTTGCCGACCCTGGGAAATCCTATGCTCAGCTGTGCCATTATCTGCGGCGCAGGCGCCCTTATTGCCATTGTGGGCGATCTGGCTGCGTCAGCCATTAAACGGAACCAGGGGATCAAAGATTACGGCAGGCTGATCCCGGGCCACGGCGGCGTTATGGATCGCTTTGACAGTATACTCTTTACCGCTCCGGTGGTTTATTTTCTCGCTTTATTTATCGGATAAACTGAAATGAGGTGTCGAGATGAAATATATTTCGATTTTAGGTTCTACCGGCTCCATAGGGACACAGACACTGGACATTGTTGAAAATAATAAGGATCTTTGCGTCCGGGGCCTGGCGGCAGGGAGAAATGTGGAGCTTCTTGAACAGCAGATCCGCAGGTTTTCTCCGGTGATCGCTGCCCTTTGGGATGAAAAGGATGCGGCAGACCTGCGGGTGCGGGTGGCGGATCTTCCTGTAAAGATCGTGTCCGGCATGGACGGCCTGATCCAGGTTGTTACTGAAGAAAAGACCCAGATCGTAGTTACGGCCATCGTGGGCATGATCGGCATACGTCCAACCATGGAGGCCATTATGGCCGAAAAGGATATTGCCCTTGCCAATAAGGAGACCCTTGTGACCGCAGGACATTTGATCATGCCTCTGGCAAAGAAACACGGCGTTCAGATCCTTCCTGTAGATAGTGAGCATTCCGCTATTTTCCAGTGCCTTCAGGGGTTTGAAAAGTCAAAAGTCCGCCGTATCCTTTTAACCGCTTCCGGCGGGCCCTTCCGTACAAGGACCCGGGAGTCTTTGAAGGATATACAGGTGGAGGATGCCTTAAAGCATCCCAACTGGGTTATGGGCAGGAAGATTACTATTGATTCAGCCACCATGGTGAATAAGGGTCTGGAAGTTATGGAAGCCCGGTGGTTATTTAACGTTGGTCTGGATCAGATCCAGGTGGTCGTCCATCCCCAGAGCATTATCCATTCTGCGGTAGAGTATGTGGACGGCGCGGTGATCGCCCAGCTGGGAACGCCGGATATGCGCCTGCCCATACAGTATGCCCTGTTTTATCCTAAACGGCGTTTCTTAAACGGTCAGCCTCTGGATCTGTTCCAGGTGGGAGCAATGACGTTTGAACCGCCCAGGCTGGATGTGTTTGAAGGCCTGGCCCTGGCTTATGAGGCGGCAAGAGCCGGAGGCTCCATGCCTACGGTGTTTAATGCGGCCAATGAGCGGGCTGTGGCTAAGTTTTTAAACCGGGAGATCGGATTTTTGGATATTGTAAGGATCATCCGCCAGGCGATGGAGCATCATCAGGTGATCGTCAGCCCGGATCTGGACCAGATCCTTATGACAGAACAGCAAACCTACGATTTTATTGAAAGCAGGTGGTAATTTGGGGATTATCCTCGCGATTATAATCTTCAGCGTGATCATTATCATTCATGAGCTGGGACATTTCCTTCTGGCCAAGCAGCACGGGATAACGGTTACCGAGTTTGCCGTGGGCATGGGGCCGAAGCTATGCTCCTTTAAAAGGGGAGAAACGGTATATGCTTTAAAAATGATCCCTTTTGGCGGTTCATGTATGATGCTTGGCGAAGACGAAGATGCTCCCGATGAAGGCAGTTTTAATACAAAATCTGTGTGGGCCAGGATGAGTGTGGTGCTGGCCGGCCCTATTTTTAATTTTCTTCTGGCATTTATTTTTGCCATGATCATTTTGGCCAATACCGGATACCAAAATGCAGCCATTGGCAGTGTGGAGGAAGGAACGCCTGCGGCCCAGGCAGGACTTGAGGCCGGAGATGTGATCACACGGATCGGCAATGAGCGGATTCATTTATTTAAGGAATTAAGCCTTTATATGTATCTGAATCCCAATGAACCCTATGACATTACCTACAGCCGGGACGGAGAAACCTTTGAGACAACCATCAGCCCGTTTTGGGATGAGGAGACCGGCTCCTACCGTATTGGTATTGTCAGCAGCCCCTACCAGAAGGCCAATATTTTACAGCTGTTTGAATACAGCTTTTATGAGGTTAAGTATAATATATCCTCAGTGATCAAAAGCCTTGGGATGCTGTTTACCGGACAGCTGACCAGGGATGATGTGGCCGGCCCGGTAGGCATTGTGACCATTATTGACGACAGCTACCAGGCGTCCAAGTCCTACGGCGCCCTGAATGTATTTCTTGTAATGTGCCAGCTGATCGTTATGCTCAGCGCCAACCTTGGCGTTATGAATCTGCTCCCCATACCTGCCCTGGACGGCGGAAGATTTCTGTTCCTTGTGGTGGAGGCCATCCGCGGCAAGCCCATTGACCGGGAAAAGGAAGGCATGGTCAATTTTATCGGCTTTGCCCTTTTAATGGTGCTTATGGTATTTATTTTATTTAACGATGTATCCCGGCTGATCAGTTAAACGCCGGATAAAAATGGATCAAATAAGTTCGCCCCGCTGTTTCCCAGCGGGGCGTTTTGCTGTTATCCGTCAAGACCACTTAATGAGGTCAAGCCGCCAGGCACAGGTTTTGTTCCTTTGTGCTTCATATGAAGCAGACGCAAGACCCAACAGTAATTAAAATAGGAATTGAAGATGAGGTTAAATGGTCTCCTGGGTGCAGAGCGCGGATAAAGACGGCAAATCGGAAATCATCAGCTTTCCCCTTGATGTTTCTACAATGCTTCTGCGGCGAAGCTCACTAAGCTCCCGGGTGATTTGTACCCGGCTCATACCGAGGATTTCTGCAAGCTCATCCTGTGTCATATCAACCACCAGACCGGAATTTGCCGGCTGGTTTATCGTTAACAGGTACAGGAGATTACATAGTTTTGTCAGGGAAGAATTATAGGTTTGGTGGATTGTTTCAAAAAGAAAACGGTTGATATACATGGAGTACCAGTTTACGACCTGCTCACTCAGGGCTGTGTTCGCCTTAAACATCGCTTTGAACTGCGGAACGGTAAATTCCAGCACTTCCATTTCAGAAAGCGCAACGGTAGTCAAAGAAAGCTCCACACGGAAATTATTGGTGTGGTAGCCGGGAAAAACGGTTCCGGGGCCATGAAAACTGATGATTTTTCTGCGCCCGCTCTCGTGGTCGGCATAATTCATTTCTGCTCCTGAAATGATGTAATGTATCTTTTCATAAGGTGCTCCTGGTGTCCCATAAGTAGTCGCCTTTATGAAATATTTTGACGCTATGAGGCTGTGATAGAAAATACTCATAGAACGGGCGGAAGTCATCTGCAAAATAAAATCGTGGTATTAGCATGGGAATCACCTCTTTTTCGTTACTATTCACAGCCACCCCACCCGCATGCGCACTCGTCGCGCTTACGCGCTTCAGTCCCGCCCCTTACGGGGCTAAGACTGCTTATGTGCAAGCACAGCGTGTCTGCTGCCAAGTATGAAACGGCTGTGAATAGTAACTCTCTTTCAACAAAACACAAAAAAATTATAGCATAAGCCTTTCGTTTTTTCTATGGGCCGACGCGGAAAACGGGTGTGGAAAAAGCCATGCCTGCACTGTAAAAATGTATGATAGATAGCAGAGGTGTCCTGCTATCAGAAGGGAGAAATAAGTATGAAATATAAAGTAAAAGTTACAGTCATTGACAAGAAGCTGTACCCGGAATTGCAGCAGGAGTATTGCGCCGATCCGAGAGCAGGAGCATGTCCATGTTACAACGTGGGAGATGAATTTATCTTTGAGCGTGACGGGGACCGGGATGATTTTTGGCACATGGGGCTGGGGACATTGGTTAAAACCAATGCTGACCCTGACACTGTTGCAGGCGGCCCGAAAATGCCCCACTGCTCTGAGGCGTGGGATGCCATTGCCCGTTATATTTATACTGGATTACAGGGCGGATCGATTATGAAAGGCTGGATATTGAAGATGTTGAGCAGCCCCTTATGCTTTAAGGTCAAAATTTGACAAATAAGGCCCAACAGCCCCAATGTGAGACCATTTCTGTTACAATAAAGCTATGCCGGGAGCGGCAGGAAAAGCTAAGAAATGGGGGGGATCGTATGTATCGTATTGCTGTGGCAGATGATGAGGCGAAGGCTTGCACAATGATCAAAGAAATCATACAGCAATATTTTGAAGCCAAAGCTCTTGAGTGCCGGGTTCAGGCTTACCAGCGGCCCACAGAGATGGTGTGGGATATGGAAAAGGGCGCCGGATTTGATATTTACTGTATTGATATAGAAATGCCGGGGATCAGCGGCATGGAGCTGGCCCACCAGATCCGGCAGACGGAACATTCCGGGAACGGCGGCCTTTCGACTGTGGCATCTGTCTGCGGCCAAATTCTCTGTGGAAGAAATGGTGATCACAGGGATTTACATGGGTGTGCTGCTGATGGTGTTTTTTAAGGGGCCTTTGTGGCACATGGCGGTGCAGAATTTTATTTACTGGGTCAATGTGCTGATCCTGGAGTATTGTATCTTATGTGCGGCCAGCTATTATGCAGGCCTGAGGATCCGTTTTTATAATATGCATATATATTCCGATGCCTTTTCATGGAGCCGGATGCATGGGATTCTTTATATTGCTGTGGCGGCTGTCCTGATCTTTTTAGTGTGCCTGACCTGGAAGCGGGGAATGGCAGGGAGCAGCAGGACTTACGGGCTCCTCCTTGTCTTTGGGCTCCTGAGCGTTCTTTTAAGCTTTTACGGGGATATACGGAAACGGGAGCGTCTGGTGGAAATGAATTATCATACATTGTCCAGCCAGTACGGGGCCCTTCATGAAATGTACCGGGAAAAGCGCAGGCAGTTTCACGATGTGCGCCAGCATTATATTATCCTGGACGGGTATATACGATCCGGAGAGGTTGAAGCCGCCCAAAAGTATGTGGACGCTTATGACGGATTGCTGGAAATCCAAAGCAGCGGCCGGGAATTTTATGTGGCAGTGACTTTATTTTATAAGGAATGACCCTGGATGAAAAATGGGATTTTCTGGAAGAAGGACGTAAAGATGAAGAAAAATCTGTATTTATTGGCTCTTGGGATTACCGCCGGCAGCCTTTTGGGCCTGCCAGCCGGACATTTCTGAGTCTTACGGGGAACCGATCCGGTATAACAGCACTACTTTTTTGGAAAGCTGCCCGGATTTTGAAGTTTTTCTGGCAAAGTACGAAGCGCCGGAGGATAGGGCATTAGGCGTGGGAGACATTTATCATATTGAAGGGGACCGGGAAGTTTCGTTATCCCTCCGTTATGATGACACCATTGCCATCGCGGAGTTTCGTGTTTACAGATACCAGCTTCGGTAAATCCACTTGTATCTTCTTTGAAAATGTTATAAAATACTGGTGCTGGGATCCTTACGGCGAAAAAGGCCAGGGGATACCTGTATGGCCTGAAAGGACAGGCCAAAAAGGAGGAAAGTTGCCATGGGCAAGATTGCATTTTTAGATATTGACGGTACGATCCGGGCCTTTGACGGTACGATCCCGGACAGCGCCATTGAAGCGATCCATGAAGCACGGAGACGGGGACACCAGGTGTGCATCAGCTCCGGCAGAGCGTTGGATCAGATTGAAAAGCGTATTATTGATATTGGTTTTGATGGCATTATTTCCGGTACGGGAAGCTATGTTGTGTATGAAGGAAAGAGTATCTGCCATGAATATTTCCCCAAAGCGTTATTTTTGGAAATGACGGAAACACTGATAAAAAACGGATGTATCCTTCAATTTCAAAGCCATGATAAAACTTGTATTTTAGAATCTCAGACCGACAGCTTTATCCGTCTTGGTGAAGATCTTCAGCGTATGCTTGGCGAGGGCGCTGCGGCATTGGCTGAACCTCCGGAAACCGCTGCCCGTGCAGAGGATCTGGAGAAAATGGAAAAAATATTATATTTCAGCGATGATTTTTCCAATGAGCAGGTAAAGGCTCTTTGGGGAGACCAGCTGTATATTGTGCCGTTGTCCTTCCCTAATCCGAGAAAATGGGGCGGGGAGCTTTCACCTGTTACGGTGAATAAGGCCGAGGGAATCAAAAGCATTTTAAAGCTTTCCGGACATTCCACAGAAGATGTAGTTGCTGTGGGAGATAGTAATAATGATATTGAAATGATCGCCATGGCAGGTCTTGGCATTGCTATGGGCAATGGTACAGAAGGCGTAAAGGCTGCTGCCGATGCAGTGACCGACACTTTGGAAAATGACGGCTTGTATAAAGCCTTTAAAATGGCTGGGATGATCGGATAAAAAATCTCCCATCGGATAAAAATACCCTCCGGCCGGGGCGGGAAAGGAATTTCCGCTCTGGGCCGAAGGGCTTTTTTAATGTTTTGGATTACTTAAACTGCATTTCATAATAGTGGGCATAAATGCCGCCAAGAGCCATAAGCTCATCGTGGCTGCCCCGCTCGGCGATCTTGTTGTCAGAAACTACAAGGATCTCGTCGGCATTGCGGATCGTAGAAAGCCGGTGGGCAATAGTAATGGTTGTACGGTTCTTTGCCAGTTCTTCAAGGCTCTTTTGGATCCAGCGCTCGCTTTCATTATCCAGGGCGCTGGTCGCCTCATCCAGGATCAGGATCGGCGGATTTTTAAGAAATACCCGGGCAATGGAGATCCGCTGCTTTTGTCCGCCGGAAAGGCGTGTTCCCCGTTCCCCTACAAAGGTGTCATAGCCGTCCGGCAAAGACATGATAAATTCGTGGATATTGGCCTTCTTGGCTGCATCAATGATTTCATCCATAGTGGCCTCCGGCTTTCCGTAGGAAATATTTTCCTTTACGGTGCCGCAAAACAGGTAAACATCCTGCTGGACAATACCGATCTGGCTGCGCAGGGATTTTAAAGTAAGCTTTCGTACATCTTTTCCGTCAATAGTCACCTTGCCGCCGGTAATATCATAAAAACGGGGCAGCAGGTTGCAGATGGTTGTTTTTCCTGAACCGGAAGGCCCTACAAGGGCGATGGATTCTCCTGCAGGGATCTTAAAGGATACATCGGAAAGCACCAGGGTATCGTCATCCGAGTAGTGGAAGGACACGTGGTCGTAGGCCACTTCCCCTTTGACATTTTCCAAAGGCTTTGCATCCGGGGCGTCCTCAATATCCGGATCGGTTTCCATAACCGCTAAAAAGCGCCGGAAGCCGGAAAGGCCCTTTTGGATCATTTCCGTCAGTTCTACAAGAATCTGGATAGGACTGATAAAAATGCCGATGTATAAGGCATACATAGCCAGGTCAGTGACCTCCATCTGTCCCTGGGCGATAAGATAGCCGCCGAATACTAATGTGACCAGATACATCATGCCCTGGAAAAACAGGTTAAAGCCCATGAAATTTCCCATGCACTTATAGTTGGCGTCCTTGGACATAAGGAAACCGTGGTTGCTCTTTGTAAACTTTTTGCGCTCAATGTCCTCGTTGGCAAAGGACTGGACTACACGGATACCTGCAAGGGTGTCCTGGAGGCTTGAGTTGACTTCGCCAATCTTGCGCCGGTTATCCATAAAGGTTTCCTGCATACGCTTATTCTGGCTGATGGAAAAAATAAACATTAATATGACCAGTATCACCAGAGGGATAGCCAGCCGCCAGTTGATCAGGAACAGGAAAATAAAGGAGCCGACGATCTTGATCACGGAAATAAACAGGTTTTCCGGGCCGTGGTGGGCAAATTCGGCAATGTCAAACAGGTCGGACACCAGCTTGCTCATCATCTGGCCGGAATTGTTCTGGTCGTAGTAGGAAAAGGAAAGCTTTTCATAATGGTCAAAAAGCTGCTGGCGCATATCCCGTTCCATGTTGGCGCCCATCATATGGCCCTGGTAGCTCACATAATATTTGCACAGGCTCTGGATGATATACATGATCAAAAGCCCGATGGCCAGGGGGATCAGGGCGCCCATGATCACATCCTTGCTTTGAGTAAATAAAGAGTTGGTCGCAGTGCGCAGGAGCTGGGGATAGATCAGATCCACAACGCTTATAATGGTGGCGCAAAACAGGTCAATAAAAAACACAGCCTTATAAGGCTTGTAGTAACGTATGAATTTCTTTAAAACGTTCATGGTCTTTCCTTTCTTCGCTTTTTCTTTGGCAGAGAAGCATTGCTGCTGCTCTTTTGCGTCACCGGTTTTGGTGACGGTTACATCTTATCAGTAATTACCCGGTAATGTCAATGATAGAATGGGCCCGGGCTTTCCTGAACTGGGTCGGCGTCATGCCTTTTTTCTGGCGGAAGATCCTTGAAAAGTAAAGGGCATCCCCATAGCCTACAGACCTGGAAATATCTCCGACAGATAAATCGGTTTCTGTCAGCAGGCTGCACGCCTGGCGCATACGGTAATCCAGGAGATACTCCTGAAGGGAAACGCCGGTAAAGTTTTTAAAAAGGCGGTACAAATAAGAGCGTTCAATATGGAGATAATCAGCCAGATCCCGGATGGAAATATTGTGGTCAAAATTATTTTCAATATAGCGCAGGGCGTCTTCCACATAGGATATATGCTTTTCCCTGGGCGAAACTGCATTTCTCGGAAACTTGCTGGCCAAAAGATAAAGATATTCATATAAAATACTGTTCATCATCAGATCACGATTGGTTTTCAGATGATAGGCCTCAAACATTTTATCATGGCACAGGCGTACACGGTCATCCTTTTCATAGTGAAAAACAGGCGTATCTAAAAGGCTTGTCCGGGAAAAATATTCCTTCATTTTCAGGCCCTGAAAGCCCATCCATGTATATGTCCAGGGATGGTTCTGGTCCGCCTCATAATAAATCAGGGAATCCGGACGGATTAAAAATGCGTCGCCTTCTCTCAGGCGGAAAATGTGGCCGTCGGTTTTATAAATTCCTTTTCCGGAAATAATGTAATGGATCAGATAACCGCTGCGCACGGCCGGGCCGTAGCTGTGTCCCGGGGCGCAGGTTTCATAGCCGCAGGTATAGATCATGGCGTCCAGATTTTTTGAATATTCGTTGGAAAAAATATAATCCTCCATTAATGACTCCCCCCTGTGGCGTTACTATTCACAGCCACCCCACCCCATGCGCACTCGTCGCGCTTACGTGAATAGTAACGCTGTGACAACAAAAACATATGATAAAACAACATTTGTCTATACTAAACTTAGTATATAGGATTATAATTAGAATTACAAGAACAAAAGGAACAGGAGCAGGAAAATGGCGGTTAAATATGATGAACAACAAAAAATATTCCATATTTTCTCTAAAAATACCAGCTATGTGACGGGTATTGTGCGGGAAAAGTATTTGACACATTTGTACTGGGGAAAGCGTATCCGGGAATATCACGGGAGCCGTTCCATTGTATGGAAGGACCGGGGCTTTGCTCCAAATCCCGATGATACGGACCGGACATTTTCACTGGATACCCTGCCTCAGGAATATCCCCAGACAGGCAATGGCGATTTCAGAAGCTGCGCCTATGGCATCCGCCAGGAAAACGGCAGCCGCATCAGCAATCTGGAATATGCGGGATATGAGATCGTTGACGGGAAGGAAGGACTTCCGGGACTTCCCGCCTCCTTTGGCAGGGACGATCAGGTGCAGACACTTTATATCCATATGAAAGACCCGGCAGCCGGGCTGAAGGTGCGGCTGGCCTACAGTGTTTTCTACGAGGCGGATGTGATCACGCGAAGCGTTGTCTTTGAAAATGCTTCCGGGGAGCCTTTGACGCTGACGAAAATGCTGAGCATGTCTGTGGATTTCCGGGAAGATGATTTTCATGTGCTGACCTTATATGGGGCTCACAACAATGAGCGGAACATGGATCGCCGTCCCCTGACCAGCGGGATGGTTTCCATTGAAAGCCTGAGAGGGACAAGCTCCCCCCAGCAGTCGCCTTTTATGGCCCTTTTGCGGAAGGATGCAGGCGAGTACCAGGGAGATGTGTACGGGGCCAGCTTTGTGTACAGCGGCAATTTTGTAGCCAGCGCCCAGGTGGATCCCTACCGGAACGTGCGTTTCCAAATGGGAATGAATCCTCTCAATGGGGACTGGTACTTAAAGCCGGGAGAAACCTTTTATACACCGGAAGTGGTCATGGTCTATTCGGATCACGGGCTTATGGAAATGTCCCATATTTATCATGAATTTTATCAAAACCATCTGGTGCGAAGCTCATTTGCCAAAAAGCCCCGGCCGGTGCTCATTAACAACTGGGAAGCCACGTACTTTGATTTTAATGAGGAAAAGCTTTTAAGTCTGGCAAAAAAGGCGGCAGATGCAGGCATCGAGCTGTTTGTGCTGGATGACGGATGGTTCGGGCACAGAGACAGTGACACCAGCTCTCTGGGAGACTGGGTCACGGACCTGAGAAAGCTTCCCCACGGACTTGGGCAGCTGTCTGAGAAGATCCACGCCATGGGCATGGAATTTGGCCTGTGGGTGGAGCCGGAAATGATTTCCCCGGACAGCCAGCTTTACAGGGAGCATCCGGATTATGTCCTGCATACGCCGGGACGGCCATGTACCCTGGGACGGGGACAGCTTGTGCTGGATCTTTCCCGGAAGGAAGTGTGCGACTATGTGGTGGAAAGCATGGCCAGGGTATTTAAAGAAGGCCATGTGGATTATGTAAAATGGGATATGAACCGGCACCTGACGGATGTGGGAAGCGCTTACTTCCCGCCCCAGCAGCAGGGAGAAATCACCCATCGGTATGTGCTTGGGCTGTATGATATTATGGAAAGGCTTACAGCCATGTTTCCCCAGGTGCTTTTTGAAAGCTGCTCCAGCGGCGGCGGACGGTTCGACGCAGGAATGCTTTACTACATGCCCCAGACCTGGTGCAGCGATAATACGGATGCTATATGCCGCATGAAGATCCAGTATTCCACATCTCTTGTATTTCCTCCGGTGACCATGGGTGCTCATGTAAGCGTGACCCCTAATCACCAGACCGGACGGGTGACACCTTTAAGCACCCGGGGCTATGTGGCCATGAGCGGTAACCTGGGCTATGAGCTGGATCTGGAAAAGCTTACGTCCCAGGAGCTTGAGGAAATAAAAGAGCAGATCGCATTTTATAAATCCATACGGAATACGATCCAGCTTGGCATGCTGTACCGCAATGAAAATCCTTTTGAAAGCAATACCGTGTCCTGGAACTTCGTATCAAAGGACGGCCATGGGGCTGTGGCATTTTTCGTTGAGGTTTTAAGTCCTGCGGCAGCGCCGGTAAGGATTTTAAAATTAAAGGGCCTGGATCCGGACGCCCTGTATAAAAACACAAAGGACGGATGTGTTTACGGCGGCGATGAGCTTATGTACACAGGTCTGAGCATGCCTTTGAAAAAACAGGATTTTCGGGGCGAATGTTACCATTTTATCAAAATGTAAAGGGAGGAAAAACTCATGGATGAACAAAAAAGACAGCGCTATGAGGCCATTGCCGCCGAACTTGTACGGCTGGCAGGCGGCAGAGACAATATTGGCGGCGTAGCCCACTGCGCCACACGGCTGCGTCTTGTTTTGGAGGACAATGACAAGGCGGATATTAAGGCCATGGAAGATGTGGATCTTGTTAAAGGCGTGTTTGTAGCCGGGGACCAGGTACAGATCATTTTCGGAACAGGTCTGGTCAATGATGTATGCCAGGTTCTGGCAGATTCCATACATATGGACAGCATGAGCCTGAGCGACTTAAAGACCAAGGCCAATAAGAAAATGAATCCTTTCCAGAAAGCAATTAAAGCTTTGTCTGATGTATTTATTGAAATCATGCCGGGAATCCTGGCGGCAGCTCTTTTAACCGGACTTTCCAGTGTCCTGGGAAATATTGAAGCCGTCCAGAATAATGAAACCTTTTATGCCATTGCAAGGCTGATCAACATTGCTTCCGGCGCGATCTTCGGATTTTTGCCATTATGTGTGGCTTACAGTACGGTGAAGCGTTTCGGCGGCCGTCCGATTATGGGTATTGTCATGGGCTGTATCATGCTGTCCCCAAGCCTTGCCGACGCCTACGCTGCAGCGCAGGGAACGGTGGAAGTGACCACCCTTCATATTTTCGGCATTGGTGTAGACTTGATCGGCTTCCAGGGCGGTATTATTGTGGCCCTGCTCATGGGTGTTGTAACCGCGAAGCTGGATATTTTCTTTGAGAAGAAAGTTCCGGAAGTGGTACGTCTCCTTTTGTCGCCCCTTTTAACCACATTAGTCAGCTCATTTCTTCTGTTTTTAATTATCGGACCTATCGGCCGTGCACTGGCCTCCGGTATTACTGCAGGACTTGTGTGGATGACAGAACATCTGGGTGTTATTGGTTATGCAGCATTTTCCGGCGTGCAGCAGCTTATTGTTATTACAGGTCTCCATCATGTGTTTGGAGCTATTGAGTCCCAGCTCATCGCAGATACGGGAAGAAACTTTTTAAATCCGTTAATGTCTGTGGCCATTATTGCTCAGGGCGGCGCTGTCCTTGGTTATCTGGCCGGACACAGAAAGAGCGCCAAGGCAAGAGAGCTTTGTATCCCAAGCTTTGTCTCCGTACTTTTCGGTATTACTGAGCCAGCTCTTTTTGGTGTCAACCTTCGGTTCCGCTATCCGATTATCGGCGGCTGCATCGGTGGCGCTGTAGGCGGCGTGGTCGTATATTTGACGAACCTGGCAGCCCTTGGCTTTGGTACAACCGTATTGCCCGGCATTGCTCTGGCAGATCCGGCAGGCAACGGTTATTTAAACTATATTATTGCTCATGTGGTCGCTTTGACCGCCGGATTTATTATGACCGTGCTCCTTGGTATTTTCTTTAACAGAAAGCAGGTATCCGCAGAAGGTGCAGGCGTGTCTGCCAATGCAGCAGCTGTATCTGAGCGCAGGGGAAACGCTGCTTCCCAAAGCAGCAGTGCATCCGGGGATGCCCTGGCTGCAAATGATGTAAAGGCTTCTGACGGCGCCGGCCTTGAAGCTGTCAGCGCTTTTGCTGATGGGGAATATATGTCCATTGAAAAAGTAAATGATGCCACCTTTGCTCAAAAGATCTTAGGGGACGGCGTAGCTATCGCCCCATCCCGGGGAAAGATCTGCGCCCCTGTGGACGGTACTGTGGAAATGGTCATGGATACAAAACATGCTCTGGCCATCCGTACCCAGGGCGGCACCGGACTTTTGATCCATATTGGTATTGATACAGTAAACCTTCAGGGCAAATACTTTAATGCCCTTGTGAAAGAAGGAGACATTGTAAAAACAGGACAGTGCCTGGTGGAATTTGATAAGGAAAAGATCCAGGCAGAAGGCTACGATACCACCACCTGCCTGATCATTACAGAGCCCCTGGAGGGACATGAATTAAAGACAACCCGGGAACGGAATGTCCGCTGCGGCGAAAAGATTGCAGAAATTTAAATAGACGAGATGTACAGGGGAGTTTCCCGGATGACTTTGTGATGTCACGGGCTGCTCCCCATTTCGTATATTTTACTGTCTGTCCACGCTTATTTGCCTGGGACTGTCTGCGTAAGCAGGCGCCTGGTGATCCAGGGTACCTTCTGTGGAGGCAACGCAGGCGGCAACAACAAGGTCTCCGGTAGAATTGGTGGCAGTATGGATCTGGTCAATGATCCGGTAAATTCCGGTGACAAGGCCGATGACCTCTAATGGAAGCCCCATAGATGTGATCATAGTGGTTCCGATGACAAGACCGATCTGGGGAACTGCTGCGCAGCCAATAGAAAGAAGCGTTGCCTGGAGAACCAGAGAGGCCATTTGTCCAATAGTTAGATCAACGCCGGCTACCTGAGCGGCAAAGACAACCACAATACCAAAGAAGATGCCCGTGCCGTCCATATTGGCAGTAGCGCCAAAAGGAAGGACGAAACTGGCTGTTTCTTCCGGGATGCCCAGTTTTTCTTTGGCATTTTTCATGGATACGGGAAGGGCGGCCATGGAGGTGCAGGTGCTGAAGGCTACAAGCCAGGATTCAAAAGCCACCTTAAGGTATTTAATGGGGTTGACCTTGGCCACAAAAATGAGGAGGGGGACATACACGATCAAAGTGTGAGTCAGGGCAGATGCATAGTCGGTGACGATAAATTTGAAGATATTGCCCAGGATGGAAGTTCCGTAGGTGGCCATGGCATTGACCATTAAACCAAAAACGCCGACCGGGATATAGTAAACGACAATATCAATGATCCGGTACATAATGTCAGCGCCAAGCTTAAAGGCTTTTTCCGCCTTTTCGGCTTTCTTTCCCATAAGCATCATGGCAACGGCCACGAAAATTGAGAAGACGATGAAAGGTACGATGACCATTCGGATCAGACGGATGAAAATATTTCCCAAAAAGGACATAAAGTCGCATACTGAAGCAATCCAGGCCACCTCTGTGCCTCCGAGAAAGCTTAAGGCCAGTCCTGCGATAATGCCAAGGACGAGGGAGATCATAATGATCTGCCACATTTTAATTTTACGTTTCTTTTTTACGTTCGCTGCGTTCATAAATCGCTTACTCCTTTCGTTTTTGTGCTGTGCTTTTCACGGTATAAAGGTATCCCTTTCGTGGGTTTTAGAAAACTAAAAGGCGCATAAAAAGGATGATCTCCATTTCATACGCCTTTGTATTTTGTCCGTTTGAATTTTAATCCACAAAGCCTGCCTGGATCAGAGCCGTGCAAGTACCTTCCGGTAGGCTTCAAAGGTAAAGTCTAAAATTGAATCATCATGGACTGCAGACACGCTGTAGCGGTTGGTGGGCTTATTATAAATGCCTTCCATAAGGAGCATGTAATCCATCTTTTTGCGCATCTCAAAATCCGATGTCTGAATATCCCTGAATTTTTCAATTTTATGCTCTGTTAAAAGAATATTAAAGACGGTTCCCAGGCCAACAGTCTGCATAGGGATGCCAAATTCTTTGAAAATAGCCTCCAGCCCGTTACGAAGTTTGTTGGTCTGGCCTTCAATATAATCAAACTTTTCTTCCAGCACCTTAATGGTGGCCAGTCCGGCTTTTAAGATCAGCGGATGACCGTTATAAGTGCCGCTGTGGAAAAGTACATCTGCCGCGCTGGAGCGATGGCTGTTGGATACGTCAAAAACATCCGATCCTGTGAGGGGAGCAGCCTTCATTAAGATTTCTTTCCGGCCGCCCACAACGCCCATGGGAAGTCCGGCGCCAATAACCTTGCCAAGGCAGGTCAGATCCGGCTTAATATGGTAATAGCCCTGAGCCCCGCCAAGTCCGGCTCTGAAACCGGTTTTTACTTCATCAAAGATTAGAAGGATGCCAAGACGTTTGGTCACTTCCCGCAGACCATCCATAAATTCCTGAGTTGCCGGGCAATAGCCGGTAAGGATCGGCTCCATAATGACTGCGGCCATATCGTCTTTATGTTCCTCAAGGATGGCTGTAACTGCTTCCAGATCATTAAAGGGAAGGATAATGGTATTTTCCTTCTGGAAGGGTTCCAGGCCGCAGGACTCAGGGATCGGCTCCGGCCTGCGCACATCTCCTTTGGCAGAATTTACGCTTAAAAGTACCTGGTTATATCCGCCATGATAGTGGCCCTCAAATTTGCCAATCTTATATTTCCCGGTAAAAGCGTAGGCTAAACGAAGGGAAAACAATGTGGCCTCTGTACCTGAGTTGGTATAGCGGATCATTTCCAGACTTGGAAAATGTTCCTGGAGCTTTTTGGCCATTTCCGCCTCAAGAGCATGGGGAGTGCCGTAA
Source organism: Candidatus Scybalocola faecigallinarum (assembly GCA_018711005.1). Lineage (GTDB taxonomy): Bacteria > Bacillota > Clostridia > Lachnospirales > Lachnospiraceae > Catenibacillus > Catenibacillus faecigallinarum. The sequence goes on along the minus strand of DVIT01000053.1, from coordinate 9,806 downwards.
AGGATAGAGCCGTCCTCAATCTGTTCCATCATGGCTGCCTTAACCTCCGGATAGCCATGCCCCAGGATAAGTGGGCCGTAGGATGCCAGATAGTCTACGTATTTGTGACCGTCTACATCATAAAGCCACGGGCCATTGCCTCCTTTCATGTGGAGAGGAAAGGGATCAAAATATTTAATATTTGCTGCAACGCCTCCCGGAATCAGCTTTAATGCCTCCTCATGCTGTTTTTTAGAATTTGGAGCAAATGCTTCATATTCTTTCCAGATTTCTTCCAGTGTCATAATTTAAACGCCTCCTGTCATTTGAAAAAGGCGTGGGGATCAATAAATGAAACCACACGCCTTTGTATGCCTGATATTTATTTCCTGCAGCGTCAATCCGTTTTGTGTTTCCCGGCTGCCGTGCCTTTATCATGAGGCTAATTTAGCACATTAAAGAGATGTTGTCGATATATTTATTTCAAAAAAATAAAAAAATGTAATAAATATTTCATTCTATAAAAACATCCAGATCGGACCATATTTTTTCCATTTGAGTAAAGTGTTCCTCCAGCTCCTTGTTTTTTCTTCGTCCCAGAGTAATCAGGAGGGCATTAATAATGGCCTGAGGGGCAATAAAAGAGTCCAGGTAAGTAAACAGCCGGGTTCTGGCCAGAAGATAACAGTCTGAGTATCGGATCAGAGGAGAGGTCATGTGGTCAGTGAGGGCTATAATAAAACAGTCTTTCTGGGAGGCGTACTCTGTCAGCTGTACCGTCCTGCGGGTATAACGCTTAAAAGAAAGTGAAAAAACAACGTCCTCATTTCCCAGGCTTGCAAGAAGTTCTTCATTATTCTGGAAATCCTGTATTAAACATACCTGAGGGACGGAAAGCTTCAGATAATATTGGAAAAAAAGTCCAAGTCCTACAGCACTTCGGGCGCATAAAATAAAAACCCGTTTAGCCTGGGCCAGGGCGTCTGCAGCCTTGAAAAATTCGCCCATATCCAGCCCTTTTAAGGTTTCAGCCAGATTCTCTGTTTCTTCATGAAACACCTGGCGGACGCCTTCTTCCTTATCATCGTAGGCGCTGTAGGACAGAGCCAGGCGCTGACGGGTATCCATTTTATTTTTTGTATGATCCTGCATGACTTCTTGCAAAGCGCTGTAGCCGGTAAATCCGAGAAAGTTGGCAAAACGGATAATGCTGGCCTCACTGACCCCGGCCTGGCTGGCCAGCTTTCCTACCGTGAAAAAGCTGGCAGCCACGGGATTTTTTAATATATAGTCAGCAATTTTTTTGTGAGTTTTGCTCATAGCGTCATAGTTTTTGGCAATCTGAGCGTATATATCATTCATGAGATGCAGTTCTCCCTTCACAAAATATTACCCTATTGTAGAACGATCCAAAATCCTTTGTCAAGACATAGGTGTTGCCTGAAAAGGGGGGATAGTGTATAATAAGTAACGATTCACAGGAGCCGCAAACATTGGGTTTGCGGCGTAAATATTGACTCAGGTATGAGCAGCGGCCTCTGGGGGATGTGTAAATATGTCTGCCGGAACGCTGCCTGCCAAAATAAAGAAAGGAGATTTTATGGGAATAGTTAAAGCGGCCCATTTGATCTATGATTATATTACAAGAGATGACGAGACTGGCGTAGAGACGGCCAGCCGGGCCATTGATGATGTGGATCTGGATATAGCGGCAGGTGATTTTATTGCTATCCTTGGCCACAATGGTTCCGGAAAGTCTACTCTGGCCAAGCATATGAATGCTCTGCTTTTGCCTACCGGAGGCGGAATTTGGATCAAAAACATGGATACGCGGGATGAATCGTCCATCTGGGATATCCGCCAAACCGCTGGAATGGTGTTCCAGAATCCGGATAATCAGATTATTGGAAGTATTGTGGAAGAAGATGTTGGATTCGGCCCGGAAAATATGGGCGTGCCTACAGATGAAATATGGAAGCGGGTCAATGACAGCCTGTCGGCGGTAGGCATGACCGAGTACCGGGAGCATTCTCCCAATAAGCTGTCCGGAGGACAAAAACAGCGGGTGGCCATTGCCGGCGTTATGGCCATGCATCCGGAATGCATTGTTTTAGACGAGCCTACGGCCATGCTGGATCCCAATGGGCGCAAGGAAGTTTTAAAGACGGTGCGCCGCCTGAATAAAACGTCAGGGGTTACAGTTATTTTGATCACCCACTATATGGATGAGGTGATCCATGCAGATAAAGTATTTGTCATGGATGATGGCAAAATCGTTATGGAAGGGACGCCAAGGGAAATCTTTTCTCAGGTGGAAAAGCTTAAGGAACTGCGCCTGGATGTTCCCCAGGTGACAGAGCTGGCTTATGAGCTGAAGCTTAAAGGCGTGCCATTGCCGGACGGGATACTGACCATTGATGAGTTTGTACAGGCCCTGAAGCAGGTGAAAATGCCAAAAGGTGCGGATCCTGTATCCGGCGCTCCGGGAAAGAATGGAAACCTTGCACATACCCAAAAGAAGGACGGAGATGCTTATGTCGATCAGACTTGAAAATATAAATTATATTTACAGTCCGGACAGCGCTTTTAAAAAGCAGGCCTTAAAGAATGTAAGTCTTGAGATTAAAGACGGCGAGTTTATCGGCCTGATCGGACATACAGGTTCCGGGAAATCTACGCTGATCCAGCATTTAAACGGGCTGATCAAAGCGACCAGCGGCCATATTTATTATAATGACCAGGATATTTATGATGATAAATTTAATCTTCGGGGCTTAAGAGCCCTGGTAGGGCTGGTATTCCAGTACCCGGAGCATCAGCTTTTTGAAGTCACTGTATTTAAGGATGTATGCTTTGGACCGAAAAACCTGGGCCTTTCCCAGGAGGAGTGTGAAGCCCGGGCGCGGGAAGCCCTGGAAATGGTAGGGCTTAAGGAAAAGCACTGGCAGAAATCCCCCTTTGAGCTTTCCGGCGGTCAGAAGCGCCGGGCCGCCATTGCCGGAGTGCTGGCCATGCATCCGGAGGTGCTGATCCTGGATGAACCTACTGCCGGGCTGGATCCGAAAGGCCGCAATGATATTTTGGATCAGGTGGCAAAGCTCCACAAAGAGAGCGGTATGACCGTCATCCTTGTTTCCCACAGCATGGAAGACGTTGCCCGGTATGTGGACCGGCTTATTGTTATGAACCGGGGAAGCGTCTTTGCCCAGGGAACTCCGGCAGAGGTGTTTCGCCATTATGTGGAGCTGGAGCGCATTGGTTTGGCAGCGCCCCAGGTAACTTACGTGATGCACCGCCTGGCTCAGGAAGGCTATTCGGTGGACAAGGACGCGACAACAGTACAGGATGCTGTAAAAGAAATACTGGCCGCGCTTAATGACGGCGGGAAAGGAGTGGGTGACCGATGATCCGGGATATTACCATCGGACAGTATTATCCGGCGCCGTCGGTGATCCACAAGCTGGATCCCCGGGTGAAGCTGGTAGGTACTGTTGCTTTTATCATTATGATCTTTTGTATTAATAACCTGGCCGGATATGTGGCAGCCACAGTGGCGCTGGCCTGCCTGATCCGCCTGTCTAAGGTTCCCTTAAAGTATATTTTAAAAGGATTAAAGGCTATTTTTATTATCCTGATCTTTACGGCAGCCTTAAACCTGTTTTTGACGCCGGGAACGCCGGTCGTCCAATGGAAATTTATCCGCATTACCCAGGAAGGTATCCTTATGGCCCTGAAAATGGCTGTGCGGCTGATCTATCTGATCATCGGCTCATCCATTATGACCCTGACCACAACGCCAAACCATCTGACAGACGGTTTGGAAAAAGGCCTTGGGCCGTTAAAGAAAATCCATGTGCCGGTGCATGAGATCGCTATGATCATGGCCATTGCCCTGCGTTTTATTCCTATTCTTATGGAAGAAACCGATAAGATCATGAAAGCCCAGCAGGCCCGGTGTGCAGACTTTGAAAGCGGAAATGTGCTTCAGAGAGCCAAAAGCCTGGTGCCTGTGCTTGTGCCGCTGTTTATTTCCTCATTCCGCCGTGCCAATGACCTGGCTATGGCCATGGAAGCACGGTGCTATCACGGAGGCGAAGGACGGACGAAGATGAAGCCTTTAAAATATTACCGGCGGGACTACATTGCATACGCGATCATTCTTATTTATATTGTTGTATTAATATTGCTGAACATTTTCTTTGGCCCGGTACAGGACATGCTGTTTGCGGCCATTGGACTGACCATATAAGGAGCGGGACAATGAAAGAGAGAATATACGATCCCCAGGCCAGGCTGCGGCGGATCCTTTTAGTCATTGCTTATGACGGGACAAACTACTGCGGCTGGCAGGTGCAGCCCAACGGCGTCAGCATCCAGTCGGTCCTCCAGGCGGCCATCGAGGACCTGGTAGGTGAAAAGATCATGCTCACAGGGGCCAGCCGGACGGATTCCGGCGTCCATGCCCTTGGTCAGGTGGCTGTGTTTGATACCCACATGACGATCCCCCAGGAGCGGTTTGCCTTTGCATTAAACCAGCGCCTGCCGGGAGATATTGTGATCCAGGAGTCCATAGAAGTGCCCCTGGATTTTCACCCCAGATACCAGAAAACATCCAAAACTTATGAATACCGCATTTTAAACCGGAGAAAGGCGCTGCCCTGTCAGCGGCTGTACAGCTACTTTGTTCCCCAGCGCATTGACCTGGACGCCATGCGTCAGGCTGCGGCCTATATTTGCGGGACTCATGATTTTAAAAATTTCGCATCTACAAAAACAAGCGTAAAGGATACAGTACGGACCGTGTATGCCCTGGATCTGATCCGGGAAGGGGACATGGTGATCCTGCGGATTACCGGAGATGGTTTCCTATATAATATGGTCCGTATTATTGCAGGCGCCCTGTTAAAGGTTGGCTTCGGACAAAAAACGCCACAGCATATCCGGGATGTGCTGGAAAGTGAAAAACGGATCATTCCCGGCCCCACAGCGCCGGCCCACGGCCTGACCCTTGTGGAAATCTGTTACGAAGAAGGCTTTGGACAATGAGCGGGCAATCTTTCATCCATGGCTGCACCCTTTGTCCACGTATGTGCCATGTGGACCGGGAGACTCATTTCGGCTTTTGCGGCATGGGCCGGAATATAAAAATTGCCCGGGCAGCCCTCCATATGTGGGAGGAGCCATGCATTTCCGGCACTGCCGGATCCGGCGCTGTATTTTTTTCCGGCTGTACCATGCGGTGCGTGTTTTGCCAAAATTATCACATTTCCACACAAAAATCCGGCAGTGAGATCACAGTAGAGCGGCTGGCGGAAATTTTCCTGGAGCTTCAGGCCCAGGGGGCATGGAACATTAACCTGGTAACGCCTACCCATTTTGTGCCGCAGATCATTAAAGCGCTGGACTTAAGCCGCAGCAAGGGATTAAAGCTTCCTATTGTATATAATACAAGCGGCTATGAAACAGTGGATACGCTGAAAATGCTGGAAGGCTATGTGGATATTTATCTGCCGGATTTTAAATATAAGGATCCGACCCTTTCTCAAAAATATTCCCAGGCTAAAGATTATTTCCCTGTTGCCTGTAAGGCTCTGGAAGAAATGATCCGCCAGATCCCGGAGCAGGTGTTTGACGGCGACCGCATGATCCGGGGCGTGATCGTCCGGCATTTGCTTTTGCCCGGATGCCTCCTTGATTCTAAAAAGGTCGTCCGGTACTTATACGAAACCTGGGGAGACCGGATTTATTTAAGTTTAATGAACCAGTACACGCCCATGCCCGGGATCGGAGAGCAGTACCCGGAGCTGGACTGCCGGGTAAAACGCAGATCCTATGAAAAGCTTGTGGATTTCGCCCTGGAGCTTGGCGTGAAAAATGCCTTTATCCAGGAGGGCCAAACGGCCAAAGAAAGCTTTATCCCGGCCTTTGACGGGGAAGGCGTGGCCCGGCCCGGCGGACGGTAACCGTTCAGCTTGCTGATATTTAATGGATTTTTGTAATAGTTCAGCCAGGTCTGCGCATTTACTGCGCAGACCGTGAGAAAATGATTCAGGCGTGCAAAAATCCCATCGCCGCAGGCGATTTTGCATGGATTTTTGCATGTACCAGTTCAGCTTGCTGAACTGGTACAATACTTATAAACTTTGGCAAAATTTTTCTTGACACGCCCGGAGCAATGCCATATAATATTTAATTGTGACGATATGTATGTGAATGCTGCGTGCCATTAGCCCCGGAGGCAGTATTTCTATCATATAAGATACAACGAAACATAGTTTTATGCCAAAGAATGGATTTACCACGAGGAGGTTCAATCATGAAAAGTTATGTGGCAACTGCATCTTCAATTGAGAGAAAATGGTATGTAGTAGATGCTACCGGACATACATTAGGACGTTTAGCTTCTGAAGTTGCTAAAGTATTAAGAGGAAAGAACAAACCCACATTTACACCAAGCATGGACACTGGTGATTATGTGATCGTTATAAATGCAGAAAAGATCAAAGTGACCGGCAAAAAGCTGGATCAGAAGATCTATTACAATCATTCCGACTATGTAGGCGGTATGAAAGAGACAACCTTAAGAGAAAAAATGGACAAAAAGCCGGAAGATGTGATTTATCTTGCTGTTAAGGGTATGCTTCCCAAAGGACCTTTAGGCAGACAGATGATCAAGAAACTCCATGTATATGCCGGAGCTGAGCACGGACATGAGGCTCAGAAGCCGGAAGTACTTGAAATCAACTATTAATAAATAGAGAAGGAGAGAATAACCGTGGCAGCAGTAAAATATTACGGAACCGGAAGAAGAAAGAAAAGTATTGCCAGAGTATATCTGACACCAGGTACAGGTAATATCACTATTAATAAAAGAGACATTGACAATTACTTCGGTCTTGAAACACTGAAGGTTATTGTACGTCAGCCGCTTGAAGCTACAAGCACATCTGACAAATTTGACGTTTTAGTAAACGTTCGCGGCGGCGGCTTTACAGGACAGGCAGGTGCCATCCGTCATGGTATTTCCAGAGCTTTATTAAAAGCAGACGCTGATTACAGACCGACATTAAAGAAAGCTGGTTTCTTAACTCGTGATCCTCGTATGAAAGAAAGAAAGAAGTACGGCCTCAAGGCTGCCCGTCGCGCTCCGCAGTTCAGCAAGCGCTAATCAGCACTTCAAACTGGTTCAAAGATGCTCAAAAACCCCGAAAAACTGCGGTTTTTCGGGGTTTTTCTATTTCAAATCTTCTGCCCGCCTTTGTCCGTTTTTGGCAGGATTTGAAGTGCTTTGACCCCGTTTTTCTTGATTAAAAATAGGATAACCAGGGGTTTTGCCCCCCCTTATGATTAAAAAATAGGATAACCGAAGGCGAGAATCGAGCCATTTTTCGTATAGGTATTTTCCTTGTGAGCGTAGCGACCTCTTGGATTTTTATTCGGGGCAATGTCTTTATCAGGGCTGTCTTGATTTGACTGGATTTGACCAAACGAAGCCCTGTTTATCTTTTCTGCCTTGTTCCGGCATGGCGTGAAGCTGGCACATTTGCACTTCAGCGATTGCTCCAGATACAATGAAGGTGAAAAGGAGGACTGCGCTATGAGGAAACAAAAATATAAGATCATCCTTACCCCTGATGAAAACAGCATCGTCATCCAAAGCCTGAATCGTCTGCGGAATACCCTGCTGCGGGAAAATCGTGACACCGGCTGCGTAGACGATCTACTGCTCAAAGTCATGTGCGCCCCTGTCAAGAAAATTTGAAAACTACATATTGTGCCGACTGAATCAAGCCGTTTATTCTCCCCATAGAATAGGCGGCTTTTTTTCATGTCCATTTTACTGCGTACATAGCTGTCTGTCGGTGGGCGGGCAGCTAAATCTATCAAGAAGGAGGACATGAAAATGCCGGAACAAAGAAACCACCCGAAGGATGGCCGTGTCATCGCATTGGTCAATCAGAAAGGCGGAACAGGCAAAACCACCACAACGGTGAATCTGGGCATTGGTTTGGCCCGCCTGGGGCAAAAGGTTCTGCTCATTGATGCAGACCCCCAGGGCGACCTCACCACTTGCCTGGGCTGGCAGGATCAGGACAGCTTGCAGACCACCCTTGCCACCATCATGGAGAAGGTGATCCGCGACGAGCCGTTTTCTGTGGATGAGGGCATCCTGCACCACAAAGAAGGCGTAGACCTTATGCCTGCCAACATCGAACTGTCAGCGATGGAAATGACTTTGGTAAGGCGCGGTTTGGCTGCCTGCGTGGGATTGGGGAAGGGCGTTTCCACGGTGATCTGAGCGGCAGCGACAAACACTACTCCTTTGCCCTGCCCGCCTGCGTGGACAATCCGGCGGTACACCTGTGTGAATCCGCCATTGATGTCATGTCCTATGCGACCCTCTGTAAGCTGGACGGCATCGACTGGCGGCGTCACAATCTGCTGTCCCTGGCCGGGATCTATCAGCCGAAAAAGGTGTTGGCGGAAAGCAAGCTGCCCGCTGCCCTCACTCGGTTTCTGGAGGATCACCCGTCTGTCAAAACCATCTATCTGCATCTGGACAACGACGGCCCCGGCAGGCTGGCAACAAAGGCAATCATGGCGGTTATTCCCAAAGAATACGAGGTCAAAAACCGCCCGCCGCCCACCGGCAAGGACGTGAACGACACCCTTTGTCACCGGCTGGGGATTCCCATTCGGTGCAGCAACGGAAAGGAGCAAGAACGATGAAAGAGTATGATGTGACCATTACCGAAACGCTGGAGATGACAGTTTCCGTGGAAGCGGAGAGCCGTGAGGAGGCGCAGCAGATCGCCTCGGACAACTGGAAAAACGGCGACTATATCCTGGACGCCGACCACTTCAAAGACGTGACATTCCGCACCAAAGACCGGAACCGTGAGCAGGACGAGCGGTGAGATTCTTTTTTCGCCGTGAAGGATTCCCCGCAGGGGAATGGAATGTGTATGTACCAGCAAGCATCGCCGTTTGGGGACAAACGGCAGCTTGTTAGGGGGAGCGCCCCCTAATACCCCTTTTTTGCAGACTGGAGGTTTTCATGGAAGGATTGTTTTTTGTCATCGGTTTTCTGCTGGGCAGCCTGAGCGGTGTCACCCTCATGTGCCTGGTGCAGATCAACCATATCAGGAAGGAGGATCACGATGAGCAATCGTAATATCGAAATCAAGGTGCGCCTCAACCGCAAGGAGGCCGAGGCCCTGAACAAGCGCGTGAAAAAGAGCAGACTTTCCCGCGAAGCGTATCTGCGCCACCTGATCGGCGGTGTGGTTCCCCAGGACGCGCCGCCCCCGGACTACTTCGACTTCATGCGGGAGCTGCACAGCGTGGGGAACAACCTCAATCAGATCGCACAGAAAGCCCATGTGCTGGGCGTCCTAGATGAGCGCCGCTATGACGAGGAAGTTCGGAAATTCGACCAGTTTGTCCGGGACATCACAAAGGCTGTCATCCTGCCCAGGGCGATGGAGTAAGGCTATGGCCACAACATCCATCTGGCGGGTGGGCGGCTGGCTGGGAAAGGTAGTCATCTATGTAGAGAACCCGGACAAGACCGAAAACCCCGCCGCCTATGAAAAGCCGAACATGGAGGGCTGCGACGCACAGGGCCTATCGGATGTGATCAAGTATGCCGTTCATCAGCAAAAGACGGGAGCGGTCACAGCCCATGACGAAGGAGCAGCTTTGACGAGCAAAATATATTCTGTTTATATAAAGAGCGTTTTTTGGCTTTTTTGCTCGTTGTATCTGACTGACAGTCCTCAAAAAGCCGAACTTCCCCTCTGCCTTTTTATTGCACCTTTCTTTTT
>DVIT01000052.1 GCA_018711005.1 Candidatus Scybalocola faecigallinarum | reverse complement strand
AAATGAAAAAAACACTTGATTTTTTAGAGACGATCGGTTATACTAAGATAGTCAGATGGCTCGTTGGTCAAGCGGTCAAGACGCCGCCCTCTCACGGCGGAAACAGGGGTTCGATTCCCCTACGGGCTACTATTTTAATTTGTTAAAAACCTGGGAACACAGTATTTATCTGGATTCCCGGGTTTTTTTGTTTCATACTTCTGTTGGCGTGATGTGCTGGAGAAAATCGGAAGGAGAATAGGAAGGAATGGAGGCATTTTTATAATCTTTTAGATTGCGCGTCACAATACAGTCGCAGCCAGAATGCAAAGCTGTTTCCACCATGACAGCATCTTCATAGTCTGTCATGGTGGAAGAAAGCGCACGGCGGTAATCCATGGCCGTTGTATCCAGAAGATACTGGCTTGCCAGTGTAACTCTATAGGCGCTGTATAGAGCAATTTTCACAAAATCAGGATTGTTCAATCGGTTATTTAATGGTAAAATTGAAAAAAGACGTTACACCACCTGAACTGTAACATGTAAAAATCCATGCAAAATCGCCTGCGGCGATGGGATTTTTGCACGCCTGAATTATTTTTTCACGGTCTGCGCAGTAAATACGCAGACCTGGCTGAATTGTAACAAAAAGACTAGAATTTCAGTTCAGGCGTCAAATAGCTCAAATGGGGATAAATAATGTAAAGGGAGGAGATTTTTATGTACAAAATCAAAAATTTTTTTAACAATGACGACATCACTATTGTCAGAGAATTGGGGCCGTTTTGCGTTATTGAGTATCAGCGCGATCTAAGTGTTATGCCGGAGGAAGCCGCTCTTGCATATTATTGTAACAAAATGAATGTGAGAAAGCGCCAGGTGATCTGCGATCTTTCCCGGGTAAACGGAGTTACAATCCAGGCAGGGGCAATGCAGTGGATGGTGGGAAATGTCAATGCGACAACTGGAATAAAAGGTGTGGGAGATCTGTTCAGTAAAGCAGTGCGTGGATCTGTTACAGGCGAATCGGCGATTAAACCGGAATATACAGGAGATGGGGCGCTGGCTTTGGAGCCGACCTATAAACATATTATTTTGATCGATCTGGCAGAGTGGAATGGTTCCATTGTTTTAGATGACGGATTATTCCTGGCTTGTGATTCTTCCATGAAACATAGGGCTATTATGCGTTCTAACGTTTCTTCTGCAGTCGCTGGCAAAGAAGGCTTATTTAATCTGGGGATTCAGGGACAGGGGATCCTTTGCCTTGAATGTCCTTGCCCGCAGGAAGAACTGGTAGAGATCGAGCTGCAGGATGATGTTGTGAAGATCGATGGCAACATGGCTGTTGCATGGAGCGGCAGCTTGCAGTTTACTGTAGAACGGTCAGGAAAAACCCTGCTCGGATCTGCAGCTTCCGGTGAAGGTTTAGTTAATGTTTATCGTGGAACAGGAAAAGTTCTGATGGCCCCTGTTCTTAAGGTGGGAAGGTAAACACACATTTGAGAAAAAGTTAAAAAGATTTAACAGTGTCGGCTGAACAATCTCCTTTCCTTGTGGGACATTACCAGTTGAAATATTGTACATATTTCTGATTTTTTGGGGATAAAGATTAACTTTTTGGATATAATTACCTATAATAAAAACAGAAACCAATGTTATATGAGCCTTTTTGTATATAAACGAAGGAGGGTTATCATGAAAAAATTTTTAAAAGTCAGTGTTATTCTTTGCCTGCTTTAAAGAAAATAGTTTCCGATTATTTCGGTAAAAGCATTTTAATGGCTCTGTAACAGTTTTTGGTTTGTATAGTGCAACATATGATCAGGCAGGACAGTATCACATATAAACGATTTTCGGAAATCTTTAACTGTGAATGTCCTGCTTTTTTTGGATTTACAGGAGGAGAATTTGTATGAAAAAAAGCTTTTGATTGCCCCGGCGGTTGTCCTGAGCGTCCTTGCCGCCTGCGCTCAGCCGGACCCCCAGCTTCAGGCTGAAATGTCTGCTGAAACAAACATATCCATGGAAAGCGGCGGGAATTTTGAGAGCGTTGACTCATCGGATGCCTCGAGTGTTGAAAGTCAGACAGAGGCAGGGGGAGATTTTACGCAGCTTCAGGCTGTTGATGGCACTACAGTGACAGAAACTATCGGCGAAGGGGATTATGTTCTGACCCTTGATGCCGATGTACATATCCCCGATGTCTCTCCTCAGGAGGGAACCTTTGCTGCAAAAAGCCTGAATCTTTCTGCCATTGAAGATGCACTGGGCAATGGCGAAACGCTTTCTCCCGAATCATCAGGAACACGTTATATTTCTCAGGACAGTAGCATCAGCTTTTTTGTTCCCCCTGGCCCCATTGGCTCTGCCTTGTTTGAAAATCAGAATCTGAGCAGTTATTACTCCGGCGCGAATCCTTACACAAAGCTTCCTGATGAAATGACAGAGCAGGAAAATGCTTTTGTTTCTGAGATGACGGTTGCGGCTCAGGAAAGTCTTGAAAATATCATGCCGGTCAGTCAGCTTAAAAATACCGGGTATCAGGTATTTGAGGATAATGATCTGTCTTATGCCAGCCTGTCGTTTATCTCTGAGTTTGCGGGCTATCCTCTCATAGACGCCTCTCAGGCCGCCTATATGGTTACAGATGTAACTCTTGGAACAGAAGGCGTTATCCGGGTTAATTTCCAGGGCTTCTATGATATGGGGGAATCTGTGGATACGGATGTTCTTTCGCTGGAGGAAGTTTTGGAGATCGTGCGTACTGGGGTTGAAGAAAAAAATATCAATACCTATCCGATACCTGTTACCGATATAAGCCTTGCTTATATGGTTGAAAATGTTACAGAAACCTCCGCGGACTTTTATCCGGTATGGTGTTTTTCAGGAGATGTAGATGCGGCCATTGGCCATCATCCGTTAATCTGTATTGACGCCAGAAACGGCAGTATTGTTTCTATGTTCAGCCAGTACTAAAGGACGGGGGTTTTGGTTATGTGGCTTACTTTACTGAAAAAATCCGTGTTTAACCGAAAAATGCTCCTGGTCGTTTTCCTGGGTACTACGATGATGCTCTTGACCTTTTTTTACCAGGGCTATATGAAACCTGGCCAGTTCAAATTGAACATGGATCTTTTATCAGCGTATACGATCCCATTTGCCGCGTCATCTTTTGTGATCTTTTGCGGTATTTTTCCTGCGATCCCCTACGCATATAGCTATATTGAGGAGCGCAGCAGCGGATACCTGAAGTTTATCCAACTGCGTATGTCAAGGAAGACATACGCATTTCAGAAGATTTTTTTTACAGGACTTTCCGGCGGCGCTTCCATGCTTTTTATGGGAATCCTTATATTTGCGTGGATTGATTGGATCGCCCTGGACGTTTCTCCGGAAAATATCCAGTCGGTTTTTGAAACGCTCATGTGGAAGCCTGTCATTTATCTTTGGGGCGGGAGAGTGGTATTTGCTCTTAAATGTATACTTTTGTTTTTATTCGGCGTCCTTTGGAGCGAGTTGGCGCTGATGATCTCGCTGATCTTTAAAAACCGTTACGTTGCCTTTGTTCTGCCCTTTCTTATTTATGAGCTGTCTTGGATACTGATCCCGGTTCATCTGTTGAATCCGGTCTTTCTAGTGCGCAGTGATTTTGACGCTCAGACGCCTTTATGGCTGCCTTATCTTATTGACGCTGTTTATATTGCTGCTGTTGTTGGTATCAATGTTTTTTTATTTTGGAGGCAAAAGAAACAATGAAGGATCTGAGAAAGATTTTATATATTTTAGCAGGACAGCTTAAGGCGTCCGCCGTAAGTATCCGTGTATGGCTTGGCTATGCCATCGGCATCACGGTTGCCCTGAAAAATGCCTATGCGTATTGTGGATATGCAGATGAGCGGGTTTTCCAGATTTTTGAGCCTTATATGGAAAGCTTTATCAACACCGGCGATGTCTTTATCCTGCTCATTGGATACATTTTGATCATTTCAGATGCTCCCTTCATCAACCGGCGTTCGACACTAATGCTCTATCGCTGCAGCCGTGGCCAGTGGTTCTGGGGAATGGGGCTGTATATGATTATCCACTGCATCCTCTATTACGTTATTTCCGGGGCGGCATGTATGTTATACTGTATCCGGCAGGGCTACGTGGATGATCTTTGGAGCAGACCTATGCGGAACCTGGCGCTTTATCCTTCTCTTGAAGCGGCAGAGGGGTGGCGTCTGCCGCTGCCTCCGGAAAATCTCATTACGGATTTTACCCCCACAGGCGCGATGATTCACACATTACTGCTTTTTGCATTTTATAGCTTGATCCTGGGATTTATCCTATTTATTTTTAATACGCTGTGGAATCAGGCTGTGGGAGCCGCTTTGACAGCATCGATCCATATTTTGGGATATATTCTGGCTTTTGGCGGCTTCGGCGGATTTTTACCAAGATGGTCTCTTTTAAACAACAGTATGTTTATGGCAGTTATTGCAGGAGTATCATCCCTCCCAAATGCTTATCTTTTATTGCTGCTGGTTTTATGCCTGCTTCTTTTTAGCGGCCCCTCTCTTATGAAAAGAGCAGATTTTGTCCACACAACGGGTGAAAGCAATGAATAGAAAAACTTTTATCGTATTTTGCTTGATTTTTTCGCTCCTGTGCCTGCCTATCCTGTGGCTGATCGGCTGGCATCATGGGGCAACGGCAGCGATAAGCTGGCCCGGCAGTCTGGGCGGCCCTACAGAACCGGGCTATAACCCGGTGGATATGCTTTGGTGGCTTCTTTTATTTACCCCGGTGTGGGGAGCCTGCGGAGGGATCTTTTCCGCCGGACTTTCCACTGCGCGCTATGTCTTGCCCCGATATGGGCGTTTAAGACGCTGGTGGTTTTTCTTGATTGGCAGGACAATGGCCGTCAATCTGCTGTACTTTGTGCTTTTGACCATGATAAATATCTTCTGTTTTCCAAAGAGCGCAGCTTTGGAAAACATGAATGTCCCGATGGCTTTTTCTTTGACCTGGATTTCGGTTATCCTTTGGGTACATTCCTCGGCGATGATCGCTATAATGATATGGATCGTTATTTTATCACAGCAGCATACAATGGCGCTGTTTTTCATCCTTGTTATACAGGCGCTTGGAAAAATCCCGGTTATTATGGGCTGTCCTCCGGCCTTGAATCCTCTGGTTTGGGGGATGTATGGTTATAGTACGGATTGCATGTCTGCCGGCGGCTTTTCACCAGGGTTTGTACTGATCGCTGAAATTTTGTGTATTCTGTCCGCTGCCGTACTGCCACTATTTAAAAAATCATTTATATTAAGGAGTGTGGGATTATGAGCCCCCAAAAGAATAATCTGGCCACAGCTGCAAAAATAGAGGTGGTCAATGTAAGTAAACGATTTAAAAATGAGCAGGTTTTAAAAAATATAAATCTCACTCTGACAGACAATCATATTTATGGTTTTGTAGGCCGGAACGGAAGCGGCAAATCGGTGCTTTTTAAGCTCATATGCGGATATATGATACCAGATGACGGAAAGATCGTTGTTTGCGGCAAACACATCGGAAAAGACGTTGATTTTCCTGACAGCCTTGGTGCCTTGATCGAATCTCCGGGATTTATTTGGTATCAGTCCGGTTATGCCAATTTATTATATTTAGCAAAAATACGAAATCAGATCTCCAAATCTCAGGTAAAAGACGCCATCCGTCGTGTGGGTCTGGATCCGGAAAGCAGGAAATGGGTAGGAAAATACTCATTTGGTATGAAACAGCGTCTGGGGATTGCCCAGGCAATCATGGAAGAACCAAATATCCTTATTCTTGACGAACCTATGAATGGCCTGGATGAGTCAGGTGTTGAGGATATTCGCAGACTGCTCCTGGATTATAAAAAATCCGGACGCATCATTCTGATTACAAGCCATAATAGTGAAGATATTCGTGCTTTGTGCGATGAGGTGTATTTGATGAAGGGCGGAACGATTGAAAAGAAAGCTGACGAAAATAAAGAGGCTTAACCCTGCATGGCTGCAGTAAAGCTGTTCACCCCTATGGAGAAAAATATAGTTGACTCGGAGAAGAAAATTATATATAGTAATAATATATAAAAAATTCGTGACTACCAAGCATAGGGGGAACGGTTATGTCAAACAAAGAGGACTTGTACATACATGTATATACGGGTATTTATTCGGAAACGATGGCTTATCGGAATCCGGATGAGAAGTGGGAGACCGGAAGCACTTTGCTGGAATTCCTTTATGCAGATTTGTCCCGGATCGATTATGGGAATCCGCCTGGGGACAATATGGAATTTTTAAGAAGCCTCCATCCGTATTTCCGGCATATTTCCCAGAGCAATTTCAGCTGCTTTTTGGAAAATAGCCTTAACGGGGCATATAAAGGGCTTTTTTGCAAAAGCGGTCTTGAGAGTCTTCAAAAGACCTATCAAAAGTGGCTGACGGATTATGCTCAGCACGGTTTGTCTGAGACGCTTTTGGAAGATGCGGGAAAGTACCGTTTTTACACACAAACCCATTATGTGATGCTGGATGGGCAGCCTGCGCTGGATTATTTCCTGCTTGGGTTTGAAGAATGTCTGTTCCTGGAGTTTTCAGAGATTATCCGTCATAAGGTTTTGGTCAAGATATGTAAAAATTGCCGGCGCTTATTTATACCGAAAAAGAGTAATATTGATTATTGTCCGAGGGTTTATACCCAGGATGGTAAAACCTGCCAGGATGTAGGCTATACCCAGACCTTTGCCCGCTCTGTGAAAAATGATGATCTGCTTCAGGCTTATACAAGAGCTTATAAGGCTCACTACGCGCGTATGGCAAAGCCGCGTAAACGGGCGGAGAATCTTTCCAGAGAAGCTTTTGAGGCATGGTACCAGGAGGCAAAGCAGAAGCTGAATCTTGCCCGCAGCGGTCAGCTGGATCCCCAGGAGTATAAAGAGTGGCTGAAAAAGTAAATCACGTTTTCGCGGCTTGCGCAGCAAACGCACAGGTCTGACCGGATCGTTTATAATCGCCTGCGGCGATGGGATTTTTGGAATTATTCAAAAAAATAAAAAAATATTGACATTTACTGCAGGAAATGATATTATATTTCTTGCAGTAAATGGTATTATTGTTTGCCGCTGTGGCGGAATTGGTAGACGCACTTGACTCAAAATCAAGCGGAGCGATCCGTGCCGGTTCGAGTCCGGCCAGCGGCATAGGACAGCACTCAGGTTTTTTTTCTGAGTGCTGTTTTTTATGCCAGTCATTCGGCAAGAGGGGGGGGCGTGCATTCGGTAAGTGGCCACAGTAAAGGCTGTAGTTTACATAAAAATATTATGTAAACTACAGCCTTATTTTCAGTGTGTTGAGGAATGACCTGTGCCGGGCTTAGGGCTTTAGCACAACTTTCATGACATGATCTTCTTTGTTTTCAAACAGCTCATATGCTTTCATGGCGTCTTTTAACGGAAAACGGTGGGTGATCAGACAGGTAGTGTCCAGCTTTCCGTCAGAGATCAGCTCCAGGATCCGGGAGCAGTCGCAGGCGTCCACACCGCCGGTCTTAAAGGTCAGGTTCTTGCCGTACATGTGGGGCAGCGGAAGGATCTGATCTTCCTCATAAAGGGCCAGGACGGTAACAATGGCATTGGGCCGGGCGATCTTCCAGGCGGTCTGGAAGGTATCCTTTCCTCCGGCGGCTTCAATGACCACATCCGCGCCGCGTCCGTCAGTGATCTGTCGGATGATCTGTTCAGGATCGGAATCACTGCTGTTGATGGTTACATGGGCAATGCCATGCTCCCGGACAAGGGCCAGGCGGCTTTCGTCAATATCAATGGCAATGATCTGGGAAGGCTCATAAAGCCTGGCGCACAGCATGGCGCAAATGCCTGTGGGGCCTGCGCCGATGACGGCTACAACGTCATTTTTACGGATCTCGCTGATTTTTGCGCCCCAGTATCCTGTAGAGAGGATGTCTCCTGTAAAGATGGCCTGTTCATCGGTAACATTGTCCGGGATCTTTGTCAGTCCGTTTTGGGCAAAAGGAACGCGGACATATTCCGCCTGTCCTCCGTCAATGCGGCAGCCTAAGGCCCAGCCGCCGTTGGCATCAGTGCAGTTATTGACAAAACCGTTTTGGCAGAAAAAGCATTCCCCGCAGAAGGTTTCCACATTTACGGCCACGCGGTCGCCTACGGCCAGTCCGGAAACCTGGCTGCCAAGCTGTACGATCTGGCCCACCATTTCATGGCCGACCACAATGCCGGGAACAGCTTTTGGAACGCTGCCATGTTTAATGTGCAGGTCGCTGGTGCATATGGATGCCAGAGTGACTTTAACAATGGCGTCCTTAGGATGGACGATGGAAGGGATCTTGCGCTGTTCCAGGGCAAACTGTCCCTTCCCTTTATATATAACAGCATCCATCATGGCGTTTTGGGATGAGGAAGCGCCTCCGGTCATCATGGCGTGTTCTTTGCCAAGCTCGCCGTGGAGCATAAGAGAGTTCCAGGATGCATTGTGGGCCGTGACAATGGCTTTTAATGCAATCCGCGGGATCTTGTTTTTGCGCATCTGGCGGAGAAGCTCATCCAGCCGTGCATTGGAAAAACCGCTCATGACCATCATTTCATCAGAAAAACCGTCGCCCTCGTAAACCTGATCGGTCCATTCATAGCCTTTAATATGCGCCAGAGCGCCAATGGTCTGCAAATACATATCCGGGGTTACCATGCGCATGCGGATCCCCATTTTTAAAAAGATCATTTTCAGTCCCCTAAGCTTTGGGGAATTTTCAAAATTATATAATAGAACAGTTTCTGTTCCGGCCATAAAACCACCTCCTGATCTGAACGCCGCCCTTTTGACTTTCTAAGGCGTCGCCTGATTCTATTGTAATATAGTTAGTGTTCACTTGCAAGCCAGTAAACAGTAACGTAATATAACCCCTTTTTAGTGTAAATAAAAAGATAACCTTTATAAACTCCAAAAAAAGTGCTATAATAGCCAAAGAGCGGCTATTTATCTATCGTATATATCCCGCTGAAAAGCGCCGTGACCGCCGCAGCGGCTGTTTTAAACGTTTAGGAGAAAAAAGGATATGGATTGCAGAGAAGCCCAGGCGCTGATCGTGCCGTTTATTGAAGGAAAATTGAACGATGAACAAAATGAAAAGTTTATCCAGCATATTGAAAATTGCAGTGACTGTTATGATGAACTGGAAGTTTACTATATCGTCATGGTGGGCGTCAAGCAGCTGGATGAGGATGAGCATATCCTGGTAGATTTTAAGGGAGATTTGAAAAAGTACATTGCCTCCAAAAAAGAGGCTATTGCTAAAAAGCATTCCCGAAGTACGCGGCGCAAGCTGGGCAGTATTGCGGGGCTGCTTGTGATTGCCTGCGTCGGCGGATTTATTTATTATAACGTGTATAACCATCCGGATCTTACGGCAAGATATATCCAAAGGATCAGCAGCGCCGTAAATCTGGATATTTCCGCGTCTTACGGAGATGCCAAGTCTTTTATTACCCGTCAGCCGGAGGATTATTTTATAAACAGCAGCTTTGATATGCCTTTGCGCCGTATTCAGACTGCTGGTGAGGAAGGAACTGATAATGAGTAAAGCAGTATTGATTGATGGACTTAGTATTTTAAACCGCGCCTTTTACGGCATACCAGATCTGACCAATTCCGAGGGCCTTCATACCAATGCGGTGTACGGTTTTCTGAACATTATGTTTAAGATTCTGGATGAGGAACATCCGGATTATCTTGGCGTAGCCTTTGATGTAAGCGCGCCCACATTCCGCCATAAGATGTTTGGCGATTATAAGGGGACGCGCAAGGCCATGCCGGATGAGCTGCGCCAGCAGATCCCTGTGATCAAAGAAGTTCTGGCAGCCATGAACATTAAGACGATGGAAATGGAAGGGTACGAGGCGGATGATATTATCGGAACCCTTTGCGGCCGATGCGAGGCCCTGGGCATGGATGTATCGGTGATCTCAGGCGACCGGGATCTTTTACAGCTGGCGACAGATAAAGTAAAGATCCGCATTCCAAAGACAAAGATGACCGGGACCCAGATTGAGGACTATTATGCTGGGGATGTTAAGGAAAAGTACCAGGTGACGCCTGTGGAATTTATTGATATGAAGGCGCTGATGGGCGATGCGTCGGACAATATCCCCGGCGTTCCCGGGATCGGGGAAAAGACTGCGGCAAAGATTATTTCTGCCTATAAAAATATTGAGACCGCTTATGAGCATGCCGCAGAGATCAAGCCGAAAAAAGCTTCCCAAAACCTTGTGGAATACTGGGAGCAGGCCAAGCTCAGCAAGGTCCTGGCAACCATTGATACCCACTGTCCTGTAGAAGCGTCTCCGGAAGAAATGGCTGTAGGCAATATGTATACGCCGGAGGCTTATTTATTGTTTAAGCGTCTGGAATTTAAAAATATTATTTCACGCTTTGACCAGGATGCCGCCCCTGCGGCTTCGGATATTCCGGCAGCCCGGCAGGTAACGGCGATAGAGGAGTTCTGGCAGGCCTGCGATGGCTGTGAAGGAAAGGAAGCAGGTCTTTATTATCACGACCAGGCGCCGGAGGGCATTTGCATCAGCCTGGAAGGTGCGCCAAACAGCTTTTTCATCCCGGCAGATTTATGCAGCGGCCAGGATGTGGCCGATGGGCTGATCTGGCGGGGCTTTACCTTGTGCGTATGTCATATAAAAGAAACGCTGGCTCATCTTTGGATCCCGCTGGAGCATGTATTTGACAGCTCTATTGGAGCGTATCTTATGAATCCTTTAAAGGATGCCTATAATTATGATGATATTGCCAGAGATTATCTGGATATTACCCTGCCGTCCCATCAGGATGTATTTGCAAAAAACAGCCATGAAACGGTTTATGGACAGAATCCGGATATGTTTTTTAAGTTCCTTGGCTGGAATTGCGCCGTACCCCGGATGAGCCGGGGACCGTTAAGAGACGCCCTCAGCCAGGCCAAGATGGATACCCTTTATGATCAGATCGAGCTTCCTCTGGCCTATGTGCTGAGATCCATGGAGGATTATGGCATTAAAACCCAAAGGGATGCCCTGAAAGCATATGGAGATGCCCTTGTATCCCGGATCCGGGAGCTGGAAGCTAATATTTATGAGCTTGCCGGGGAAACCTTTAATATTAATTCCCCAAAACAGCTTGGGGTGATCTTATTTGAAAAGCTTCGGCTTCCTTATGGCAAAAAAACAAAGACCGGATACTCTACGTCGGCAGAGGTGCTGGAAAAGCTGCGTACGGAAGATCCTATTGTCAACGATATTTTGGAGTACCGTCAGCTGACAAAGCTAAAGTCCACCTATGCGGATGGCCTGGAAGTTTATATTCAGGACGATGGCCGTATCCACGGAAAGTTCCATCAGACCATTACAGCCACCGGGCGGATCAGCAGCACGGAACCCAACCTTCAGAATATTCCCATCCGCATGGAGCTGGGACGTTTGATCCGAAAGGTTTTTGTGCCGGAGGACGGGTATGTCTTTGTGGATGCAGACTATTCTCAGATCGAGCTGAGGGTCCTGGCCCATATGTCCGGCGATCCCAATTTGATCCAGGCGTACCGGGAGGAGCAGGACATTCATAAAATGACCGCATCCCAGGTATTCCATACGCCTTTGGATCAGGTAACGTCCCAGCAGAGACGTAATGCCAAGGCGGTAAATTTCGGTATTGTTTACGGCATCAGCTCCTTTGGACTGAGCCAGGATCTGAGCATTACCCGGAAGGAAGCGGGAGAGTATATTGAAAAATATTTTCACACATATCCTCAGGTAAAGGCATTTTTGGATAAAATGGTCAGCGATGCCAAAGAAAACGGTTATTCCATGACAATGTTCGGACGGCGCCGGCCCATGCCTGAGTTAAAGTCCAGCAATTTTATGCAGCGTTCCTTTGGCGAACGTATTGCCATGAACTCGCCCATCCAGGGCACAGCGGCGGACATTATTAAGATCGCTATGATCCGGGTGAAAAACCGTCTGGAATCCATGCACTTAAAGTCACGGCTGATCCTTCAGGTCCATGACGAGCTGCTCATAGAAGCTGCAAAAGAAGAAGAAGCCCTTGTGCGGGAGATCTTAAAGGAAGAAATGGAAAATGCCGCCCATTTGGAGGTGCCTTTGGAGATCGATATTCATACGGGAAATAACTGGTATGAGGCAAAGTAGGGTAGGGCAGTAGTAGTGCAAAGGAAAAAACACGGCCCAGGAGGTACAAAATGACAAAAAGAGTGATCGGTATTACCGGCGGTGCCGGCAGCGGCAAGACTGAGGTGCTGCGGATCCTGGAAAATGAATATGGCGCCAGGATCATTATTGCCGACGAAGTGGCCCGGGAGCTGTCGTCGCCCGGGGGGAAAAGCTACGAAAAGATCGTTGAGGCGTTTGGCCCGGAAATCCTTATGGAAGATAAAAATATTGACCGGCCAAAGCTTTCGGCTATTGTATTTCATCAGCCCAGGCTGCTGGAAACATTAAATAATATTGTACATCCCAATGTCCGGGAAGAAATCGAGAGACAAATCGCCCAAAGCGAGCTGCCGCTGATCGTTGTTGAAGCGGCGCTGCTCATTGAATGCGGTTATCGGGATATATGTGATGAGTTTTGGTACGTCCATTCTGAGGAAGGGATCCGGCGGCGCCGGATGAAAGAGACGCGAAATTATTCTGATGAAAAGATCGACTCTATTATCCGTAACCAGCTGTCTGAAGAACAGTTCGCGAAAAACTGTGATAAGATCCTGGAAAATAACAGTGATCTGGAACATCTTCGGAAGGAAATCGAAAAATTGATGGATCAGCATTGATGTAAAAAGCTGCTCATGTTGTTTATGCATGGGCAGCTTTTTTGTGTGCCGCAAGGGGATGGGCGCCTGCGTGATCGAGGCTTTGCTTTGCCGGATGCGGTGCCAGGCGCGCGCTGCAGGTACAGTGCCATTTGCCGGGTGCGTCCGGCAAGGCACAAGAAAATAAAAAGCAAGCAATATTTTGCTGGAAAACAATTAATATTTATGTAATATTTTGTCAAAAACGGCATGTCAATAATGTCTAAGTTTAAAATTTGATACGCGATGAAAGAAAATAAATATTACAGAAGTTTTACGCGGTGGGGATTTTTCCCAAAAATCATATTAAAAATATAAGATATACACTATGACAGACTTAGTTTTAAAGAAAAAACGGTTTTTTAATAAAAGATTTGACAATTGCACGAGTTTTTGATACAATATGTGACTGTAATATGTATGTAATATTTAGTAACAAATTCTTAAAATTATATCTACATATTATGTAAATCAATGACACGGTCTTCCGGCTGGGGCCGGGAGACAGGTACCAAAACTAAGACTAAGAGGTGAATTTATGGTAGGCAAAACTTTTAAAAAGACCATCGCCAAAGGAATCGCATCAGTGACCACGGCTGTTTTTGCTGCAGGCTGCTTCTCTGGAGCCGGCTTTGCTGCTGAGGCAGAGGATGTACCCACAGAGCTTGCAATGGGACAGCAGACGGATATACTGTCCATGGTCATGGATTCGGCGCTGGAGATCACAAACCCCTTTGAGCATCTGATCGTCAGCGATTATGAACCCTATCTGGCTGTTTACGCCCAGACAGATGCGACCAGTGAGGTTGTGGGAAAATTATATCCCGGATCTTACGGCGAGGTTGTAGAAAAAGGAGAGCAGTGGACAAAAATTACTTCTGGTGATGTGACAGGTTATGTTTTAACTGCCGATGTAGCTTTTGGTGATGAAGCGGAAGCACTGGCTGAAACGGTTGGCGAAAAAGTCGTTAAGGTGGAAGTTGATGCTTTAAATATACGCAGCGGCCCGGATTTCTATTCAGATGTTATTTCGGCCGGAAAGAAAGATGCGACGTACAGGATCGTGCCGGATGGCAGCGAGTATGATGAGGAAACCGGAGAAATTGTCTGGACAGAGCAGTGGCTGAAGGAAAACGGCCAGACAGAAGATGCTGCACAAGCTGCAGAGGTTCAGGCCACCGCAGCAGGTTTGGCGATGGAAAGTGCCGGAGATACACAGGAACAGGAGGTCAGCGGGCCTTCTGAGGAAGAAATCCTGGATCCTATTGATGATTACAGCGGCGGCCAGTGGTATCGTATCCATTTAGATGATATTTATTATGGTTATGTTTATGCGGATTATGTTTCTGTAGAAAATCAGCTGGATGAGGCTGTGTCTGCTGAGAAAGAAGAAAAACTTCTGGAGCAGCAGCGTCTGGCAGAGGAGACTGCTGCTCAGGAAAGTGCCGCAGCACAGACAGAGACGCAGCAAAAAGAGACTTCCGAATCTCAGACTCAGACAACAACGCCGGAAACCAAAGCGCCGGCAGATTCTTCCCAGACCCTGGAAGACAGCCAGACGTCCGGACAGTCCCAGACGCAGCCTGCTGAAACTGAGTCTCAGACAGAAGCACCGGAAACGGAGGTTCCTTCTGCAAGCTCTGATGATGCGTACCTGCTTGCGTGTCTTGTTTATTGCGAGGCAGGCAACCAGTCTTATGAAGGCCAGCTTGCTGTAGCCAATGTTGTCCTTAACCGGGTTAAGAGCCCGCTGTTTCCTAATACCATCAGCGAGGTAATTTATCAGTCCGGACAGTTCAGTCCGGCATCCAGCGGAAGTCTGGCAAGGACGCTGGCTAATGGGCCTACAGATTCCTGCGTTCAGGCAGCCAACGATGCTCTTGCAGGAAATAATAATGTTGGAAATTATCTTTTCTTTAACAATTTTGGAGCTCCGGCAAATGCCAGCAGTTCCATGACGATCGGAGATCACATTTTCTATACATATAATTACTAATAGAAAGAACCGGGACGGGGCCTGTTATGGCATGAGTCCCGGTTCTTTTATGATTTATTTGTTGTGGTTGCAGACATTTTGTATTATAATGAACATCGGGAATGATAAAGAAAGGATGGTTGTTTCATGTATTTTGGAACCATCGCCAGCGGGAGCAGCGGAAACTGCCTCTATGTGGGAACAGATACGACCCATGTGCTTGTGGATGCCGGTGTCAGCTGTAAAAGGATATTGGCCGGTCTTTCGTCTTTTGGAATTGATGGAAAAGACATACAGGCGATTCTTGTGACCCATGAACACAGTGACCATATATCAGGCATTGGAGTTTTATCCAGAAAGTTTCATATTCCTGTTTATGCCACCTGCAAAACTGTTGGCGAGATACAAAGGTGCAGGTCTTTGGGAGATTTGAGCAAAAGCAGCTTTTTTGCCATTGAACCTGGCAGGCCCTTTAATATTGGCAATATCCGGGTGGATGCATTTTCTATCCCTCATGATGCTGCGGATCCGGTAAGCTATACTTTTGAAAGTGAGGGATCAAAGATAGGGATCGCTACCGATCTGGGCTGTTTTGATGATATGATCGTACATAGTCTGGAAAATTCGGACTTGCTGTATTTGGAAGCAAACCATGATGTGCGTATGCTCCAGGCAGGGCCTTATCCATATCCGCTGAAACAGCGTATTTTAGGAAGCCGGGGCCATTTGTGCAATGAGATGACCGGAAAGCTGGTGTCCCTTTTGCGCAGCGAACATTTAAAGCATGTGATTCTGGGGCATTTAAGCAAAGAGAATAACTATCCGGATCTGGCTTTGCAGACGGTGCTGCTGGAAGCTTTTTCCGAACCGGAGGAACGGCAACAGCCGGATGTTTTTGTGGCTCCCAGAGATGAGGCATCAGCCCTTGTTACCCTGTAATGTCAGGAAAAGATCGGGCGTATACAGTGACACAGGCGCTGGGGCGCCTTATACCTTATAAGATAAAGGAGATAAAAAATGAAGAAAACAATTATTACTGTTATCGGCAAGGATACTGTAGGTATTATTGCAAAGGTATGTACATATCTGGCAGATCATCAGGTAAATGTGCTGGATATTTCCCAGACCATTGTCCAGGGATTTTTTAACATGATGATGATCGTGGATGCTAATCATGCAGATAAGCCTTTTGAGGTACTTTCTGCCGAGCTGACTCAGCTTGGCCAACAGATCGGTGTGTCCATAAAGATGCAGCATGAAGATATTTTCAACAGTATGCACAGAATCTGATAAGAGGAGAAGGCTATGATAAATTTATTTGAGGTTCAGGAAACCAATAAGATGATTGAGGAATCCAATCTGGATGTCCGTACCATTACTCTGGGGATCAGCCTCCTTGACTGCTGTGACGGCGATGTAGACCGTCTTTGCGAAAATATTTATAATAAGATCACAACAGCAGCCAAAGATCTTGTAAAGACCGGCGAAGCTATTTCTCTGGAATATGGCATTCCTATTGTAAATAAGCGTATATCTGTGACTCCGGTTTCTCTTGTGGGCGGCTCCTGCTGTAAGACGCCCCAGGACTATGTAAAGATCGGAAAAACGCTGGATGCTGCGGCAAAAACTGTAGGTGTAAATTTTCTGGGCGGTTTTTCTGCTCTTGTTTCCAAAGGCATGACCAAAAGCGACCGGCTTCTTATTGAAGCGATCCCTGAAACATTGGCATCCACTGAGCGGGTGTGCAGTTCGGTCAACGTGGGATCCACAAAAACGGGTATTGATATGGATGCTGTAAAGCTTCTTGGCGAAAAGATTCTTGAGACTGCAGAACTGACAAAAGACATTGATTCCGGCGGATGCGCCAAGCTTGTTGTTTTCTGCAATGCACCGGATGACAATCCTTTTATGGCCGGCGCTTTTCATGGCGTTACTGAGGGGGATACCGTCATTAATGTAGGCGTCAGCGGACCAGGAGTTGTTAAACGGGCTTTGGAGGAAGTTCGCGGCCGGGATTTTGAAACATTATGTGAAACCATTAAAAGGACAGCGTTTAAGGTGACCCGCGTAGGCCAGCTGGTTGCTGCCGCCGCGGCTAAACGTATGAATGTGCCTTTTGGTATTGTGGATCTTTCTCTGGCACCCACACCGGCTATTGGCGACAGCGTGGCTGAAATCCTTGAGGAAATGGGCCTGGAGCGTGTTGGTGCGCCTGGAACAACAGCGGCCTTGGCGCTTTTAAATGACCAGGTGAAAAAAGGCGGCGTTATGGCATCTTCTTATGTGGGCGGCCTGTCCGGCGCATTTATCCCGGTATCTGAGGACCAGGGAATGATCGATGCGGTTAATGCCGGCGCACTGACACTGGAAAAACTGGAAGCGATGACCTGTGTCTGCTCCGTTGGCCTGGATATGATCGCGATTCCCGGGAATACTAAAGCATCGACGATTTCCGGTATTATTGCAGACGAGATGGCCATCGGCATGATCAACCAGAAAACAACCGCTGTGCGCCTGATCCCGGTATGGGGCAAGGGTATTGGTGAAGTGGCTGAATTTGGCGGCCTTCTTGGGTATGCTCCGGTAATGCCGGTAAATTCCTTTGGCTGTGACGCATTTATCCAGCGCGGCGGCAGAATTCCTGCACCGATCCACAGCTTTAAAAATTAATATGAGGTGAAGAATATGTCAAATGTGCTTAAAGGTCTGGAGCCTGGTGGAGTTTTTAAGTTTTTTGAAGACATCTGCGCCATTCCTCATGGCTCGGGAAATGTGAAAGGGCTCAGTGATTACTGCGTGGCTTTTGCCAAAGAGCGCGGGCTTGAGGTGTTCCAGGATGAGGCCTGGAATGTGATCATTAAAAAGCCGGCAAGTCCGGGAATGGAAAATGCGCCCGGGGTGATCATCCAGGGGCATTTGGATATGGTTTGTGAGAAAAACGCAGATGTAGACTTTGATTTTGAAAAGGATGGCCTTCGTCTGGCTGTGGACGGGGATGAGGTCCACGCTCAGGGAACGACCCTTGGAGGCGACGACGGCATTGCTGTAGCTATGGGGCTGGCGATCCTGGACGATCCGGCGCTGGTACACCCGCCTCTGGAGATTCTGTTTACAACAGAGGAGGAGACCGGCATGGACGGAGCCCAGTATCTGGACTGCTCCCGGCTGAGTGCAAAGTATCTGATCAATATTGACTCTGAGGAAGAAGGCGTGATCACTGCCGGATGTGCCGGCGGACTTAAAAGCCACGCCACACTTCCGGTACAGTGGATGGCCTTTGAAGGCACAGAGTGCCGGCTGGATGTGAGCGGGCTTTTAGGCGGCCATTCAGGCACAGAGATCCACCTGGGCCGTGCCAATGCCAATAAGCTTATGGGCCGGCTGTTGTTTGGATTAAATAAAGAGATTGACTTTGGCCTGGTTTATGTACAGGGCGGAGCAAAGGATAATGCTATTGCCAGAGAGGCAAAAGCAAAGCTGGTGATCCCTCAGGATCAGCTGGGCCGGGCGAAGGAGATCATCGATGCCTGTGCTCAGGATATTAAAAATGAATACCGCACGGCAGATCCCGGCGTTTGTATTGCCTTTACAGAGGGAGCTGCTTATGAAGGCGATGCGATGACTTTTGCTTCAGCACAAAAAGTGATCTATCTGCTGCTGAATACACCTTATGGCGTACAGAGCATGAGTGCAGAGCTTCCCGGGCTGGTGGAAAGTTCTTTAAATCTGGGTGTTGTAACTATGGATGAAGAAAGCGTTACACTGACATGGGCGCTGCGCAGCAGCGTAAG
This sequence comes from Candidatus Scybalocola faecigallinarum, assembly GCA_018711005.1. Classification (GTDB taxonomy): domain Bacteria; phylum Bacillota; class Clostridia; order Lachnospirales; family Lachnospiraceae; genus Catenibacillus; species Catenibacillus faecigallinarum. Next base: position 33,371 of record DVIT01000052.1, on the reverse strand, counting down.
CTCCCGCAAATGGCTGATCAACGACCAGTTAATGTATATGACGGAAATGCTTGGCGGCACTTATACCTATGGAGGAGATTATCCGGCGTGGGCGTACCGCTCCCAGTCTCAGCTGAGGGATCTGGCTGTGGAAACCTATGAGGATATGTTTGGCAAGAAGCCTAAGGTATGCACGATCCATGCAGGTCTGGAATGCGGACTGTTTGCCGAAAAAATGCCTCAGGCAGATATGATCTCCATTGGCCCGGATATTAAAGATATTCATACACCGGGAGAAAGATTGAGCATTTCTTCTACAAAGCGTACCTATGAATATGTTTGTCAGATGCTTAAGAGCTTTGGGCGGTTGGAACAATGATCACAAGTGTGTTATTTGATATGGACGGGGTGCTTATTGACAGCCAGCCGATGCACTATGAGGCGGATGTAGATACACTGGCCCATTTTGGCGTGACTGTTACGGAGAAAGATGTGGAAAAGTACGCAGGCACCACAAATATGGACCGGTATACCCGATTTAAAGCAGACTACGGGATGGATGCGTCTGTGGAGGATATGGTGGCGTTTCGGGAAATGTGTATTATGGACATTATCCATTCCCGGACAGTCCATCCTATTGAAGGGATACCAGAGCTTTTAAAAGATATACGAAGCTGTGGGCTGAAAACCGCTGTGGCATCATCCTCGTCCTATGATCTGATCTTTGCTGTTTTGGATAAACTGAACATCCGGGAATTTTTTGACCAGGTGATTAGCGGAGAGGATCTGGAAAATTCCAAGCCGGCGCCGGATATTTTTCTGAAGGCTGCCGGACAGCTGGAAAGCGCTCCTGAGGAATGTGTCGTTATTGAAGATTCGGCCAACGGGGTGCTGGCAGGTGTGAGAGCTGGCATGAAGGTTGTGGGATATGTCAATCCCAGCTCCGGTGTTCAGGATCTGTCCCCGGCAGCTGTGGTCATACAGTCATTTAAAGATATAGATAGCATGAGGATACGAAATATCTAAATATACAAAATTGATTTACAATCTATCTTTTTAAGATGTTGAGGATATAAATAAGATGGAATGTAAACGATAAAAGATAAAAAGGTATAGAATGCAGATTTTTACCGCTGCATTCTATACCTTTTTGCGTATATGCCCGGCGAGAGCGGCAGACAGGGGCGGTATCTTTTCTGCCGGATCTTACTTTGCTGAACTTCCTGTGCTTATTCCTGCATCCTTTTTTGGCGCCTGGGCGGTAGATTCCCGGACAATGAGGCTGGCGTGAAGATGCAATGTCCCTATGGGAACCTGGTCTATGAGACTGGACAGGGCGGAATAACCGCATTTCCCAAGCATGAGCCGGTTCTGGCGGACAGATGTCAGAGGCGGATAGGTATAGGCGCATATGGGCAGGTCGTCAAAGCCGATAATGCTTACATCCCCCGGAACATCATAGCCCAGCTGCTGGCACTGGATCATAGCGGCGTTCGCCAGCATATCGTGGCTGCATATGATGGCTGTAATCCCCATGTTCAGCAGCCGGGGCACATGCTTTTGCATGGATTCGGTAATGTAAAAGGACGCTCCGGACATGGAGGCGTCTGCGTGAAGGCCGTTTTGGCGCATGGCGTTGAAAAATGCTTTGTGGCGGACCTGCATAATAAAGGATCCCAGGGCGCCGCTTAAATAGCCGATCTTTTTGTGTCCCTGTTTTTTCAGATAGGTGACAGCCATATCCATGCCTTCGGCATTATCGATTCCCACGCTGGCTACATTGGGATTAGATTTGATATAGTTATCATATAAAGCTGTAGGCGTACGGCAGACTTTAAAATCCTTCATCCACGGATCGTTTAGGGTAAAGCCCAGGACATATGCGCCGGCGTAATTATTCTGGAGCATAAAAACGTCGTAGGGAAGGGATTTTTGCAGCTTTTCATCAGCGGCAACCACATCCACCGTATATCCGGCAGGCTCGGCCATCTGACGGAAACCAATGATAAAATCATAGCCAAATTGGTGGGGCATTTCATATTCAATATTTTCTATAAGGATGCACAGCTTCTTTTCACCGGTTTTTTCTCTGCGGATCTTGGAATACCCCATGGCAATGGCAGTCTCCAAAATATTTTTTCGCAAGGTTTCGCTTATGTCAGATGCACCGTTGAGGGCTTTGGATACAGTCCCTTTGGAAACCCCCATTTTCTCAGCAATATCTTGTAGTGTTACCATAATTTTCCCTTCTTTAAAACTGAACTTATAACAGGTCTTTTTTATTATACCGTATATCATATGTGAAATCAATAATCATACGAAACAAAAAACAAGAAGTTTCGTAATTCTTCTTATAATTTTTTCAGGAAAAGTTCACAAAATTAGGCAAATAAAACTGTAAAAAACAGAGAAAACTATAAGATATGCGTAAAACTATACAAAAACCATCTTGACGTTTTCGAAAAACAGGTCTATGATAAGCACAACGAAACAAATCGAAACCAAAATGTTTCGAGAAAGGGGATTACCATGAAACGAAAATCAGTAACAGCAGTGACTGCAGCGCTTACGATTGCGCTGGCAGCAGGGTTAGGCGGCTGCGGCAGCGCAGAAAGCTCCGGCGGGAAAGAAAGCGTCCGCCTGATGGTGTGGTCGCCGTCGGGAGACCAGTCCAAGGATACTGGAGAATGGCTTCAAAAAACCTGCGAAAGCTTTGCACAGCTCCATCCGGAATGGGACATTACCTTTGTCTATGGCGTGGCCGACGAGGCCGGCGCAGCCGGACAGGTGGCCCAGGATGCAGAAGCCAGCGCCGATGTGTTCATGTTTGCCAATGATACTTTAACGACCATGACCGATGCCAAGGCCCTGGCCAAGTTTGGCGGAAAGTACCGTGAACAGATCGAATCCACTAATTCCCAGGAGGTCATTGATTCTCTCACAATGGACGGAGAGCTTTACGGCGTGCCATTTACTACGAACACCTGGTTTATGTATTATGACAAGTCGGTCTTTTCTGAGGAGGATGTTAAAAATCTGGATACGATGCTGGAAAAGGGCGTTGTTTCCTTCCCATTTACAAACTCCTGGTATTTACCGGCATTTTACCTTGGTAATGGTTGTACCTTATTTGGTGATGGAACGGATGAATCTGCCGGCGTAGATTTCGCAGGAGAGAAAGCGGTAGAGGTTACCCATTACCTTATTGACCTGATCGACAATCCTAACTTTGTTGTAGATGCCGATGGCTCCGGTATGGCGGGACTTCGTGACGGCAGTATTAATGCCATCTTCACCGGCTCATGGGATGCGGAAAATATCCGGGAGATCCTTGGCGATAATATGGGCGTGGCAGCACTGCCCACCTATACATTAAACGGCAAAGAGGTGCAGATGCTTGCCTATGCAGGATCTAAGGCGATTGGTGTTAATCCCAACTGCGAGGATATGGTTCCGGCAGTAGAGCTGGCCATCTATCTGGGATCCGCTGAGGCCCAGCAGTCCCATTATGATCTGAGATCCGTTATCCCGTGTAATACCCAGCTGCTGGAAAGCGCGGAAATTGCTGCGGATCCTCTGGTACAGGCACAAAATGATACCTTTAACGAAACATCCATTTTACAGCCTTTTGTATCAGGGATGAACAATTGCTGGACACCGGTGGAAAACATGGGTAAAGGGATCCGGAACGGAAGTATTACTCATGAAAATGCCGAGGAACAGACTAATGCCATGAACGAAGCTATGAACAGCGACGGCATCTAAAACAGAGGTGAGAGAGTATGAAAAGATTTAAAAAGTTAGACAGTGAGTTTGAAACACCCTATACCTGTATGAATGCTATTAAGCAGGGGGGGGATTGAAACAAAACTGTCCATGGTTCTTATGGGATTCGGAAATATGGTCCATGGACAAAGGATCAAAGGTCTTTTGTATCTGGCTATTGAAGTGTTTTATATTGTATTTATGGTTATGATCGGTGTAGGCTGCATCGCTATGCTGCCATCCCTTGGCAGTGTAGAGCAGCAGGAGGTCTGGGATGAAGTCAATCAGGTGTATATGTATGCGAAAGGCGATCAGTCTATTTTAATCCTTCTGTATGGTATTGCCACGATCATGATTACTGTACTTATGGTTATGGTTTGGAGAGGGGCATTGAAAAGTGCCTACAAAGCAGAGTGCCGTCACCGGGACGGACTGCATGTCAACAGCTTTCTTGAAGATTTAAAATCTCTGCTCCATGAAAATCTCCACAAGCTTTTAATGACACCTTCCATGGTATTCATTACAGCCCTCACCATCCTGCCCCTGATCTTTATGATTTGTATGGCATTTACAAACTACAGCAAGATCGACGAGCATTTGATGCTGTTTGACTGGGTGGGCCTGGATAACTTTAAAGCGTTGTTTGATTCTAACAGTATTTTAGGAAGTACATTCTGGTCTGTATTGATCTGGACTATCGTTTGGGCGTTTTTTGCAACCTTTACAAACTACTTTTTCGGAATGATCCTGGCCATTATGATCAACCGCAAGGAGACAAAGGGAAAAGCGTTTTGGAGATTCTGTTTTGTATTATCCTGTGCAGTGCCAATGTTCGTATCCCTTCTGATCATGCGTACCATGCTTCAGCCGGACGGCGCGGTTAATGTGCTTTTAAGAAATCTGGGGATCATTGCCCAGGATGCCAGCCTTCCGTTTTTTACAGATCCAACATGGGCGAGAGTTACTGTTATTATTGTTAATATTTGGGTCGGTGTGCCGTATACCCTCCTTCAGCTGACCGGTGTACTCCAAAATATCCCTGAGGAGATTTATGAGGCCGCCAGAGTGGACGGAGCCAATCCGGTGCAGATCTTCTTTAAGATCACCCTTCCTTATATGCTTTATGTAACAACACCGTACCTGATCACAACCTTTACGGGAAATGTAAATAACTTTAACGTAATTTACCTGCTGTCCGGCGGCGATCCGGTAACCAACCTGTCGTCTACCGCAGGAAGCACGGACCTTTTAGTCACCTGGCTGTATAAACTGACAGTGGATAAACAATATTACAATATCGGTGCGGTTATCGGTATTTTAACATTTATTATTCTGGCTGTGGGATCACTGCTTGTTTACCACCGCAGTAAATCTTATAAGGAAGAAGGAGGATTCTAAAATGGCTGCTTCAAAGAAATATGCGTCTGCCAGGAGAAAACGTCTGCTTAATAATACCATCGTCCATGTGGTTTTAGCTATCCTGGCTGTTATCTGGGTATTCCCTATTTTGTGGGTCATCCTGACAAGCTTCCGTGCGGAAAAAGGTTCCTATGTGTCCACCTTCTTCCCTAAGGAATTTACATTAGATAACTATATTAAATTATTTACAGATACATCAGTGCTGAACTTCCCGCAGATGTTTATGAATACCTTATTTATTGCCATCTGTTCCTGTATCTTAGCATCATTTTTTGTACTGGCAACATCCTACTGCCTGTCCAGGCTGCGCTTTAAGCTGCGCAAGCCCTATATGAACATGGCTATGATCCTGGGCCTGTTCCCCGGCTTTATGTCCATGATCGCCGTATACTTTATTTTAAAGGCTGTAGGTCTTACAGAAGGCAATCTGATCCGTCTGGCGCTGATCTTGTGCTATGCAGGAAGCGCAGGCTTAGGCTTCCAGATCGCCAAAGGCTTTTTCGACACCATTCCAAAGGCTGTCGATGAAGCGGCTCTTATTGACGGCTGCACCCATTGGCAGATCTTTTCCAAGATCACACTGCCTTTAAGCAAGCCCATTATTATTTACACTGTGCTTACATCTTTTATGGCTCCGTGGCTGGACTTCATTTTCGCAAGAGTAATCTGCCGCGCCAACTCTGACCAGTATACAGTTGCTATTGGCCTTTGGAGGATGCTTGAGAAAGAATATATTGACAGCTGGTACACAAGCTTTGCTGCCGGCGCGGTACTGATTTCCATTCCTATTGCCATCCTGTTCCTTTGCATGCAGAAATACTATGTGAACGGTGTTTCCGGCGCTGTGAAAGGCTGAGGCAGCGATGATGAATGTATTAGATACGGCTGCGGTGAAAGACTTAAAGTCTTTGTATTCCAGCCGGGAGTTTGAAGAAAAATATACCTATGATAAGTCCGACCTGGGTGCTTTATGCACCTGGGACGGCACAAGCTTTAAGGTCTGGAGCCCTTTGGCGGAGCAGGTATGGCTGCTTCTTTATAAGACCGGAGCTGATGCAGTGCCTTACCGTCGGCTTTCCATGGAGCAAGGCGTGTGTGGTACGTGGAAATATCATACACGGCAGAATCTTCACGGCGTTTACTATCAATATGAGCTTTTTATGGATCAGGACCGTGTGATCACGGGAGATCCCTATGCCAGAGCCTGCGGGATTAATGGTGAAAAAAGCATGGTAGTGGAGCTGTCAAAGACCGATCCGGACGGATGGACGCAGGATGAAGCGCCCATCCGTCCGCCGGAAAATATTATTTACGAGCTGCATGTTAAAGAATTTTCCTGGGATCCGGCGGGAGGCTTTCCGGAGGAATACCGGGGAAAGTATAAAGCCTTTACCTGTGAGCATACCACGTTAAACAATGACGGCATTCATGCCACAGGGCTGGATTATTTAAAAGACCTTGGGGTGACCCATATTCAGATTATGCCGGCCTTTGACTATGCCACTGTAGATGAGACCGGCGGGGATGATCAGTTTAACTGGGGGTATGATCCTCAAAATTATAATGTCCCGGAGGGCTCCTATGCGACGGATGCTTCTGATGGCAGCGTGCGTATCCGGGAGTTTAAGGAAATGGTCCAATCCCTTCATAAAAACGGGTTTCGGGTCATTATGGATGTGGTGTATAACCATACCTATTCTCTGGATTCTCCCCTTCAAAAGACGGCGCCATGGTATTATTACCGCAGCCACAGCAACGGGGCGGCGGCCAACGGCTCGGCCTGCGGCAATGATATTGCCAGCGAACGGTCCATGTGCAGCAGGTACATCCTGGAATCTGTACTTTACTGGGCCAGGGAGTACCATATTGACGGGTTCCGCTTTGACTTGATGGGGCTTTTGGATACGGATCTGATGAACCGGATCCGCCAGGCACTGGACGAAATGTTTGGCCCTGGTGAAAAGCTTGTGTTTGGGGAACCGTGGTCAGCCACAGCCACACCCATGGAAAAGGGCAGTATCCCGGCCCTGAAGAAAAATGCCAAAAGCCTTGATCCTAATGTGGGAATGTTTTGCGATGATACCCGGGACACCATCAAGGGACATGTTTTTGAAGGAAATGAACCGGGATTTGTAAATGGGAAGGCAGGACTTGAGGAAGATATTTTAAAGTGTGCCCGGGCATGGTGCCATACCCAGGTGCCTGTAAAAGCGCCGTCCCAGATAATCTCTTATGTATCTGCCCATGATAACTGGACGCTGTGGGATAAACTTTCCCTGACCACAGATGTGAGCAGCGGACTGTCCCTGGAAATGGCCTACCGTCTGGCAGCCGGCATATATATGACCTGCCAGGGATCTTTGTTTATGCTTTCCGGGGAGGAATTTGGCCGTACAAAGGACGGCCTTGAAAACAGCTATAATGCTCCCATACAGATCAACCGCCTGGATTGGACAATGGCATGGGAAAATAAAGACCTGGTAGATTTTTACCGGGGACTGATCGCCCTGCGCAAGCAGCTGCCGGGGCTTCAGGATAAAAGCAGCCGCGCCTGGCTCAGATTTAAGGAAGGTTTTACCCGCCCCATGGCTGCGGGTTACATTCTGGACAACCGGCCTTTGGATGACAGCCAGACAGAACCGTCCCCATGGGATTTGCTCTTTGTTGTATACAACAGCGGCAAAAAGTCCAGAACTTTTACACTGCCCCAAGGGCACTGGGAAATGCTGGCAGACAGCCAGAACACCTTTTTGTGGAAAAACCATGAAACTGTTGAAACGAAAAGTATAACAGCAGCACCCCAAAGCTTTGTGATCCTGGGAATGACAGGAAAATGATCCGGGGTGCCGGAAGGAATGACAGCAACATGAAATGGATTTATGGAAAACCTGATTTCAGAAGCCTTGCAAGAAGTGAGGAAAACTGCTTTTTAATGACCAACGGCCTGGGAGGCTTTACCTCCCTGACCATGGCCGGCGGAGCGGCCCGCAACGACCATTCCGTTTTTATGGCCTGTACAAATGCCCCAAACTGCCGCTGCAATATGATCCACCGTTTAAAAGAAGTCCTTTATATCAACGGGCAGGAGCGGGTACTGTCCACCCAGGAATTTGACAATGCGCCCGATGAAAACGGATATAAATATTTATCCGCCTTTGTTTTTGAGGATACGCCGCTGTGGCAGTTTGATACTGACGGGGTGGAAATCGTTAAAGAAATGGGAATGCTCCAGGAGGAAAATACAGCAGCTGTACAGTATACTGTCGATAACCGGAGTAAAAACGGATGTACACTGGAAATCACACCATTTTTACAATTCACCCCTAAAGGCCATGACCTGGATAAAGACACGGTTTTTAAAGTGCATACAGGTTCAGAAGAAAATTGCGCTATTGGAGAAAACAGTGAAAGCTCACATCAGCTTTGGCAGATTGAGGCTAATGGGCTGGAAATGTCCTGGCACGTTTCCATGGAACAAAAAAGCGGCAGCCGCGGGGAAACCGGGGCAGAGGTAAAGACAGCGCCGGTGGATGTTTGGGAGACTTGCTATTACAGCTATGATGACTGTGACGGCCGCCGTCCGTCAGGAACCGCCCGGGCGGTGCTTAAAAGCGTTCTGTACGTTCCGGCGGGAGCCTGTGCAGCTCTTAAGATCGTTTATTCTATGGAAAAAGACCGTACCGGGAGCGTCTGGAAAAACGATGCGGCCAAGATCATTGAACAGACAAAGACAGACCGCAGAGTCCTTTCTGAAACTGCCGGTTTTACCAGTCCTGTGGCAGATACTCTGGCAAAAAGCGCATGGCAGTTTGTAAGTTGCCGGGCGTCCACAAAGGGAAAGACCATCCTGGCCGGATATCCGTTTTTTGAGGACTGGGGCCGGGATACAATGATTGCCCTTCCGGGCGTATGTCTGGCGACAGGGCAGTATGATACGGCAAAATCCATTTTGTATACGTTTGCAGCCCATGAAAAAGACGGCCTTATGCCTAACCTTTTTCCGGAAGGCGGCAATAAGCCCATGTATAATACTGTAGATGCAGCACTTTTGTTTATTAATTGTGTCTACTTATATACCCTGAAAACCAAGGATATGGCATTTGTCCGGGAAATGTTTCCCGTGATGGAGCGTATTATAGAAGGGTATAAGAAAGGCACTCATTTTGGCATCCATATGGATAAGGACGGACTTATCAGCGCCGGACAGGGACTGGATCAGGTCACATGGATGGATGTGCGGGTAGGCGAGGTGCTTCCTACGCCCCGCCACGGCAAGCCGGTAGAGATCAATGCCTACTGGTATAATGCCCTTAAGATCATGGAAAATTTGTCCAAAGACGCAGGAAAAGACGGCGCTCCTTACGGCGCGCTTGCCCAAAGGGTAAAGGAAGCCTTTACGGCAGCCTTTTGGCGGGAGGACGCCGGGTGCCTGAAGGATGTTATATCCGCTGTTCCCTGCCGGGCAGATGACCAGATCCGGTGCAATCAGATTTGGGCAGTTTCCATGCCGTTTACAATGCTTGACCGGGAAAAGGAGAAACGTATTGTAGAAACCGTCTTTGAAAAGCTGTACACCCCCTGCGGCCTTCGTACACTGGCTATGGATGATCCGGATTTTCATGGGGAGTACGGCGGTGAAACCTTTAAGAGGGATATGGCATACCATCAGGGAACGGTATGGGTATTTCCTTTAGGAGCTTATTATCTGGCCTATTTAAAGGTCCATGATTACAGCCGTGAGGCCAGGCAAAAGGTACTTGGCCAGTTAGGATCTGTTGAAAGTGCATTAAGAGAAGGGTGCATCGGCCAGCTGCCGGAAATTTATGACGGCGCCGTTCCTACAGCCTCCAGGGGATGCTTTGCCCAGGCATGGAGCGTGGGTGAGATTCTCAGGGTTTATGAAAAACTTGAAAAAGAAAAAGGAGTATAGTCATGGAAAAATTATTACAGCAGTTTTTATCAGAGCATTATCATAAAACCATCCAGGAAGCATCCAATGAAGAAATTTACGCAGCGCTTTTGTGGATGACCAAGGAGAAGATGAAAGGGATCCGTCCTAATGAAGGCAAGCGGAAATTGTATTATATTTCAGCAGAATTTCTCATTGGAAAGCTTTTATCCAATAACCTGATCAATCTGGGGCTGTTTGATGAAGTGCGCCAGGTTCTTGAGGCTAACGGGAAAAGCCTGACGGAAATCGAGGAAGTGGAGCCGGAGCCGTCTCTTGGAAACGGCGGACTTGGCCGTCTGGCAGCCTGCTTTTTAGATTCCATTGCCAATCTGGGGCTGTGCGGCGACGGCGTTGGCCTGAACTATCACGAGGGTCTTTTTAAGCAGACCTTTGCAGACAACAAGCAAAAGGAAGAAAAAAATCCATGGATCACACCGGAAAGCTGGCTGACACGGACAAAAACCAGCTTCCAGGTACCTTTTAAGGATTTTACCCTTACTTCGGTTATGTATGATATTGATGTGCCCGGATATGAAAAGGGATGTAACAAGCTCCATCTTTTTGATATTGATACGATTGACGAAAGTATTATTTGTGATGGAATTAATTTTGACAAAACCGATGTGCCTAAAAATCTTACATTATTCCTTTATCCGGATGACAGCGATGAGGCCGGACGGATCCTGCGCATTTACCAGCAGTATTTTATGGTGAGCAACGGCGCACAGCTGATTCTGGCCGAGGCTAAGGAAAGAGGCTGCACAGATCTGGCAAAGCTGGATGAATATGCTGCTGTACAGATCAATGACACTCATCCGTCCATGGTCATTCCTGAGCTGATCCGCCTGCTGACACAGGAAGGCCTGGATATGGATACGGCTGTGGAAACCGTTACCCGCACATGCGCTTATACTAACCATACGATCCTGGCCGAGGCTTTGGAAAAATGGCCTATGGATTACCTGGAAAAGACCGTTCCCCATTTGCTTCCCATTATCCGGGATCTGGATGCACGGGTACGGGAAAAGTACAGCGACAGCCGGGTTTATATTATTGACCGGGAAAACCGGGTACACATGGCCCATATGGATATTCACTATGGCTATGCAGTCAACGGCGTTGCTGCCCTCCATACAAAGATTTTAGAAGAATCAGAGTTAAGACCGTTTTACAAAATCTATCCGGAAAAGTTCAACAACAAGACGAACGGCATTACATTCCGCCGGTGGCTGACCCACTGCAACTATCCGCTGGCTCAGTATATAGAATCTCTGATCGGCAGTGATTATAAAAAGGACGCGTCCAAACTGGAGAAACTGTTAGATTATATTGATGATGAAAAGGTACTTTCTACCCTGAGGGAGATTAAGAAAAATGCAAAGATCCAACTGAAGCATTATTTACATTCTACCCAAAACATTGATATTGACGAAAATTCTGTCTTTGATATACAGATCAAGCGTCTCCATGAATACAAACGCCAGCAGATGAACGCATTGTATGCCATTTACAAATATAAACAGATCAAAGCCAGACACCTGCCTAAGCGTCCCCTGACCATGATCTTTGGCGCAAAGGCGGCGCCCGCCTACACAACGGCCAAGGATATTATCCATTTGATTCTGTGTCTTGAGCAGCTCATTAACAACGATCCTCAGGTAAGCCCGTGGTTAAAGATCGTTATGGTGGAAAATTATAATGTAACCAAAGCGGAAAAATTGATCCCGGCCTGCGATATTTCCGAGCAGATCTCCCTGGCCTCCAAGGAAGCTTCCGGAACCGGCAATATGAAGTTTATGCTTAACGGCGCTGTAACCTTAGGCACGGAGGACGGAGCCAATGTAGAGATCCATTCCCTTGTAGGCGACGACAATATTTATATTTTCGGAGAATCTTCTGAAAAAGTCATTGACCTTTATAATACAGGAGCATACTGTGCAAAGGATATTTATGATCAGGACGATATGATCCGGGAGCTGGTAGACTTTATTATCGGCAAAGAGCTGATCCTTACCGGCGATCCTGTATGCCTTGTTCGCCTGTACCGTGAGATCGTAAATAAGGACTGGTTTATGGCACTGCTGGATGTTAAAGATTATATCCGTACCAAGGAACAGATGCTGGAGGATTATGAAGATGAAAAGGCATGGGCAAGAAAATCCCTGGTCAATATTGCCAAGGCCGGATATTTCTCCTCAGACCGGACCATTGAAGAATATAATAACGATATTTGGCACTTAAGCTAAGACGCAGGTGCCGGAAAGGAGCAAGCCCATGAGAGAAACAGGTATTTTAATGCCGGTATTTTCCCTGTCCTCGGCCACAGGCGCCGGGGATCTGGGAAAAGCCGCTTATACATGGGTGGATCTGCTTGTTAAAAGCCATGTGGACATTTGGCAGATCCTGCCTTTAAACCCTGTAGGCTATGGAAATTCACCCTATCAGCCCTATTCCTCATTTGCCGGAGACGATTTGTATTTAAGTCTTGAACGTTTTTATGAGCTGGGACTGATCAAAGAGCTGCCGCCGTCCTTTATGGAACATGCCCAAAAGGTGGATTATGAACAGGTACGGGCGTTTCGGGAGCCTTATTTGCGGGAGGCTTTTGAAAATTTCCGGGAGGATAAAGACTATTTGGACTTTATTCAGCAGCCCTGGGTGTATTTGTACGGTGTTTTCAGAGCCCTTAAGGCTAAAAATGACAACCGGTGCTGGAACGAATGGCCGGAGGCGGACAAAAACTGGCCCATCCACCGGACGCCCCTGGATGGAGACATAGAAAAAGAAGTCCGCTACCATATGTTTTTGCAGTATATGTTTTATATCCAGTGGAAATCACTGAAAACCTATGCCAATGACAAAGGGATCCGGATCATGGGAGATATTCCCTTTTATGTAGGCATTGATTCCCTGGATGTATGGGCCGACCGGGACAGCTTTTTGCTGGATGAAAACGGATTCCCTGTATTTATCGCCGGAGTGCCGCCGGATTATTTCAGCGCCACAGGACAGCGCTGGGGCAATCCCATTTATGACTGGGATCACTTAAAGGCGGAAGGGTACAAATTCTGGACCAACCGCATCGGCTATAATCAGCAAATGTTTGATATTATCCGTATTGACCATTTCCGCGCCTTTGATACTTTCTGGAAGATCCCGGCCCAGTGTCCTACCGCTGTGGAAGGGGAGTGGATCGAGGCCCCCGGCTATGAGGTGCTGGACACCATTATCCGCGAGATCCCGGACGTTCATCTGGTGGCAGAGGATCTGGGAATGCTGCGGCCCCAGGTGCATACCCTGAAAAACCATTATCACTTAAAGGGCATGAAGATCCTTGTCTTTTCCCTGGATGCATCCGGAAAATATGTCTCAGATATTGAGCCGGAAAATGAAAATATGATCATTTACACAGGCACCCATGATAATGATACAGTAATGGAGTGGTACCATAAGCAAAGCAGGGCTGCCCAAAGAAAGGTTCGCCGGTTCCTTAAAAGCAAAGGCATCAAAGAGGGCAGCACAGCCCATCGGCTTATGGCTTATGTATTAAAGAGTACGCCGGATATTGCGGTGATCTCTATGCCGGATGTGCTGGGCCTTGGAAAAGACGGGCATATAAACACCCCTGGAACCGTAGGCTCCCCGAATTGGGAATGGCATATGCCGGACTTTAAAGAAGCACAAAGACAGCTGCCTGTACTTAGACGGCTTATTGCAAAATACCGCTGAGTATGCCCGTTAATGTGTGCATATAAAAAACTCCTGTCTGAAGGACAATCCTTTCAGACAGGAGTTTTTTATTTACAGGATTACAGTGTATCCTGGCGTTTTACATAGCCGGGGTTTTCGGGTTCTGCAATAAGCTCGTTGGCATGAATGATCTTTGCGCCTTTATCGACAACAAAGTTTTCAATATGAACATTCTCACCGATGAGTGTTCCCGGCAGGAGCACACTGTTTTTAACAACAGCGCCCTTCTGGATGATACATCCGCGGCCCACAACGGAATTTTCTACATAGCCTTCCATATTGCAGCCATTGGATACAACAGAATTCTTTACATCTGCTGTTTCAAAATACTGAGTGGGGCAGGAATCGTTGGTGCGGGTATAAATAGGCCATTCCGGATCAAAGAGGCTGCGGGCCATCTTAAAGTCAATAAGATCGATATTGGCATCGTAATAGCTCTTAAAATCAGTAATGGCAGCGAAATATCCTCTGTGAGAAACGCCACGTACGTCATAATCCTCTGTGCTGCATACAGCATTAACAATATCTGCCAGCGTATACATGGAGGATGTCTTATGAGCCTTTTCTACCAGATCCATGAACAGTTCCTTTTTCATAATATATGTATCCATGAAAATATTTCTGTTTTTGGCAGTTCCGCGGTTAGGCTCAATGGAAATAACACCTTTCTGACGGTTTAAGTTGATAGTATTGCAGTTTAAATAAGCATCATTTGCATTGTCCACAGAGTGGTACAGGAGGGTAATATCTGCTTCTGAAGAAATATGCGTCTGAAGCAGTGCGTTAAAGTCTGCTGCATAGACCATATAGCTGGGAGCAATGACTACATAAGGATAAGGCTCTTTTTCGATGACCTCCATATTTTCACGGAAAGCGCCGATATCAGTATTGTAGATGTTTTCATTATCCAGACCGTCCTCGGCATAAAGGATGCGCAGTTTACCTCTTTTGGAGTTAATGTTGTAATGGCGGCCGGTTCCCAGATGCTCTGTGAGAGAGCGGGGTTTACGGCGTATATATACCTGAATATGGTCAATATCACTGTTGCTCATGTTTGAGATAGGGAAGTCGATAATGCGGTATCTTCCCATAAAAGAGAATGCGCCGATCGGGCGGTACGGCTGCAGCCCCTTAACCCAGATATGATTTCCGGAAAAATTTACAATTCCAAATGCTTTGCTCATCTTATTCTGCCCCCTTTACACGTTTCGCAACAAGCTCGATGTGTTCGCTGTCTGCGCTTCCAACCACAGCCTGTTTTCCAATCTTAACGCCGTCAGCTACAAGAGCTCTTTGAACAACGGCACCGTCCTCTACCTCAACGCCAGGCATAAGGACACTGTCAATGATCTTTGCACCTTCACCGACTTTGACGCCTGTGAATAAAACAGAGTTTTCAACATCACCTGCAATAATGCAGCCCTGGTTGATAAATGCAGACTTAATATTTGCATCGGGACCGATGTAATGGGGCAGTGTTGTAGCATCTTCTGTGTAGATCTTCCATGTAGGATCGCTCAGGTCGAGTTCATTATTTTTGTTTAACAGATCCATGTTGGCTTCCCATAAGGAATCGATGGTACCAACATCCTTCCAGTAGCCTTTAAACTTATATGCAAACAGCCGTTTGCCTTCTGCAAGCATCTGAGGGATAATATCTTTGCCAAAATCATGATTAGAATTGTCATCCTTCATGTCTGCTACAAGCATCTTGCGCAGCTGCTTCCAATCGAATAAGTAAATACCCATGGAAGCAAGATTGCTCTTTGGATGCTCCGGTTTTTCTTCAAATTCAATGATACGGTCGTCTTCGTCCGTATTCATGATACCAAAACGGCTGGCTTCTTTTTTAGGAACCTCGATAACCGCAATAGTAGCATCGGCTTTGTGTTCCAGATGATAAGCAAGCATCTTGGCATAATTCATTTTATAAATATGGTCGCCGGAAAGGATCAGCACATATTCCGGTGCATATGTATCGACGAAATCAATATTCTGAGAAATAGCATCAGCAGTTCCGCGGTAAACGTTGAGGTTTTCCTCAGCTTTTTCACGAGGCGGAAGAACAAACACACCACTGTCTCTGGCATCCAGACCCCAGCGTCCGCCGGCGGCCACATAGCTGTTTAATAAGACAGACTCATACTGAGTTAATACGCCCACAATATCAATTCCACTGTTGGCACAGTTACTTAGCGGAAAGTCGATGATACGATACTTGCCGCCATAAGAAACGGCCGGCTTAGCAACTTTTTTTGTCAGATCATGGAGTCGGGAGCCACGGCCGCCGGCTAAGATCATTGCTATCATGTTGTTTTGCTTCATAAATAAGCCCTCACTTTCATTTTGATGCTGTTGACTATATTATACAATTTTTTTTTGGATTTTAACATGTTTTTGTGTAAAAAAATCATAAATTTTTTCAATAACCTTCTTTACACTAATAGAAAATGACTATTACAGAATGAAGTGCCTCATATTTGTAACTGCGTGGATTTTTCTGTATACTAGAGTTTGACAAAGGAGGAGGAGTCATATGAGATATTGCAAAAAATGCGGGACTAAGATTACAGATGAGAATCAGAGATTTTGTTTTGTGTGCGGAGGCGTTTTGACGGAAGTAAAGGAAATAGAGAAATTCATGCCGACAGAGAATTTATGGTTTATACTGGAAGAAATAGATGGCAGCAGGAGGATTCGAAGTGATCGTGCGGGTTTCCGGGTATGGGCGATATATAAAGACGGGAAAGTGCTATCTTATGTGGGTTATGATGATGATACATATTCTGAAATTCGGACCGTTTACCTGGATAAAAAGGTTTTCAATAAGCTATATGATATTCTCAGAGATTTTAAAAATTCGCCGAACCCGGGGCCGTTTTACGATGGTATGAATTATAATATGTTTCTTTATGATGGAGATCAGGAATACAGGCGTTATGGCGGAGTGGACCATTTCCCCTATTTTAAGAATCTGGTTTCTTTGATAAAGAATATTCCCGGACTGATTTTCTCACCGGTGAGTACAGTAAGAACAACATCAATAGTTATTCATAAAAAAACAGGTAAGAAAAAACGTACCTAGGTTATTGCAGGTTACTGTTCGCTTTGTGAGCAGTAACTGCTGCTGATGAGAAAAAATATCATGAACTTTCCTGTGCCTTGGCTTTTCCTGTTTGATTTTTTATAATAATAATATGAGGGGCAAACAGGCGCGTTTTTTATGGCTGCATGAAAAAGCAGGCCTGTCTGGCCCGAAAAATAACGAAAAAACGGACAGGAGAGGATCACTATGGTAAAGATCATTGCAAATATTGACGGCATGGCGTGCAGCATGTGCGAGGCTCATGTAAATGATGCTATCAGAAAAAATCTGAAGGTCAAAAAAGTAAAGTCATCTCACCGTAAGGGACAGACGATCATTGTTTCCCAGGAAGATATTGGTGAAGAAGATATAAAGAAGGCCCTGGAAGGGACCGGCTATGAAGTGAAAGGCGTCGTGGTTGAATAGCTCTGTTAAATATGCAACGATTCAGCCATGCCCGCTCGGATTTGCAAAAAAAACTTGCAAAATATAAAATGTGGGTTAAAATAGTTCATGTACTTCTCCCTGTAAAGGAAGATGATCAAAACCATGAAAGATCACCTGGCCCAATGCCGGGCCAAACCGGGGGGAGAAGGAGTAAAGGAGTGAAAACGATGATCCAAACCCACAAAACGCTGCAAGACGGCCAGCTTTTAGCGGCAGATTCTTCCCAGTCCCATGGCGTTCATGAGGAGTGCGGTGTTTTTGGCATTTATGACCTTTCCGGAAATGATGTGGCGGCATCGGTCTACTACGGCCTGTGTTCTTTGCAGCACCGGGGACAGGAATCCTGCGGCATTGCTGTGACCGACACATCCGGGGCTAATGGCAATATTGCTTTCCATAAGGATCTTGGACTTGTCCAGGAGGTTTTTAAAGCGGAAAATATCAGCCGGCTTCACGGAAATCTTGGCGTGGGCCATGTGCGTTATTCTACCACAGGCGCGTCTACCCGGGAAAATGCCCAGCCCCTTGTGTTAAATTATATTAAAGGGACGCTGGCTCTGGCCCACAATGGCAATCTGGTCAATGCGGGGGAACTGAAACAGGAGCTTGTTTATGGCGGAGCCATTTTCCAGACAACGACAGACTCTGAAATGATCGCCTATTACATTGCCCGGGAACGGGTCCATTCTAAAAGTGTAGAGGAAGCCTTGCTTAAAACTGCCAGAAAAATTAAAGGCGCTTACGGCCTGGTGGTCATGAGTCCCAGAAAGCTGATGGCATTAAGAGATCCATGGGGATTAAAGCCGTTGTGTCTTGGAAAACGGGACAATGCGTATATTGTTGCATCTGAAAGCTGTGCCCTTCACGCTGTAGGGGCAGAGTTTATCCGGGATATTGAGCCGGGCGAGCTGGTGACGGTCCACAGCGACGGAACGGTAACGTCGGATAAGAGTCTTGCGCAGGAACAGCGGGCCCACTGTATTTTCGAGTATATTTATTTTGCACGTTTAGACAGTACATTAGACGGCATCAAGGTTTATGATGCCAGGATCCGCGCCGGAAAGGCCCTTGCCAAAGCATATCCGGTGGATGCAGATATTGTGACCGGCGTGCCTGAGTCAGGACTGACAGCGGCCAGAGGCTATGCCCAGTATGCGGGAATTCCTTTTGAGCTTGCTTTTTACAAAAACAGCTATATTGGCCGGACATTTATTAAACCTACCCAAAAGGAACGGGAATCCGGCGTTAAATTAAAGCTTAACGTGCTGGAACCGGTTGTTCGGGGGAAGCGCATTATCCTTGTAGATGATTCCATTGTCCGGGGAACGACCATGGCAAATCTGATCCAGATGCTTAAGCGCGCCGGAGCCAAAGAGGTCCATGTGCGAATCAGCGCACCGCCGTTTTTATATCCCTGTTATTATGGAACCGATGTTCCATCTAACGATCAGCTCATTGCCTCATCCCATACAGTGGAGGAGATCCGTCAGATCATTGGTGCAGATTCCCTGGGGTATATGAAGATTGAAGATCTTGAGGAAATGGCCGGAGGCCTTGGTATATGCAAAGCCTGCTTTGATAACCATTATCCTATAAAAACTGAAGAAATGAAGTGACAAAGGTGTCAGCATTAAAGAAACGCCATAAAGGCAGTTTCTTATTTGCGGCACCTTTTTTGAAGTGCGCCTTTATGACAAATATTTTTATACAGCGCCTGAGTATGCCCTCAGGCGCTGCGGCGGGGCGTGCAGAGGGGCGCTTTTGCGGCCGGGAGACTAGACGCTGAGACTTCCGCTGTCTGCCGGAATCTGGACTGTGATGGTCAACGACTGTCCGTCGCTGCTGGACGCCCAGATACGGCCCTTATGGGCCGTGGTCACTGCCTGGGCAATGGACAGGCCAATGCCATAGCCTTTGGTCTTGCCATCGCTGCTCCGGGACTGGTCGCCCTTGTAAAAGCGTTCAAACAAATGAGGGAGCTGGTCCCGGGAAATATTTAAGGCGGTGTTTGTTACAATGAGCTGGGCATTTTTTCCAATGCGCTGGAGCAGGATCGAGATATCTCCTCCTTCCGGGCAGTATTTCAGGGCATTATCCATAAGTATAGTCACAAGCTGTCCAAGGGCCTTTTCATCGCCGCGGACAGAGATCATGGGCTGTATATGGATCTGCAGCTGCTTTTTCTGGGTCGTGGCCAGAGATTGAAAGGACTGGAGGGTTTCTGTCACCAGATCTGAAAACGGAAAATCGATCATAGTCATAGCCTTTGGGCCTTCCTCCATACGGGAAAGATAAATCAGATCCTGGGTCAGTGCCGCCAGGCGCCTGGTCTGTGCCTGAATATCCCGGACCCATTCATTTTCTCCAATCTCAGTACACAGCACTTCTGCATCTGCGTCAATAATCGTAATGGGGGTCTTGATCTCGTGTCCGGCATCGGTAATGAATCGTTTCTGCCGCGCATAGCTTTCGGCCACCGGAGCAACGACCCGGCCGGAGAAAAAGATCAGCAGTACAAGCACTGCAGTCAGGCCGATCAGGCAGATCAGGCATCCGGTTACCAAAAACGACTGGAAAGTGGAAATATTCTGACGGCAATCCAGAAAGACCATCAGTGTTTCCCTGTCATTTTCCAAAACACCGTAGCGGTAAGCGTCTGAAAATCCCCGAAGGCGCCGGGTCTGCCATACCTGTGCGGCATAAGCTTCTGCCGCATCTGCATCAATGGCTGCGATCTTTCCTGTATCTACAGACAGAACTGTTCCATCCTCTGTATTCAAACGCACTGAAAAATACCGGGTAGTAGGGGGGTTCCGGGAACCGTTCGCTTGGAATCACATGGCCGGGATTGGATATAAGTGTCTCCATCATTTGAAATTCCCTGTTGGCCAGGCGGAAGCTGCCAAAGGGCGTTGATATTTCAAAGGTTGCCCGGTCCAGAGTAATATTGCCCATATGCATACGGGAGCTGGACTGGGCCGTGTTTGTGCGGGTCATGGCTCTGATGCGGGCCAGAAGCTCCTGCGTGGCAAATGGCTTTGTAAGGTAATCGTTAGCTCCGGAGTCCAGACCGTTGACCTTATCCTCAACCTCGGATTTTGCCGTAAGCAGAAGCACCGGTGTGGAGATCCCCAGGTTCCGCAGTTTTTTCAGCACAGTGATCCCGTCCATTTCCGGCATCATAATATCTAAAATGGCGCCGTCATAAGTGTCTGACATAAGATAATCTAAAGCATCCCGTCCATTATATACAAGATCAATGGAATAATGATTTTTTTCAAGGATCGTCCCAATGGCTCTGGCCAGGGATTTTTCATCTTCAGCAAGTAATAAACGCATATTCTATCGGTCCTTTCATTTCTTTTTCTAAAAGTATACCACAGATAATTAAAACGGAGATAAAAAAGACGCTGTTTTTAACTTCAATTAGAGTAAGCCCTTTAGAATGTAAAATGCGACAAGGGACAAAAGGTCATAAAATTTCATGCCTGCATGAAGTTTTATGACTTTATGTCGCGCAAAAACCGAACAGGAAGGAGGCTACAGCGTTGTCTGCACAAATGATCTTTAAACGCTATGAGATAAAGTTTTTATTAACCCGCCGGCAGAAAGCTGCTTTAATGGATGTTATGGGTGCATGGATGGTGCCGGATACGTTCGGCAAAACAACGATCCGAAATCTGGATTTTGCTTCAGAAGATACGGAAAGCATGTTTATTGAAATTTCCGGCGGTACACTTTATGTGAATGCTTCCGGCGATGGCATGGACTCTAACGGGAGCATCAGGGTTTCGGGCGGCGTTATTTATATTTCCGGCCCCACAGACGGGGCAAACGGAGCTTTAGATTATGCTTCGTCAGCCACGATAACCGGAGGCACGCTGATTGCAGCCGGAAGCTCCGGTATGGCGGAAAGCTTTAGTGATGCTTCCACCCAGGGAGTGATCATGGTTAATGTGGACAGTCAGGAAGCAGACAGCCGGATACAGCTTTCGAATGCTGACGGAAATCTTTTACTGTCATGGACAGCGCCCAAAGGCTTTAGCAATGTTGTTGTCAGCTGTCCGGATATTATTCAGGGAAATACCTATACCCTGGATGCAGGATCCAGCCAGACTTCCATCACTATGGACAGTTTTGTGTATAACGGCGGCAGCGGCATGGGCAGCAGTATGCCTCAGGATGCCGGAAATATGCCTGGCGGCAGAAGGCGGTAAAATTATGGACCGAACATGGATCGCGCTGATCACGGCGCTTTTATCTATTCCCGGAGACCGCTATGAGTATGAAATGAATATTTTGTTAAAATGCCGGGAATTAAAGATACCTTTAAAGGAAATCTCTATCCGCACAGTGTATATTGATGACAATGCATCCTCCCATTTTGATGCGGTTAAAGATTCCATGAGGATCTATAAGGAAATTTTAAGCAATCAAGCCTAAAAGATAACAGGGATATGTCATTGGCCAAAACCGGATTTGTTTATGTTTGGATTTCCGGATTATGCGCGCTTTTTGGCGGCATTTATGAAATGTACAGGGGATCCTGGAAATTTACGGCACCACAAACCGCCTCATTTCCATATACTGGATCTTTGGACTGATCCTTGGCGGGGCCGGGCTTATCCTGTATTTGGCACAAGTTTGGATCCGACGGAAAAAGTGTGTCCGATAATCTATCCAAATATAGCCAAAATCAACAACTTCCTCGATTTGTTTGAGGAAATTTTATACAATATAACTTCATAAAAATAGAAAAGCATGGTATAATCTAAACAAAACTTTGACACCATATATGGTGGTATGAGAAAGAAGGTGCAGGAAAATGAAAGAGATGCTTGACCGGATACGGCTGGCAGAGCAGGAAGCTGATGCGCAGGTCGCTGCGGTAGAGATGGCGGCACGGGAAACGGTGGAAAGGGCGCAGGAAGATGCCCGGGTACGGCAGCAGGAAGCGAAGGAAGAAGGCGCGCGCATGATCCGGGAAGGGCTTTGTAAGGCCCGGGAAAAGGCAGCCATGGAACGTGACCGGATTTTCAAAGCCGGACAAAGCCAGCGTGAGCAGCTGAGAGTACAGGCTGAAAAACGGCAGCCGGAGGCTATACGGCAGGCGTTTGCCTATGTGCTGGGCTGTGATCCGGAAAAGCTCACTTAGGGGAGAAGGTGAAAAAATGGCAGTAAAAGACATGCAAAAGCTTTATGTGTATGCATGGAAGTCCTGCGGTGACGCACTGTTAGAGCTGCTGCGTCAAAAAGGCACGGTCCAGATCCGTATGGGGGATCCGGAGGATGCCTTTTTTAAAAAGACAGATACGAAAGCTTTAGAGGCGGATTTTTCAAAAAAGGCCGCAGACGTTTCCGGTGCTTTAAAGATCCTGGATCAGTGGGCGCCGGAAAAAACATCTGTTTTTGATGCTCTGAAGGGGAAGCGGGAGCTTTCCCCAAAAGCCTATGAAAGGCTGGCGGACAAGGAGCCTCACATTGCCCTTGTTGCCCGGGAACTTAAAAAGTATCAGCAGGCGTTGGATGATATAAAAGCCACGCGGCTGCGTATCCAAATGGAGCAGGAGAGCCTTAAGCCGTGGATGGCTGCCGATATTCCTGTACATGACCAGGGCACCCGCTATACGGCACTTCTTTTTGGCACACTGCCCGGCGCGTGGGATGAAGCTCAGGTGAGGCAGCTCCTTAAAGACCTGTCCAATGGGGTGGAAATTGAGATCATAGACCAGGACCCCGGACAGACCTGTCTTGTGGTCTTGTGCCTTTTAAAACGGCAGGGGCAGATTGAAGATGCCTTGCGAAAAAAAGGGTTTGTACGGGCGGCGTTTGATTTTTCAGAGACTCCGTCCCGGCACATGGAAGGGCTTAAAGAAAGCCTTGAAACCTGTGACCGACAGGAAACGGAGATCTGTTCTGCCATACGGCGGCTGTGGGGAGAACGGGAAAATCTCCGGTTCCTGGAGGATTATTACACAGCTTCGGCGGAAAAATATAAAATGCTGGGACAGCTTCTGCAATCCAGCCATGTGATCTATTTGTCCGGGTATACGCCAAAGGACGGCGCGGAAAAGCTTCAGCAGCTTTTAGAATCGCGCTTTAACTGCGTGGCCCAGCTTGAAGACATTCCCGTGGATGAGCCTGTGCCCGTGCTGCTGTCCAACAGCGCTTTTGCCGGGCCGACCCAAAATGTGGTGGAGTCCTATGGCCTTCCAGGCAGGAAAGAGGTTGATCCCACATCGATCATGGCATTTTTCTATTATTTTTTCTTTGGGCTTATGCTCTCAGATGCAGGATACGGAATACTTATGGTGGCAGGATGCTTCCTGTTTCTTAAAAAGTATCCGAAAATGCCCAAAGGGATCAAGGATATGCTGACCATGTTTTTATACTGCGGGATCTCAACAACCTTTTGGGGCATTATGTTTGGCGGCTATTTTGGCGATGTGATCCCTGTGGTCGCCCAGGCATTTTTCCACAAAGAGGTTACGGTGCCGGCCCTGTGGTTTGCACCCCTGGATGATCCTATGAAGCTGCTGGTATTCAGCTTTTTGTTTGGCATTATCCATCTTTTTGCAGGCCTGGCTATTAAAGGCTTCCTGCTGATCCGGGAGAAGAAATACATGGATTGTCTGTGTGAGGTTGTCTTTTGGTATATGCTCCTTATAGGGCTGATCCTTATGCTCCTTCCAAGCGATATTTTTGTTTCTATGGCAGGCAAAGCCCTTGTATTTCCGGGATGGGTCGTGAGCCTTTCACAGATCTTAGCGGTTGTGGGAGCTATGGGTATTTTATTTATGGCCGGACGGCACCGGAAAAATTTCGGGATCCGACTTGCCCTTGGGGCATATGAGCTTTACGGGGTCACCAGCTGGCTTTCCGATGTTTTATCCTATTCAAGGCTTTTGGCTCTTGGCATTGCCACCGGCGTTATTGCTTCAGTGATCAATACCATGGGAACGATGATGGGGGACGGTATATTGGGGATCATCGCATTTATTGTGATCTTTCTTTTAGGACATACGCTGAATCTGGCCATTAACCTGCTGGGCGCTTATGTCCATACAAACCGTCTGCAATATGTGGAGTTTTTTGGCAAATTTTATGAGGGTGACGGGGAGGAGTTTCGTCCTTTCTCCGATGCATCGAATAAGTATATAAAAGTAAAGGAGGAAGATTAGGTCATGGAAAATTTAGGTCTTATATTTGCACTTTTGGGAGCGGCGTGTGCTACATTATTTGCAGGCATCGGTTCAGCCTACGGCGTAGGCATTGGCGGCCGTGCAGCAGCCGGCGTGCTTTCAGAAAAGCCGGAGCTGTTTGGTAAGGTGCTTATTATCCAGCTGCTGCCGGGTACCCAGGGCATTTACGGTATGCTGGTTGCCTTTATCACTTTAAGCCGTATCGGTATTTTAGGAGGAAGCGCAGATCTGACCACAGGCCAGGGGCTTTTATATTTTGTGGCCTGTCTGCCCATTGCTGTTGTAGGCCTGATCTCGGCGATCTTTCAGGGCAAAACTTCAGTAGCGTCCATCGGTATGCTGGCAAAACGTCCGGATACTTTTGGAAAGGCCATGCTCCTTCCGGCCATGGTGGAAACCTATGCGATCCTGGCCCTGCTGATTTCCCTTTTATCTGTATTTAATCTTTAAATGTGTCTTGGGAGGAAAACAATGGCAGGAATAGATAATATTATCCAGCAGATCCGCCAGGAATCCATGGACACTGTCCGCCAGATGGAAGCTGATGCCAGGGCGCAGGCTGACGCCATACAAAAGTCGTGTGACGCAGCCTGCCAGGAGATCCTTAAAGATGCACAGCAGGCCCGGCAGGCACAGGCGGCCCGTCTTTTGGAAAAGGAACACTCCCGGATCCTTATGGAAGAAAAAAATGCGGATCTTGCCTTAAAGCAGCAGATGATTGAGGAAACTATGCAGGCAGCTGTACAAAAGCTGTGTACGTTGGAAGATGAGGCTTATTTCCGGTTGATCATGCATATGGTCCGCCAGTTTGCCCAGGCGGCAGACGGGATCATTTATTTTTCAGAGAAAGATCATCGCCGTTTCCCAAAGGATTTTCAAAAATCCCTTGACGGGGTGTCCCAGGCGGCAGGAGGGCATTTGACCATTGCTGAGGAATGCCGCCCTGTGGATGGGGGCTTTATCCTGGCTTACGGCGGTGTGGAAATCAATGGTTCTTTTTCGGCGCTGTTTTGGTCCCGGGAAGAAGAACTCAGAGATCTTTTAAACGGGTATTTATTTGATGAAAGGACCGAAGGAGGCGGGACATGAAAAATGACTATATTTATGCCGTGGCCCGGATCCGTGTCCTTGAAATGGCGCTTTTAAGCCGTCAGGATCTGGAACAGCTGATGGGCGCTGCGGATCTGTCCCAGGCGCTCCAGCGGCTAAAGGAGTTAGGATGGGGCGGCGACGCCCGGGAGCCGGAGGAGATCTTGCGTATTGAGGAAGATAAAATATGGCGCTGTATGGAAGAAATTTTAACAGACCCGTCGGTTTTAGATCCTTTAAAATATCCCAATGATTATCACAATGTGAAAGCAGCGGTAAAGCTGTGCTGTACCGGCACATCCCTTCCTCCGGAGCGTTTTTTGGTCCGGGGAGGGACCATTCCCTGGGAGCAGGTTTTAGCATGTGTCCGGGAAAGAGATTATGAAGGCCTTCCCAAAGACATGGCCCGGGCCGCCCGGGAAGGGTATGAGACGCTCCTGCACACAGGAGACGGACAGCTTTCAGATGCCATTGTGGACCGGCATTTTCTGGAAGCCTTTTATCATCAGTGCAAAAACAGCCCGGATGAAGTATTGAGACAGTACGGGACCGCGTTTGTGGTGTTTGCCAATCTGCGCATTGCCATGCGAAGCTGTGCCACGGGACGCCCCCTTTCTTTTTTGGAACATGCCCTGGCTCCCATAAAGGAGCTGGATCGGGACACCCTGGCCCATGCTGCGGTGGGCGGTTTGGATCAGATCGCAGACTATGTGGAACATACGTCATTTTCATCCGGGGCCCAGGCTATAAAAACATCTCCGGCGGCTTTTGAAAAATGGTGCAGCGACGCCATTATGGACATTATACGCCCGGAAAAGTCCAATCCCTCCACGGCCGGCCCGCTGATCGCTTATGTGCTGGCCAGGGAAAATGAAATAAAATACGTCCGGCTGATCTTATCGGTAAAGCAAAACGGTCTTCCTCAAGATCTGATCCGGGAAAGGCTGGGTGATATGTATGTATAAGATCGCAGTGCTTGGCGATTATGACAGTATTTACGGTTTTATGGCCCTGGGGCTTTCGATTTTTCCGGTTTCAGGAGCAGAAGAAGGCCGGCAGAAGCTTTGGGAGCTGGCTCAAAAGGACTACGGCGTGATCTATGTCACAGAAGCATTGGCAGCAGGCATGGAAGAAGATATTGCCGCCTTTTTTGGAAAGCCGTCCCCGGCGATTATCCTGATCCCTGGAATTTATGGGAATACGGGAAAAGGAATGGCCCGGGTGAAAGGCTTTGTGGAACAGGCCGTAGGCTCGGATATTTTATAAAGGCAGGTGACAGGCTTAAAATGAGTACAGGTGTAATAAAAAAAGTGGCAGGCCCTCTGGTCATTGCCGAGGGAATGCGGGACGCAAATATGTACGATGTGGTCCGTGTATCGGGCCAGCGGTTAATGGGTGAGATCATTGAGATGCATCAGGACCAGGCATCCATCCAGGTTTACGAGGAAACAGCAGGTCTTGGCCCGGGGGAGCCGGTGGAATCTGTGGGAATGCCCTTAAGCGCAGAGCTTGGGCCGGGACTCATCGGACGGATTTATGACGGGATTCTGCGGCCGTTAGACGATATTATGAAGGTCACCGGAAGCAATCTTTTGCAGAGGGGCGTTGAGGTGCCTGCGTTAAGCAGGGAGCGGAAGTGGCACTTTACGCCATGTGTGAAAGCAGGCGACTGTGTGGAGGCCGGAGATGTGATCGGTACGGTCCAGGAGACGCCGGTGGTGCTTCATAAGATCATGGTGCCGCCGGATATGTCAGGGACGATCCTTTCCATAGAGGAAGGGGACTATACTGTGGAGGAAACTGCAGCGACCCTTCAGACCCGGGAGGGTGTGAAGCCGCTGACATTAATGCAGAAATGGCCTGTGCGCTTCGGGCGGCCTTATAAAAAGAAGCTGGCGCCCCAAATGCCCCTGATCACAGGGCAGAGGGTTATTGATACATTATTTCCCATTGCCAAAGGCGGTGTGGCAGCCGTGCCGGGGCCGTTTGGATCCGGAAAGACTGTGATCCAGCACCAGCTGGCCAAATGGGCGGAGGCTGATATTGTGGTGTACATTGGCTGCGGAGAGCGGGGCAATGAAATGACCGATGTATTAAATGAGTTCCCTGAGCTTAAGGACCCGAGAACCGGGTATTCTCTTATGGAGCGTACCGTGCTTATAGCCAATACATCCGATATGCCTGTGGCCGCCCGGGAAGCGTCTATTTATACCGGCATCACCATTGCAGAGTATTTCCGTGATATGGGATATTCAGTGGCTCTTATGGCAGACTCTACGTCCCGGTGGGCGGAGGCTTTGCGTGAAATGTCCGGCAGACTTCAGGAAATGCCTGGCGAGGAAGGATACCCGGCATATCTTGGAAGCCGTCTGGCCCAGTTTTATGAGCGTGCCGGGCGTGTGGTGGCTCTTGGAAAGGACGGCAGGGAAGGAACGCTTTCGGCTATCGGCGCGGTATCTCCCCCTGGCGGGGATATTTCGGAGCCTGTGTCCCAGGCCACCTTGCGTATTGTAAAGGTTTTCTGGAACCTGGATGCGAACCTGGCCTATAAACGCCATTTCCCGGCCATTAACTGGCTGACCAGCTATTCCCTGTATCTGGACCGCCTTTCCGGCTGGTATGAAACCCAGGTACACAAAGACTGGATGGAGCTGCGCCATGAAATGATGGGGCTTTTGCAGGATGAATCTGAATTGCAGGAAATCGTCCAGTTAGTCGGTATGGACGCCCTGTCTGCACCGGACCGCCTTAAGCTTGAGGCTGCCCGGTCCATCCGGGAGGATTTCCTTCATCAAAATTCCTTCCACGAGACAGACACCTACACATCCCTGGAAAAGCAGTATTTAATGATGAAGCTGGTGCTTTCGTATTACGAGAAGTGCAAAGCTGCTTTGGAAAAGGGCGCAGATGTGGACGATTTGTCCGGCATGGCCATCCGGGAGCAGATCGGCCGTTTTAAATATATTTCTGAGTCGGAAATGGCCCATGTGTATGAGACGCTTTTGGAGGCGCTTACCGAAGAAATAAAACAGATCCTTGACCAAAGCCCGGGCAAGATCCCCGGCGGATCACAAAGCACAAACGGAAAGGAGGGGCTTGGGGATGCTGAAAGAATATAGGACGATCCAGGAGGTTGCCGGCCCTTTAATGATGGTTTCCGGTGTGGAAAACGTTACTTATGATGAGCTGGGAGAAATCATACTGGCCAACGGACAGACCCGCCGCTGCCGCGTGCTGGAGATCAACGGCAGCAATGCAGTTGTCCAGCTTTTTGAAAATTCTGCTGGGATCAACCTTTCCAACAGCAAGGTGCGCTTCCTTGGACACAGTATGCGTCTTGGCGTATCCGAGGATATGCTTGGCAGAGTTTTTGACGGCCTTGGACGGCCGGCAGACGACGGCCCCCAGATCCTTCCAAAGGCACGGATGGATATTAACGGCCTGGCTATGAATCCGGCGGCGCGCAGCTACCCCCAGGAGTTTATCCAGACGGGGATTTCCGCCATTGACGGGTTAAATACCCTTGTCCGGGGACAGAAGCTGCCCATCTTTTCAGCCAGCGGCCTGCCTCATGCCCAGCTGGCGGCACAGATCGCCCGCCAGGCCAAGGTTCGGGGCACAGACGAGCCCTTTGCCGTTGTATTTGCAGCCATGGGCATTACCTTTGAAGAAGCGGATTTCTTCATTCAAAGCTTTCGTGAGACCGGGGCTATTGACCGGACGGTCATGTTTGTCAATCTGGCCAATGATCCGCCGGTGGAGCGTATTTCAACCCCGCGTATGGCTCTTACGGCAGCAGAATATATGGCTTTTGAAAAGGATATGCATGTGCTTGTCATTATGACAGATATTACTAATTATGCGGATGCTCTTAGAGAAATATCCGCAGCCAGAAAGGAAGTTCCCGGACGAAGGGGCTACCCGGGATATATGTATACGGACCTGGCCACTATGTACGAGCGGGCCGGACGTCAAAGAGGCAAGTCCGGGTCCATTACCCTGATTCCTATTTTGACCATGCCGGAGGATGATAAGACTCATCCGATTCCCGACCTTACCGGGTATATTACAGAGGGACAGATCATTTTAAGCAGGGATCTGTACCGGAAAAATATTGCGCCGCCCATTGATGTGCTTCCAAGCCTGTCCCGTCTGAAGGATAAGGGGATCGGAGAAAATAAAACACGGGCAGATCATGCCAGCACGATGAACCAGCTGTTTTCCGCCTATGCCAGAGGCAAAGAGGCCAAGGAACTGATGATCGTTTTGGGGGAAGCCGCCCTGACGGAAATGGATCTTAAGTATGCCCGTTTTGCCGATGCCTTTGAGGCTCAGTATGTTTCTCAGGGATATTATACGGATCGCGATATTGAAGAAACGCTGGATATTGGGTGGAAATTGCTTTCCATGCTCCCGCGCTCAGAGCTGAAACGGATCGATGACAAATATCTGGATCAGTATTATGGGGGAGAGGAGGGATAATTATGGCGTCCACTCAGATCAACCCTACGCGTATGGAGCTGACCCGGCAAAAGAAAAAGCTTTCAACAGCCCTTCGGGGGCACAAGCTTTTAAAGGACAAGCGGGACGAATTGATGCGCCAGTTTTTAGATCTGGTGCGGGAAAACCGAAGGCTCCGTGAAAAGGTGGAGGCCGGCATTGCCGCCTCCAATAAAGACTTTGCCCTGGCCAAGGCATCGGTTTCTGATCAGGTCATGAATACAGCGCTGCTGGCGCCAAAGCAGGAGGTATATCTGGACATACAAAAGAAAAATGTCATGAGCGTAGAAGTCCCGGAATATCATACGGCCACCAAAACGGCCAAGGAAGGGGATATTTACAGCTATGGCTTTGCCTGTACATCTTTTGAGCTGGACAGGGCAATCTCAGGTCTTTCAAAACTCCTTCCCGATATGCTGCGCCTGGCCCAGACCGAAAAAGCCGCCGAGCTTTTGGCTGCCGAGATTGAAAAGACCCGGCGCCGGGTCAACGCCCTGGAGCATGTGGTCATCCCTGCTGCCCAGGAAAAGATCCGCTATATTTCCATGAAGCTGGACGAAAATGAACGCAGCACCCAGGTGCGGCTTATGAAGGTCCAGGACATGATGCTGGAGGAGGCCCGGCAGGAACGGCTGCGTGAGCAGTAAAAATAAATTTCGGACAACAAAAAGGCTGTTTCATGGGAGCTGAGCTTTCCCGGGGGACAGCCTTTTTGGCGTGTGGGATCCACGATTTATTTTGCATGTATAGGGCTGCTATTTCGATGAAGCCAGGTTTTCAGACAGCCATTCCTGGATGGTTGTCACGTTTTCCTTTAGCGCCTGTGCAATCTGCTCTATGGTCAGCCCTATACCGGCCAGGGAAAGGGCGGCTTCTTTTTTTGCTTTTAGCTCACCGCGCTCCATAGCCTGCTGTTCGACAATTTTAAGTTTTTCATTATACATGTTAAGTTTTTCGTTATACATTTGGTGGAAAAGATTATCTAATACTTCACTCATGCGATCTACTCCCTTCTGAGTCTCTTTAAGCTCACAGACACGGCGCGCCAGAACTTCACTGTGCATGTCATCAGCATTCTTACAATGCAGGTCATGGATCAGCCTGCCAAGCTCTGTTTCGTCCTCAATGGCAGAATTAACATAGATAATATGGGCTCCACCTTTAAAATCCTCGGATACTTCCTGAGTCACCATGTATGACATATTTTCCTGCTCTTATTTTATTTTAACATGGAACGTTTGGGAGGACAAGAACGGCTTCCCTTAAGATATGTCCGTTGAGCGGACTGTACAGATGCGTAACATCAAGATGATATAAGCATCATACCATAGTGAAAATCTGAGTTCAACCACAATTCATCGACAGCAATCGACAATGGGCCCACTGTTACGGAAACATATCAGAAACATGTATATATTAAAATTAAGGGGATTAAACGTAACCGTTCCGAAGTGTGCCGGAAACGGAAACAATTAAAGGGGGAATTTTATGAAAAAGGGAATAATTTCGATTTTATTAGTGACATGTCTTGCTGCAGTATCCGGATGCACAAACCAGGAAACAGCACCTGATCCGGGGAATACAGAGGACACGGCCAATGCAGAAAGCCGTATGGCATCTGATACAGCAGCGGAAGCTGAGACAGACGGTTCTGAAAATGAGCTGGAGATGATCGTCAACTGGGAAATATTCATGGCCTGCAGTCCCTATGGCTGTTATGAGATCGGGTCTTTTTCCAGTGATTACACAGGGAATATCCTTTATACCGATGTGGCGACACGACAAAGAATTTTTCTTTCCCCGGATCTTTCAGCGGATCATAATGATCCGTCAGATCCAAGCTGGGTCGAAAACACCCATGGAGGGTGCGGATTATTTGCTATGGACGATACATTGTTTATGTGTCGGACTAATGTTGACGATACCCCTGGCGAACTGTACCGTATGGATCTGGATGGGAGAAACCGCCAGTCTATTGTGACTTTTACAGACTATAATGCTCCCACTGGCGGTATTGCCAGTGACGGTCAGGATTTATATACGATCCTGCAAAAGCAGGATAAGCAGTGGCTTGTGCGTATCTGTACCGATTCCGGAAAAATCGAGCCTTTAAAGGAGATGGGTGGGGATGCTGCCTTTCTGGTGAGCGCTTATGGAGATAACCTTGTTTTGAAAGAAATACATGCAGAAGACAAGGATAGTGAAGACCCCATGGCGCCTTATTACTCTCAGGTCCATAGGATTTCTCAATATAACATTACAGATGGAACTGAAAAAGAGATCCTGTCATGGCAGCAGGATACAATGACGGAAGAATACAGCGGGGAGTATATTTATTTACTGGATGTGGATAACGACTGTTTGAAGGAAGTGTGTCTTTCCACCGGAGAGGAGCGGATGATCGTTGATTCCCTGTCAGCAGAATCTGTTAATGTTGAGGAAATTGGATCGTTTTATCCTATTTATGATCAGCATCTGATTTTTGACATAGTAGGCGACACCGGTGAATTTGCAAAAATGGGGACCGACCTTAGGGATGGTAAGGTTTTTACCCTAGAGCCATATACGCAATCCCTGGATGCTTATAGCAGACAACATTTAGGAATCATTGGTGAATTTGGCGATGAATTCCTTGTGACCAGCGGCACTTTGGAGGTGCCTGTGGACAGCTTTGACCCGGCTGGCAATCCTATAGTAACAGATGTACTCATGTCAAAACTGTCAGTCATTAAAAAAGAAGATTTCTGGAACAATCGTTTCGATGCCATGGAGCCGGTGGAGGATGTGTTTTTAGAGGTCCTGAATTAAAGAGATACGGGGAGATTTTATGGAGCTAAGTGTAGAAAAAATCAGCAAAACCTATGTCCGGCTGGAAAGATCCGGGAAGCTTTTTAAGCGTCCCGATAAGATGGAGAAGAAGGCTCTTGCGGATGTTTCTTTTACCCTTAAAGCCGGGTACTACGGCCTTTTAGGCCCTAATGGCGCCGGAAAGTCCACGCTGATGAAGATCATCACCGGGGTGTTGAAGCCGGATTCGGGGCAGGTACTTTGGAATGGCCGGGATGCTTTAAAGATGGGAAAGGCCTTCCGGAGGCTTCTGGGATTTATGCCCCAGCAGCAGGGGCTTTACGATAGCTTTACCGGGGAACGATTCCTGGATTATATGTGCGCCCTAAAGGAGATT
>DVIT01000051.1 GCA_018711005.1 Candidatus Scybalocola faecigallinarum | reverse complement strand
AATGGATGTTTGGTCACTGACATTATACATGAAAAGGGAGGTCAATGCTCTTTTTATTGCAGATTTCCCTTAAAATCAAGGTTTTTATTATATTTTGAAACAAAAAAACAGGTAGTATTTGACACTACCATGTATATTAAGGGGGAATCAAAATGAAAGGATTGCTTTTAAAAGACTTTTATATTACCAGATCCATACTGGCAATATTAGGCATTGTATTTCTTATTATCGGCGCAAGCTTATCCTATCTTGTCAGCCCGTGGACATTAACCGTCCTGGCCACCGTGCTGCTTGGAATGAATGTTGCCTCAACCATCAACGTGGATAAAACCTCCGGCTGGCAGAAAACCGTCGTTACTGCCCCTGTGTCGCGAAAAACCTATATCAGCAGCAAATACATTATGTACGTATTGTTAAGCTTTGTGGGCCTGATCTTCGGTATTCTTTTTGGTATGGCCGTCAACCTGATTTTCAGCCAAAGTACCGAATCCGCCCAGCTGTTTATATGCATCAGCATTTCCATGGCGCTGATCTCAGGCAGCGTTCTTATGCCCTTTTACTTTATATTTGATGAAAACAAAAGTATCATGGGCGCCATCCTGGCCTATCCTGAGGCAGGCGGCATTTTTACGGCGCTGCTCCTGCTGCTGGGATACACCATCCAAACGCTGATCCTCATTGTACTGATCTCCATCCTTTTATTTGCTGTATCCTGGTATTTATCTGTCAGAATATTATCTAAGAAAGACATTTAGGCAATAAAAAACGGCAGTCTCCTGTCCCAGGCAAAGGACGCCAAAACACAGGGGGCAGCCGTTTTTTCTTACTCTACAGTAATCGTAAAACGATATGCATTTTCCCTGACCAAACAGATCTGTCAGCAGTCCTCTTGCCATGTCTGATGCCATAATGGGTTCACACACATGATCCACAAGAAAACCGCCCGCAAACAATCCCAGCGGAATGGTGAAAAACTGGAGGGTATTCCTGCAGGAATACACCCGGCCCTGAAGCTCCAGGGGAATGGTGGAACGCAGGATCACATCCAGATTGGCATTCATCAGCGGAACAAGGATCCAGCCAATGATCTGTCCCACGCACCACAAAACAGGGCTTTGGGAAAAAGCCAGAAGGAAATTCTCTGTTCCGAGAGAAAAAAGCATCGTCAGGTAGATCACCCGGATACGATTTTTCGGTGCAGGAAGGATGGTTACGATAATACTTCCCAAAAGGGTTGCAATCCCTGCACAGGAAGATACTGTTCCCAGCACAGTCTCACCGCCATTTTCCCTGGACAATATCAGGGCAGGCAGCACTGCGTCAAAGGCAGATGCCACAAAATTAACCCCTGCCAAAAACAGGATCAGTACAAGGATCAGCCGGTTGTCTCTTAAATACCTGAGGCCGGACTTTACTGTTACTTCAAAAGATTCTTTTTGTGAAGCCTCTCCTTCCGTCAGCAAAGGCAGCTTTACGCCCACAAGCAGCGCAAAAAATGCCACAGCAAAGGTCATGAGATCCAGATAGATCACAACGTCCATCCCGGCAAAGGAAAAAACTGCCGTCGCCAGTACCGGATTTAAAATAGTGATCAGAGAATTGGAAAATGACCGCATGCCGCTGACCTTTTGATAATGCCTTTTCGGCGTGATCATCGTCATGGCCACATCGCTGGCCGGCTGCTGGACTGTATTCATAAGCCCGTTAATGGCATTTAAAGCATACATATGCCACGGCCTTAGAAGGTCTGTTCTAAGCAAAATAAGCACAGCTACTGTCGTACAGGCGGCAAACGTATCACACACCAGCATGGTTTTCTTTTTATCCCACCGGTCGCTTAAAGCGCCGGCAAAAATACTCATAACGACATAAGGCGCATAAGAGCATATGGACAGAAGGGCGGTCTGCAATGCAGAGCCGGTCTGCTCATACAGCCACAGGGACAAGGCGAAGCTGGTCATTGCACTTCCAAGCTGGGATAATGACTGGGTACTCCACAAAATAAAAAATGGCTTTAAGCCTCCATACAGTGTCCTCAAACCCTGCATGGAGCATTCGCAATGCATAACATTTTGTACCGCCCTCCATAAATAAAGTTTATGTGAGGCAAACGGCAAAGGGTCATAAATTCCATGGCTGCATGAAATTTATGACTTTGTGCCGCGCCAAACGCCGAAAACTAAAACGTCTCAAGGTTCACAAGCCTATCCCCTTTATATTCCAATTTTAACGAAAACGGCTCTGTCTTTTCTTCCAGGTACTGAAACATTTTTTTGTCCCCTTCCCATAAATTTAAGGACAGAACATCCTTTTTGTCTACCCACTCAAGGACGCCTTCGTCACACAGGATCTGCTCTCCTTCAAAACGGTCCGAAGTATATAAGAAAATATACTCCGGTTCCTGTACATCGCAGATAAAGGTAAGTACCCCCCGAAATCGGTAATTTAAAAGGCGATATCCGGTTTCTTCATAAACCTCCCGCATGAGACACTCCTCCGGAGCTTCCCCGGGCTCAAATTTACCGCCTACGCCGATCCATTTCTCTTTATTCACATCGTTTTTCTTGGAAACCCGGTGGAGCATCAGATACTTTCCGTCTTTTTCCAAATAACATAACGTACTTAACCGCATTGTCTTAATCCCCTCTTTGTCAAAGCCTGAATTTTTTATGAAGCTCGGAGCTCATGTCGCGGTAGCGGAAAATGAGCAGGCGCACAAGAGTCAGAAAACAGATACCGCCGCAAATGATGGATGGATAAATGAAATGGACAACACCTGCTGCATATAAGACCAGGGGCACCAGTCCCAGGACTGTATCCATTATAAAATAAATCAGATACTCCGGGGTTTCCAGATGCCGGACTCTTGCAATAATAAACATGGCCAGCAATACGCCGCACACGGCAATTGGGAACACAAAGTCCACAGACCAGCCGCGCCATCCGGTGATCAGATCCCACGCCACACAAAACAAAGTGGCGATGACCACCTGCCACATAAGATTTTTCAAAATGTTCCTACGCTTTACATATCCCACCGCGCCGCACACCCACAAACACAAAATGCCGCCGCAGGCAAAAGGCGCCCATATAAACGCATCGATCATAATATTGGCCATAATACACACAACAGCCGCAGTGATCGCTGCAAATGAAAACCATTGAAAGGCCTGCCGTCCGGGATAACGGGGCTGGGTATCCTGAGGCGGAAAAACATTTTCCGAAATTTCACAGGAAATCCCTTCATCCTTCAGCATCCGGGCAAAATTCCTCTGGATATTGGTACTCATCAATTTAGAAGAAAAGCCAAGCACCAGCTCGTCTCCGTAAGAGCATGCGCACAGCTGCATCTTATCCGTACTTGTAAATACGCCAAATCTTTGGATCAACGGTGCATAGGGCTGGGGCATCTTTATCTTGCCCACATTGGAAAGGATCGCCGTAATATTGCCCGACCTTAACCGTGTTCCCGCCTGGAGGAAAAGATTTTTGATCTCCAGGGGAACGGCCCGCAGAAACGGATTTTTTTCAAGACGGATATAATCGTTCATCCGGCTTGCCACCCGCTCCTTTACCAGTTCTTTTTCAAAAAACTGCTTTGTCTGTGTCAGCACATCCTCAAAAGATGTTTCCCCATGAAAATGATATCCGGCTTCCAGCCAGCCCCAAAAATTAGTCATAGAGCTGGATGGAAAATACTGGCGCAGATCCACCGGCACCATGATCGTCACCGGCCGCCGCTGCTGCCGTGCGGTCATTTCTTCATGAATGGCACACATAAAAATGCTTGTCAGAAAAACCGTCATTGAAACACCGTAAGACCGGGCCTTTTCCAAAATCTGTGAAACCGGCACGACCATTTCCGTAATCTCCATATCACTTCTCTCAAGCTTTGGGCCCGGAAGCTGAAATGCCTTTGGTCCCGGCTTTTCCGCCTTTGGCCGTCCGGCATAATAATATTGAGAAAAGCTGTCCTCCTCAAAATCACTTAGGGTTTCGCTTTCATCCTCCAAAGGAATATCTTCCAGTTCTTTATGAGCAAGGATCAGATAATTTTTTACAAGCTCTCTTAAAAAACGTATGGATCCGGTGCCGTCAGAAAGGGCATGAAATACTTCCAGATTAATCCTGTTTTTATAATAAGTCACCTCAAACAGCAGCTTTTTAGCATCCGGCATATAAATACGGCTGCACGGTTTTTTTGTCTCTGCCTTAGCCCTGGCACGAATATCTCTGTGTTCCAGATAAAACCAAAACAGCCCTTTTCTTAACACCGCCTGAAATACCGGATATTTCTCCACAGTCTTATCCAGGGCCTCCTGCAATAAATCTCCGTCTACCGTTTCACCTAACTGACAGTAAAAGCGAAAAACGCGCGTATCCTTCTTATCCGTTGCTGCGGGAAATGCCTGGGCTGCATTATCCAGCTTCCGCCAACGGGACTGTTCTTTCTCCTTCACGTTTCTTTACGCCTCCTTTAGAAAACGGTTAATATGATCAAAACTTTCCTGCACATGGAGATGACGGATGCCTAAAGCAAAGTAGCCATGAAGGGCATCGGCAATACGGCAGATCTCTACAGAATTTCCTGCATCTGCCAGACGCTGCCCGTAGGCTTCGCCTTCATCCCGCAAAGGATCATATTCCGCCGTCAGTATGAGCGTTTTGGGCAGACCGGTCAGATTCCTTTCCATAAGGGGAGAAAAATAAGGACTCTGCCGGTCTTTCGGCTCACTTTGGTACAATGTCATATATTCTTCCACCTGCCGGGATGTGAGCAGATAATCCCGGCCATTCTCCCGGACAGAATCAAACGGAGAACTTTCTGTATAGTCATTTCCCACAGCCGGATAGATCAATATCTGACGCTTTGGCATAAACTCTCCTCTGTCCCGGGCCATAAGGCATACAGCCGCCGCCAGGTTCCCTCCGGCACTGTCGCCAATAACGGTAATATTTTCCGGCGCAGTATTCAGCACGAACCGGTTCGTAAAAACCGTTCGTGCTACGGCATAGCAGTCCGTCAGCCCTACAGGAAATTTATATTCCGGCGCCAGACGGTACTCCACAGAAATCACCACATGATCTGTGGATTGGGCCATCTGGGCACATACCCGGTCATAAGTTTCCACACTTTCCGTCACCCAGCCGCCGCCATGAAAAAAAAGGAGGATGGGATAAGGATGCCCCTCCTTCAGCCCTTTTTCCATAGCAATTTCCGAAGGAAAATAAATCCGCACCGGCACTTCATATCCATCATTATATATCTTTTCATCTAATTTTTTAACAAAAACACGCATGGGATCCAGCTTCTTTAAATCTGCCAGACGCCGGGACGCCTCCAATTCCATACCTTCATTGGCATAGGACAGGGCTTTAAGTATAAGTTTTACTGCTTTATTAATGGCCATAAGGAGCCTCCCTTTTGTCATCTTTTTATCATCTTGTCCCACCCGGGCCAAAATTATCTTCCGCAACAGTTCAGCCAGCCGAACTATTGCCATCTCCCACCTGATAAATATTTTAGCCCATGTTATAAATATTGTCCACCCCAATACAAAAAAAGGCGCTCCGGGAACAGAACCCGGGCAGAAAAATCCCGGTTTTATTCCTGGCGCGTCTCTTTATTTTTTACATTTCCCTGCAAACGGGCATATGGCCTGGATCGCTTTGCCTGTTTGTCAAAACATGGATTTACTGTTCCTGAGCATTATGAATACAGGTTACTGCATTTAAACTGCGGGGGTATCCAATATAGGGCAGGCACTGGGACACTACCCGGATCAAAAATGCAGCATCATTGCCCAGGTTCATATTTCCTTTCGCATGAGCTGTCAGCTGTGGCTCGCATCCGCCCTGAGCTGCCAGGTAACAGAAGGTGACCATTTCCCTCTGGGCCAGGGTAAGGCCATCCCGGGTATAATAATCGCCAAAGCAATTATCTGCCAGCCAGCGGTTAATATGACCATTTTTCCACGCTTCCAGCATATGGCTGCCAAAAATAGCTGCCTGAGCTTCAGCACCCTTTTCTAACCGGTTTTCCATCGTTGTTGTTGCCTGTCCCGGCAAAGGAAGGCTGATCCCCCGTGATGAAAAAATCTCATTGGCGGCATTTAAGAAAGGAAGGACACGGCCGATCCCTAAGTAATCTACGGCCTGATAAATAATCTCTTTAGCCATTACCGGCGTCACACCATTGTCCAGTGCCTTCGGCAGTTCTTCCTTAAACATATCGATTCCCTGGCAGCCAAGAAGTGTTGCTAATATGGCCATATGCCGTGTGGTCTCGTCTAACTGCTGCCCTTCTTCATTAACCACTTCATCATAAGCAAAATGTTCAAACCGCTCCATAAATTCCGGATCTGTTTCATGTAAGTTCATATTTAAAGGCTCCTTTCTTTGTGGCATCTTTCAGTCCTGCTTTAGCTCCCTGCGGATTTTATAGCGGAGATAATCCAGCTTTTCCATTTGCTGTTCCTTTAAATGGATCACATCTAAAACAGCCTTCCGTTTTTCATCCAGCATTTCAAGCCTTCTTTTTCCACAGCAGTCCCCGCCTGCACATAGTTCCATATAAGCCTGTATCAGGTTTCGGGGAATATTATATTTTCCGCAAAGCTCATCCACAGTCATATCCATCATTCCTTCTGGGTACTGTTACTGTTTTTTCAACAGTTCGGCCATCCAAACTGTTATCTTTATTGTAGATCACTGTCTGCGGACTGTCTAATACTTATCTGTAATCTTTTATAATGCTTAAAATGAATCTTTCACAGACTGGATAAATGCAGCGGCTGCAGGTGAAAAAATCTGGTTTTTCTTCCATGCGATCACTGCGCCGGTTTCAAGTGTCGGCCATAAAGGCACAAATTTAAGCGCATCATATGAAATATCAAAATCAAATCCTATGGCAGCTCCAACGCCGTTTTTTACCATATTGGCCGCATTTAAAATAAGGTTATAATGGGCCGCAATATCTGCTTTGTCGTAGACATCCCCGAACCAGTTGGCCAGCTCATTCTGCACCAGCTCCCGTCTGCCGATGAGCAAAGGCGTGTTTAAAAGATCTTGCGGCGTCACAACGTCCTTTTGAGCCAATGGCGAATCCGCCCGCACAAGTATCCCCCACTGCTCCTTGTCCGGCAGCCGGATAAACTCGTATTTGCCAATATCTACCGGTTCCATAAACAGGCCCATATCCAAAATTCCTTTTTCGATCCGTTCTTTAATGTCATCGGCAATGGCGCTGTACATATAAAACTGCACCAGCGGATGCTCCCTGCGGAAATCCGCCATCCTGCGGGACAAAAATGTCATATTTTTTGTTTCAGCACAACCGATAGCGATCTCGCCGGTCAGCTCGCCGTTTTCCCGGGAAAATTCTTTCACTGTCTTATCCGTCAGTTCAATAATCTCCTGAGCCCTGCGTTTTAAAAGCATGCCGTCGTCTGTCAGCGTAATATGATATTTCCCCCGATGAAAAAGCTTCACCCCCAGCTCATCCTCCAGCTGCATCATCTGCCTGGAAAGTGTCGGCTGGGTCACATGAAGGAGACTGGCTGCCTTTGTAATATTTTCCTCCCGGGCCACCATTAAAAAGTATTTTAAAACCCGAAGCTCCATAAATCCTGCCCCTTTCTGCCATATCTTCAAAAGCCGCGCTATAATAGCCGCTTCGCGGCTATTATAGCATGGCCGCTGCGCGCCCATGCTATGGCTCCGCCCGGATGCGTACTTTTGCGCAGCGGTTGGCTCGCTTCGCTCACCGCGCAAAAGACGCGCTATAATAGCCGCTTCGCGGCTATTATAGCATGTAAGTTGCCGCGGGCGCAAGAATGGCAGACTCGGCCAGCCGGCGTGCATCGTCGGTTTTAGGTGAAAAGATAACCTGATCCGGGGTGCCTTCCTCTATGATCTTGCCCTGATGCATGACCAGGACCCGGTCGCAAAATTCCTGGACAAGGGCCAGGTTATGACAAATAAAAATCAATGACAGCCCCTGTGTTTCTTTCAGCGACTGCAACAGCCCCATGATCTGGCGCTGTATTGTCACATCCAGCGCGCTGGTCGCCTCATCGCAGATCAGGATCTGCGGGCCCGGGGCCAATGCCCGTGCAATTGCCGCCCGCTGGCACTGTCCGCCGCTGACCTCATGGGGATAACGTTCTGCAAAGTCTTCTGTCAGGCCGCACAGCAAAAGAAGCTGCCTTACCTGAAACTGCAGATTGCCAATCTGCCCTGCACCCATATTTTTCAGGGGCTCCGCAATACTGTCTCCCAAAGTTTTCCCGGGATCAAAAGATTGGGCAGGAAACTGGAAAACCATTTGCATTTTTTTATAAACATCCTTCAGCTTCCGGCCCCGGACATGGGTAATGTCCCTGCCGTCAAGGAATATTCCGCCTTGTGCTGCCGGGATCAGCCGGGTCAGCGCCCGGGCCACCGTACTCTTGCCGCAGCCGGACTCGCCCACAATTCCCAGAACTTCCCCGGGATACAGACAAAAACTAACCTGATCCACAGCGGCAAAGCTTTCCTTTTCCCTGCGGGTGTAATTTACGCATAAATTTTTCACTTCTACAATAGGCTCCATGAATCTTCTTTCCTCTCTTTTCTCCTGCCGGGTACAGCCCGCTTCCGGTGCTGCCCTCATCCGCCCGGACTGCTTTGGGGACGGATCCTTGGAACTGACTCCAAAAGTAATTTCGTATAGCTGCTGGCAGGACTGGAAAATACCCGGGACGTTGGACCGTACTCCATAACATTGCCATCCTTTAAGACGAGGACATGATCTGCCAGCGCTTTAATCACAGCCATATCATGGGAAACAATGATCATAGACATATCCAGCTCCCTGTGCAGCCTGGCCAGCGTATCCACGATCTGCTTCTGCGTCCGCACATCCAAAGCGCTTGTAGGCTCATCAGCCAAAAGGACATCCGGATTTTTCAGCACCGCCATGGCGATGCATACACGCTGGTTCATCCCGCCGGAAAGTTCAAAAGGATAGCTTTTTAGCACCCGCTCCCCATCCGGGAGATTTAACTTTTCAAATAAGTCCAGAGCCATTTCTCTGGCCCGGGGCCGGGAAATTTTTTGCTCCTGCCGGGAAGATGGTTCATGCTTTCCCGGAGAAAACCTGTTTTTATGAGCATTTAAGCTTTCATACATTTGGCTCTCAATGGTGCGGATGGGGCAAAGAGACGCTCTGCCATCCTGGAAGATCATGCCAAGCCTTGCCCCACGCAGTCGGTGCATCGTTTTTGGGGGCAGATCGGGAAGGTCCGCTCCATCGAACCATATATCCCCCCGGGTCACAAGACCGCCGGGTCCCAAAAGTCCCATAGCAGCTCTAAGCAGCGTACTTTTCCCGCTGCCGGATTCACCCACGATCCCAAGGATTTCCCCTTTTCTCAGGGAAAATGACACATCATTAACAACAGGCCTGCCGTTAAAGCAGACCTGCACATGTTCATATTTTAAAATTTCTTCCATTGCCG
Source organism: Candidatus Scybalocola faecigallinarum (assembly GCA_018711005.1). GTDB lineage: Bacteria > Bacillota > Clostridia > Lachnospirales > Lachnospiraceae > Catenibacillus > Catenibacillus faecigallinarum. The sequence continues at coordinate 12,974 of DVIT01000051.1, read as the reverse complement.
GACTCCTGTTTCAATTTATATCCAGATCCGCCGTGATCTCATAAAAATCACATGGATGCGCTGTCAGACCGGTCACCTGGGCCTTACTCACCATGCTCATTTGAAGATGGGAGCAAAACACATAGGCATCATCATCCAAAAGGATCTGCTGCATTTGCACAGCCAGGTCGCTGCGTGCCTTTGTGTCAAAGGTCTGGGAAAGCTCTGCGGCCAGAGCTTCTAAAGTATCATTATGGTAATGGCCATTATTCACCATTGAGCTGTCCAGACAGCAGGTGGTAAAGAAATACTCCGGATCCCCTGTAGGCGCCGTCACCATGGCGCTGGCATAAACATCCCACTGATCCGTATCTGTGCGGATACTGTTATGATCTGCCGTACTATTTACAATAACTTCAATACCGATCTGTCCTAACGTGGCCTGGGCCGATTCTGCCAGAAGGGGAAGCTCCTGCCGGCTGGGATAGGTCAGCCACCGGATGCTCAGCCGCGTCCCGTCCTTCTCCCGGATGCCGTCGCCGTCGCTGTCAATCCATCCCGCCCCTTCCAGCACTTCCTGAGCCTCCTGGGGATCGTATCCTTTCGCCATAACCTGGCTGCCGCCAAAAGAAAAGCTGTCCGGAAATGGACCGGCGGCTGCATAGCCGTTGCCTCCAAGGAGGGTATTGACAAAACCATCCTTATCAATGCCCATGGCAATCGCTTCCCGGACGGCCGGATCGGATATAACCGGACTTTCAAAGTTCATCCACAGGAAAAATGTCCGGCTGGTCGCACAGCTTGTAAATGTATAATCCTCATTTTCAAAAAGAGGATAGTTGGCATAAGGCATTCCGTAAGCCACATCAATTTCGCCGGACTGAAGGGCCATGGTCAGCGTATCCCCATCGGTAACCGTCAAAACCGTGATCCCGTCAAGCTTTGGCTCCCCGTTCCAGTAATTTTCATTTTTTACAAGCTCCAGACGCTCCCCGGAAACAAGGGCGCTGGCAGTATATGGGCCGGTTCCGGCAACGATCCCCTCATCGCTGATCCCTGCGTCCATATCGATGATGCATCCGTAAGGATCACTCAGGTAGTTTAAAAATGCCGGAACCGGTTCTGTCGTCGTAATGGTCACCGTCTGACCATCCGCCGTAATCTCCTGGATCATCAGATCGGTTCGTGCCCGGTCATGAGACTGGATCAAATGCTCCAGGCATTCCTTTACCGCCGCCCCATCCATTTTCCGGCCGCTTGAAAAATAAATATCATCTTTCAGGGTGATCACCCATGTCCGGTCATCCGGCTGTTCATAGCCGGACGCCAGCCAGGGTTCAATCTCCATCGTATCTGAATAGCGGAACAAAGTTTCCCCTACACCGTAGCGGATACACGCCCACCCGGAATATGCATTATGAGGATTAATGTCCGGCTCCTCATTTTCCGGATTAAATGTGGTATCTCCAAATACCAGTGTCTTGCCCGTCCCATCGCTTTTGGCCGCATAGCTTTCCCCGGTCCCGGAAGCTTCACCGGACGCTTCCCCCGCCTGTGTCCCGGCACATCCGGTCAGCACAGCAGCTATAAGACATGCAGCCATAAAGCATGAGGTCATTTTTTTTATTCTCATAAGTTCCTCCTGATTCATTGCTTCAGCTCAATTACATATAATGCGTTGCCCCACAAATGGACATGAGACACGGATTGCTCCGCGCTTCGTACTCACGCAATCTTCTTATCCAGGTAATCTCTAAACGTATCGCCCAGCAAGTTAAACACCGCCACACTGACAAAAATCCCGATCCCCGGAGTGATCACCACCCACGGATAGGTCTGGATCATGCTCCGGCCGCTGCTCATCATACTTCCCCACTCGGCTGTGGGCGGCATTGCCCCAAGGCCCAGAAAAGAAAGCCCTGCCAGCTCCATCATCATTGTTCCCATATCCAGCACAGCCGTTACAACGATCTGCCCAAGAATATTGGGAAGGATATGGCGCAGGATGATCTGCCATCCCCGGCATCCTGCCAGGCGGGACGCATAAATAAAGTCTGAATTTTTCAGCGTCAGCGTCTGGCTTCGGGCAATACGGGCGTATTTTGGCCAGCTGACCACTGCCAGGGCAATCACCGCATTTTGAATTCCCCCGCCAAGCAAGGCAGCCACAGCCAGGGCAAAGACCAGCCCGGGAAACGCCAGGCACACATCGCAAATGCGCATGATCACCCCATCGGTCAGCCCGCCTGCATAGCCGCATACAACGCCGACGCCGGTTCCAAAAACAGTAATGACCGCCACAAGGATCAATGTGGAAAAAATACTGACCTGCCCTCCCATGATCACACGGGACAGCATATCACGACCAAATCGGTCCGTCCCAAAGGGATGGGCAAGGCTTGGCGGCTGAAGGGCATTGGAATAATCCTGCAGGTTGGGATCATAGGGACAAAGCTGTCGGGCAAATAATGCCCCAAGCAAAAGGAGCATTGCCAAGGCCAGAAAAATGCCCAGACGCAGGCGTATATGATCTTTTTTCACTTTTTGATACCGCACGGAAATACCGGCATCATTTTTATAGGCTCGTCTCATGGCTTAACTCCTCCCAGGCGGACCCTCGGATCCAATAACCGGTAGGAAAGATCCGTAATAAGATTCACACAAACATAAATAATGGCCATCCACATGACATAGGCCTGGATCATGGGATAATCCCGCATATTAATGGCATCCACCGCCAGATTTCCCACGCCGTCCCACATAAAAATCGATTCTACGATCGCTGTTCCTCCAAGAAGACTTCCTATAGACATGGTCATTAATGTTATAATCGTCACCAAAGCTGCCCGGATCACGCTTTTAAAAAGCGTCGTTGAAAAACGGATCCCTCTTGCTGCCGCTCCGGTCACATATTCTTTTCCAAGTTCGTCTAAAATCGCGGCCCGCACCTGGCGCAAATACTTGGCCGACATGGCAATAGCCAGTGTCAGCGCCGGAAGGATGGCCCCCTGCAGACTTACCTGGGCAGAGATCACCGGAAAAATACGAAAACGTATGGCAAAAAAGTACATCAGCAAAAGCCCCACAAAAAAGTTGGGAAGGCTGTTGCCAAAAAAGCTCCCGATCCGGATCACATAGTCCAGGAAACGGTTTTGACGTACTGCCGCCAGGATTCCCAGGGGCACAGAAATCACCACCGTCATGGCCATAGCCAGCGCCGTCAGCAGCAGTGTTGCCGGCAGCTTGGAAATAAACGTGGAAAATACGTCCCTTCCGGAAATATAGCTGTTTCCCATATCCCCATGCAGCAGATTGCCCAGCCACACAAAATACTGAACAAGAAACGGCCGGTCAAGACCAAGCTCCGCCCTGGCCTCATCCAGCACCTCCTGGGACACAACAACGCCTGTATTTTCCATGCGTGCCAGTACAGCGTCGCTTCCGGCAATACGCATCAGTGCAAAAGACAAAAAGGTAATGGCCAGTAAAATGGGGATCATCTGCAGCAAACGAAGAATCACATATTTTTTCATTATGAAACCACCGATTTTACTGCCCGGACTAAAAACATAGGCGTAGACGCATTATTAATACGCTCCGCTCTTGTCCAGACGGTTTTCCAAATATCCGTGTCTGATAAAACGGTCATGCCAAAATTTCCCAGCACCTTTTCGTCCCACTTGGGCCGGTCTTTTGCTGACAGAGGCGCCTTTCGGGCAATGGCCTCCATGGCTGCCACATCGGTTCCTGCCGTATCATCCTCCACCGCTGTCCTGGCCACATTTTCCCGATCCTGCAAATGGCTGTCCATTGCCGCATCATCATACAAATACCGATACCAGTTGGCATCAAAATTTAAAAGCAGTCCGCCGGGCTTTAATACCCGTGTCCACTGACGGTATGCCTCCCTGGGATCGGGAAGGTTCCATGTTACATTTCTGGACACGATCACATCAAAGCTGTTTTCCGGGAAATCCAAAGCCATGGCATCCATTTTCCGAAAATCAATCCGGTCCGCCAGCACCCCTGCATTGTGCTTTGCTTCTTTCAGCATATTTTCCGTATAATCTACCCCGGTTACCGAAAATCCCATTTTTGCAAGAATAATGGCAAAAAATCCGGGGCCGGTGCCAATATCCAGCACCTTCAGCGACTGGGGCTGCCTTCCCTCATAATGCTTCATGATCTGATGAAAAAGCACCTGGCTCCACACGGTCTTTTGGTCAGACGCCAGCTCCTGCTGGTTCACATCAGAATAACCGGATGCCCGTTTGGACCAGTATGCAATATTTTCCCTGGCATAGTGCTTTATTTTTTCCATGCGCAAAACCTCCTGCTGAACTGTATCATTTCTTGTATATCTCATACATACGCTGCAATCGTAAAAATCGGGGTAGGATTGTAAAATTCATCCATTTGGCCATAGATCCGGTACCACACCGATGTATCCACCTTGATCTGCGAAAAGCCCGCTCTGGCCAAAAGCTGCCGGTCCCACTGGGGCCTGGGCTGCTGCCCGTCTTTAAGGGCTTCTTTTAAATGCTCATATTCATCCATAAGACCCGGGGCAATATCCGAATGGGCATGATGCTTTGGCAGCGCCATTGGCGCCTTCTCCCTGCAGTAATCTCCGTCAAAATTAACAAGCACGCCGTTTTTTCTTAAAAGCCTGTACCAGGACTGATAGGCCTTATCCATATGAGGCAGTGCCCACGTAAGATTTCTTGACACGATCACATCAAAACTGCCTTCCTTAAAATCCGGCGTTTCCCCATCCATCACATAAAAATCTGCCGGAATGCCAAGCTGCCCTGACATTTTTTCTGCCGCACGTATCATATCCGGCGTCAGGTCAATGCCGGTAACATGATGCCCCTGGGACGCCAGCAAAAGGGCTAAAAATCCCGTACCCGTCCCAACGTCCAAAATGTCCAGCTTCCGATCCATGGGAATATATTTCTTTAATTCGTCCAGCCACAACTCGTGCTTTTCGCCTTCAAACTCTTTGATCCGCAGCGCTAAAAAGCTGTCCACACGCTGCGTCCAGTAATCCGTCATCCGTTGTTTTATTGCTTCCATATTTGCTGTCCTCCTGCTGCGTCATGTGCGTGTCTCCCTAAGGGTCGCGATGTGCGTTCCCACTAAATTCGCCCGGCGCCTGACGGCTTGGGCTCATTAAGTGGTCTTTTCGGGTAACATCGCTCCACTAAGTTCGACATGGCCTTTGGCCATGTCTCTCTAAGGGTCGCGATGTGCGTTCCCACTAAATTCGCCCGGCGCCTAACGGCTTGGGCTCATTAAGTGGTCACAGCAAAAGCCTGCTGTATGTTGCCGTCTTTGGCACATGCAACAGGCTTCGGCCCGTGATTTTTTTCGATTTTTAATAGATATTCCTTTAAAACCATGACTAAAATCTCCGGTCTGAAATTCCAGGGATTGTGTCTGTAGATTTAAGGAGCTTCAGCTCCTGACGTTGCTGGCAGTGCTTGGCACCGCTTCTGGACTTTATTATAGCAAAGTGACTGACTTATGCGAAGCCCCCCTGGGGGATAATTTTTGCTCTCCCGGATCACTTTTCCACGGCCTGCGCTGGCCTGGCCGAATCGTTAGAATTTATATTCTTTTCCTATGACAATCGCCTTGGCATCTTTTCCATGGCCAATATCCCGTGTTCTGGCTACAGGAATATGCTCTCCAACATACATCTGCACCAGCGCTGCCATATCCGGCTCGCTTTTGGAGGCTTCCATGGCCGAAAATGTCCCAAGCAAAATCCCTTTGATCTGCTCAAATGCCCCCATCTGCTTTAATTGATGAAGGTACGTCACCATTTGGGGAACCTGGCCGCCCATGGCTTCCAGCAAAAGAATCTTGCCTGACAGATCCGGAAAATACCGGGTTCCTGCCAGCTTTAAAAAGCAGCGGATATTGCCGCCTACAACGATCCCTTCCATGCCGCTGCCCCGGATCATTTCATAATCCAAATCAAACAGCCGGGTTCTGTCCGTGTACCGCGCCTGCTGCATACTCCCCCGGGGACCAACAAGATTTCGGATCTGGTACAGCACCGACAGTCTCCCGGTCATTGTATAAATGGCATTGATCACTGTTGTCAGATCACTGTAGCCCCAAAAAACAGCCTTGCTCTTTTGGATCTTATTATAATCCAGCTCATCCAGTATTTCATTAGCCAGATCTCCGCCGGAAACATCATAAATTTCCCCGATCCGCTGATCCGTGAACATATCCATCAGCGCTTGTGCCCGCTGCGGCCCTGTGCCTGAAAAGGGGCCCAGAGTTTTGTAAATATAAGGACTTTCATGAACAGATTTCCCAAAACCTTCCAGAACTGAAACCAGCTGCCGGATTACTGCCCCGGAATCTGTATTCAACCCATCAGAACAGGCCACTATACCAACATGGGTTTGCAGATTTTCTGCCCCGGCTGCGCCGCTATTTTTCTGTTCCATGGCATTTTCCCTGCCTTCCATTAGATTTTATGCCATGAATATCCCCGCCGACACGGCCGATAAAAGGGAAACATGGCTTTTTGTGCTATTATAAACCATAACCGGGACCGGGGCAATGGGACAGACGCTATCCGGCAACTATTCAGCCAGGCCATTATGTTTGGCCGTAAAATTCACCTTGAAAACTACGGATCTGCGGCAAAAACTGCGATTATACCCGTAAATCTCCGGCCTCTCTTGACAATCGTTATCCGGTTCAATAAAATGAGACAAACGACAAAAAATCATAAATTTCATGCCTGCATAAATATTTATGACTTTGTGGCACGAAAAACAACGAAAAGGAGGCCATTTTATTGAACAATACACACGATAAGCAGCACGAGCATCCCCATGTGGCCGACGCTGCCCATACACACCCTCACACCCACGAACATACCCATACCCGTGCGGTCATTAACCGGCTCTCCAGAGCCATCGGCCACCTGGAATCAGTTAAACGCATGGTGGAAAACGGCCAGGATTGTTCCGAAGTGCTCATCCAGCTGGCAGCTGTCCGCTCTGCCCTGACAAACACAGGGAAGATCATTTTGCAGGATCATATTGAACACTGCATTGTAGATGCTGTTGAAAATGATGATCCGGTTCCCATGGAACAGTTGAAAAAAGCCATTGAACAATTTATAAAATAACCGCTCCGGCCTTGGCCCGTTTATCGGGCAGCCGGGAAGGAGGAAATATATGCTTGAGTGTCTTGTTGTTGGCGCCGGAGGATTTATAGGCTCTGTCTGCCGCTATCTCATCGGATTGATCCCCTTAAAAGAAGGCACCATCTTCCCCATAAAAACTATGATCATCAATATTGTCGGCGCATTTATCATCGGGTTTATTGCCGCCCTTGCACTAAAAAACAACGCCGTAAATCCCAGGCTTATCCTTTTTATAAAAGCCGGAATTTGCGGCGGGTTTACTACATTTTCATCCTTTGCCCTGGAAACCGGCGACCTGATCAAAAGCGGACATATGGGCATAGCCCTTGTCTACGGGCTCTTAAGCCTGATCCTTGGTGTGCTGGCCGTGTTTGCAGGAGAAGCTGCCGGACAGGCAGTGTAAGCAAAAAAAATGGACGGGAACGGATATTTCACCGGAACAGATCCGGTTCTTTTTCAAGTTTGGGTATTCTTTGGAAAGAATCATTCATAATACGAATCCGATATAAGTATAATAGGCTGCCCATTTATAGCGATTTCGCCTCCAATCGCAATTTTATCTTTGAGGTCATAGAATTTAGGTAAACTTCGGTCTGATTTGTGATTTTGCTGTTTTTTAACTGTACAATTCAGGTCCCCAATACCCCCAAATAAGAGAAAACATCGTTTTTAACCGTACAATTCGGCTAAACTATACCTCCAAATAAGCAAAAATCTCATTTTTGACCGTACGATTTGGTCTCATAGTACCCCCAAAATAAGAGAAACGCTGTTTTTAACCGAAGTCGATAGGGAAATCCTACCCCCATATACGCAAAAATTCCATTTTTAACCGAACTGGACTCAAAATCATCCCGGTGTTGCGCCAAAGACCGCTCTCATTCCAAAACAAAATACCCAAACCCGGGGGAAGCATCCTGATTTTATATATGACATGGCTGCGCAAATCCCCCGCTGAATAAACGGGGGATTTTTACGTTATTGGTTCATAAAGTGAACCGTAATATATTTAATTTACACACCAAAATACTCAGCAATCTTCGCCATGCGGGCCTGCTGTTCCACATGGAAAGGACAGCGCCGGTCACAGTGTCCGCAGGAAAGACAGTCGGATGCTTTTACTGCCAGATTGACATAGTGGTCTTTGGCCAGTGCATCCCCTGCCATGGACAGATCATAATACTTATTGATAAGTCCAATATCCAGGCCTGCCGGACATGGCTGGCAATGATTGCAGTAAACACATTTCCCGGCAGATTCCGGCGGAGTAAAGCTGCTAATGGCAGAATAATCCTTTGCTTCCTCAGAAGCATCTAAATATCCGAGGATTTCCTTAAGATCCTCCCGGTTCCTTACGCCGGGAAGCACGGTCAGAACGCCCGGACGGTCCAGGGCATAGGCCATGCACTGGTACTTTGTAAGCGCCTGGCCAAAAGGCGAGGTTTTTGCATCCAGAAGCTGGCCGCCGCTAAATGCCTTCATGACAGAAATCCCCACGCCCTCAGCCTCACACCGGCGGTACAGGGCATGGCGCTCATCACCGCTGCCAATAGCGTATTCTCCGTGGCGGTAATCATAGGCCGGGTTAATGCTGAACATGAGCATATCTAAAATCTTCATGTCCAGAACCTTTTCCACAACCGAAGGCGTATGGGAGGAAAGGCCCAAATGACGGATCACGCCCTGTCTTTTCAGGTCCTCCATATATTGGATCGTCCCATGCTTTTGTGCTGTGTTCAGATCGGAGATTTCATCAATACAATGGATAAAACCAAAATCAATATAGTCTGTCTTTAATGCTTTAAGCTGCCAGTCTACAGAACGCTTGATCTCATCCAGGTTAAGGGTCCAGCCATAGCTTCCGCTGCGGTAATCCGCACCGAAATGAACCTGAAAGTACACTTTGTCCCTGCAGCCTTCCACAGCCCGTCCATACGCCGGAAACGGGGTTGCATCCCCGGCTGCCATATCAAAATAATTGATACCATTTTCTATAGCCATGGCAACGGTCTCCTGGGCTTCTTTCTCGCCTGCTGTTCCAAGAGAGCTGTTGCCAAGACCAATAATACTGATCTGTTCCTCACCATGAGGAAGCTTTCTATATTCCATCATTTATCTCCATTTACGCCTTTGCGCTTTCCTTTAAAATTTCCACAATATCCTCATGAGACAGCACCTTATAGCCGCCCTTCATAATAAAGGAGCCGTCGGCAATGCCGTCCATCATATCCTCTGTCACCCCAAGCCGGGTCACATTCATCACAAGGCCGATCTCACGCATCCATGCTTCCATACGGTCCAGTCCTTCAGCTGCGATCTCCTCGTCCGTCTTTGTTCCCGGCACAACATCCCACACATGAATCGCGTACCGTTTAAACTTTTTATCATCGTCATCTGAGAAATACTGCTCCAGAATGTGGGACATAATATCAAAAATACCGGACACCATCTGGTACTTGGGCAGTGTATATGTAAACTCCGGATTCAGCACTGAGAATTTAGGAAATACATTGTCTCCAAACACATGGCCGATCTTAAGCTTCTGCTCATGATTGGTGATCACAGCCCCGCCATTCATTTCAGAACCTGTACCAACCATAGTCAGGACACAGCCTACAGGAATGATCTTATTGTCCACATCTTCCATGCGGATGTAATATTTCTGCCATGGATCATCCTCACAGTAAGCAGACACAGAAACCGCCTTAGCATAATCGCAGACCGAACCGCCGCCCACAGCCAGGATCAGATCTACGGCATTTTCCCGGGCCAGACGGCAGCCTTCATAAAGCTTTTCCACTGTGGGGTTGGGCATAACGCCTGCATCCTCGATCACAGTCTTTTTACAGGACTTTAACACATCCATCACCTGGTCATAAATCCCGTTTTTCTTCTCTGATTTCTATAATACCGTCAGCGCCGTCAATATCCCGGATGATCTCATCCACCGCCGGCACTGCAATGTGACCGCTGAGAGGATTTTTGATGCTTATCACCGGAGTTGTAATATCCGCTTCCACCTCAGACCGTTCAAAAGCCAGGTCTGTATCCACCATCTCGCAGTTGATCAGCTTAAGGCCTTTACAGTAGCACAACGGCTGGGTACCGATGATACGGCAATTTTCAAAAGTAACATTTTCACAATACCAGGCCAGATACTCGCCTTTGATCACACTGTCGCGCACGACAATATTTTTGGCATGCCAGAACGCATCCTTTGTATCAAACCGGCAGTTTTCAAAAACAGAATCCTCAATATACTGGAATGAATATTTCCCTTTCATTTTCACATTTTTAAAATGAAGCTTTGTGGAACGCATCATAAAATATTCGCTTTCCGCTGTACAATCTTCCATAGTAATATCATGGACAGACCATCCAAACTCCGGGGAAATAACATCGCAGCCGTTCATCGTCACATGGCTGCACTCTCTTAAAGCCTTAATGCCATGAAGCTTTGTGCCGGAAATATCAATATGATCCGAATACCACAGAGCAGCCCGGCAAAGCTGAGTCATCTCACTGTCCGCAATCTTAAGGCCGTGATCGTGCCAAAACGGATAGCGCAGGTTAAAAAAGCTGTCCCGGACCCGGACATTTTCACATTCCTTAAATGCGCTCTCCCCGTCAGCAGGACCGTCAAAGGAACACTTTTCTACAGAAATGTCTTTGCTGCCGTAAAGGGCACGTTCTTCATCAAATCGTTGATCTATAATTGTTTTCATTTTAAATCCTCCTTTTTCATCTGGTAAATAAGATAATCCAGGCAATCAATGCGTTTTTCTTCCTCATGGACCCGGTGGAGAAGCTCCTTGCGATGGCTGGCCAGCAGCTTAAGCTGTTCTCCGGTCTTTCCTTCTTCCCCCAGGGACAGAAATTTTTCCACGCACTGACAGCCGCATCCCGCGTCCCTCAAATTCTGGATCACTGCATCCCTGGATCTGCTGTCTGCCATAAAATCCCTCCTTTGGTTCTTTCCATAGCTTCTCTGTGGATCAAAAAATCCACGGAACGGCCAACACTTTGCCCTTTTCCCACCGCTTCCTACGATATAAAGTATATGCCTTTTATGCCTAAATAGCAAATACTTATATTTTATCGACAGGTATAACCAAAATGTATGGAAAAGAAAAGGACACGCGATTTCATGTCGCGCATCCTATATTATATATTTAAAAATTATTAACCTTTCAATTTCATAATTGATTTGTATAGAATATTATGTTACCCTTAACAAAAAGGAGGAATCGCTATGGAACTGCGTGTTTTAAACTATTTTCTTGCTGTTGCCAGAGAACAAAATATTTCTGCTGCCGCCCAGGCGCTCCACATTTCCCAGCCTGCCCTTTCCACCCAGCTGCGCACCCTGGAAGAAGATCTGGGAAAGCAGCTCCTGATCCGTGGAACAAAAGGTTCCCGCAAAGTCATCCTGACAGACGAAGGCATGATCCTGCGCAAACGGGCAGAGGAAATCCTCTCTCTTGTCCAAAAAACCCAGGATGAGATCAGCGGTTCCGACGAAACCATTGTCGGCGACGTCTATATTGGGACAGGCGAGACTGATATTGTACGGATGTTTGCCCGTGCCGCCAAAAAGCTTCAGGCGGATCATCCGGATATTCATTACCATATTTCCAGCGGAAATGCCCAATATGTCCTGGAATATCTGGATAAAGGGCTCATTGATTTCGGCCTGCTCTTAAGCAATGAGGATCCGTTGAAATATGAATCCCTCCCCATTCCCGTTCAGGATACATGGGGTGTACTCATGCGCCGGGACTCCCCTCTGGCCGCTAAGGATTCCATTACTCCCCAGGACCTGTGGGATCAGCCTCTGATCATTTCCCACCAAAAAGGCGATGATAACTACCTGGCCCAGTGGATGAAACGGGATGTTGACAGCCTGAATGTGGTGGCCACCTACAATCTCGTCTTTAACGCATCCCTCCTTGTAGATGAAGGCCTGGGCTACGCCCTGTGCTTTGACAAGCTGATCAATACAGAAAATACCTCTCTGTGCTTTCGGCCATTTTCCCCGAGACTTGAAGCTTACGGGCATATTGTGTGGAAAAAATACCAGGTATTTTCCAAAGCCGCCCAGGCCTTTTTAGACTGCCTGAAGGAAATGCTTACAGATCCCCGGCAAGACTCCGGGCAAGCTCCCTGATCCGCCCTTCAATTTATATACCGTTCCAAAATCCTCTCCTGGTATCCGGACCGTTTTTCTTTAATAAGAATATCCGCTGCCGGACGCAGCTTTGGATCTGTGATCTTATCCAGCATTTTCAGCCGTCTGGGACTGAGGATCTCCTCCGACAGGCTGGCCGTGCAGTCCCCTGCAGACATATGCCAATATTCAAAGGGGCCTGGATAATAGCTGCACAGCTTCTGGGCAATATTAAGGCCTTCCGGATCAAAATCCCCGGCATAATAAACCTTTACCCCTGCGTCAGCCAGAAGATCCAGAAGAATCAGTGCGCTTAATCGGGGCTGGCCGTTCATACACATCAGAGACCGGGTATTTTTATAATGGCTTTGAAGTACAGAAAAAACTGACGGGTTTTCTACAATGTAGATTTCCTCATGAATACACCGGACACGGCTCCACCGGGCAATGACAGACAAAGGCACAAGCACTATATCATTTTCTTCAAAAAAGCCCGTCATTCCTTTATGAGCCTTGCCATCCCTTTTGCAGGCACAAATGCCGGAAAGCATCGTATAGTTGGACAGGTCATCTAAAAGGATCCCTGCCTTTAAGTATAACTGCTGTTTCTTTTGCGCCGGAAACAGCAGCTTTTTTTCTTCATTTTTC
>DVIT01000050.1 GCA_018711005.1 Candidatus Scybalocola faecigallinarum | reverse complement strand
GAACAATAAATACCGTACACAGGTACAAATACGGCGTATTCTCCGGTATTAAAAATTTTTTTCAAAAAGGCGAAAAACGGGGAGTATACCCTATATAGACAAATCGGCTCAGAGCCCTATTTTAAAGGCTTTGAGCCGTATCTTTTCCAAAAATGAGATCATAGAGCGAGCATTGGCCGCAATCCTATTATTGTGGCCATGATACCGGTTCTATCATATATTGTCCTGTCAGCTTCATATGAATGATCACATCATATAAAACATAACCATAAGCGGCATGGTGATGATGCATATAAGGGTGGTCAGTACGTTAATAGAGCTGGCATAGGCAGCGTTTTGATGATAAAGCTGGGCCATCTGGGTGATGGTGGTGGCAGACGGCGTGATCACGGCCAAAAGGCTGATGAGCAGGATCGTCTGGGTATTTTCCATAGGAATGACAGCCGCTAAAAGCTTTAATGCGATGAGGATGATCCCGGGTAAAAGGATCATTTTAAAAAATGTAATGAGATATATCCGCTTTTGGAAAAATACATCTTTCCACCGTACTGCCCCCAAAAGCATTCCCAGCATAATCATGCTCAAAGGTCCGATGAGGGCTGAAAGGGCGTCTAAGGTGTCGCTCAGGATGGAAGGCAGGGATATTTTGGAAAAGAAAAGGACCATGCCCATAATAATGGCGATCAGATTAATGTTTGTGAGAATTTTCTTCCAGTTTACCCCTGCTTTTCCCTGCATGAGAGACTGTCCGTGAGTCCACATAATAACCATTTGTACGCACATAAAGGCGCTGGCATAAATGACCCATTCATCTCCAAGGACAGAAGTGACCAGGGGAATGATCAGATTGCCCGAGTTAGAGTAAATAATGGATGCTTTTTCCACCCGGTCCAGTTTCCATATTTTTTCACAGATAAATGTTATGAGGAATAAAAGGATATGTATGAGAATAGCAGCGCTTATGGCAAGCAGGAACCCGTCCCGGATCTGGGGCGAGTAGTCAATCTGGAAAGCATCAATAATAACGCAGGGCAATACAATATAAATAGAAATAGCAGAAAGTGTCTGACTTTCACTGGATTTCACAAGTCCCAGCTTTACCAGTAGATAGCCGCAGCCCATCATTAAAAACAAAACGACGATCTGTTGGGTTAAAAGTAATGTGATCATTTGCGAAATACCTCCTGAAAATTGAAAATTAAGCCATGCGTCCTCTTTTACGCATGGCTTTTGAGTCAATTAAGCCATGCCAGCTCCGGCTAATGCCGTCGCTGTGGCTTGCGCCATATGTAAAAGACTCCGCATGTCCCCCGTCAAGCAAGGCTTGCCGTTGGCCATACGTCCTCTTTTACGCATGGCTTTTGAGTCAATTAAGCCATGCCAGCTCCGGCTGACGCCGTCGCTGTGGCTTGCGCCATATGTAAAAGACTCCGCATGTCCCCCGCCAAGCAAGGCTTGCCGTTGGCCATGCTCCTTCTTTTACGCATGGCTTAATTGTAGCACAATCTTGCATAAAGAAAAACTTTTAATTGTGAGGGTGAAGTGTTATACTGGTGACAATACAAATGACATGGATGTTGGGCCGCTTTGGGATGGCGGAGAGACATTTGCAGGCTGAAAGAGGAATACGAATGCTTTATAAGATTGATGATGTGACGGTAACAGCGGGGGGACAGGTGATCCTTGATCACATTCATTTTGAGATTCGGGGCAGTGATAAGATCGCGGTGGTTGGCCGCAATGGCGCAGGAAAGACAACATTGCTGCGGCTGATTGGCGGGGAGCTTGAGCCGGACCGGGATGACCGCAGGTTCGGTCCTGGGATTTTTAAGTCCAGGACAGTAACGGCGGGGATGCTGCGGCAAAACGTATTTGACAGGCCGGAGATTTCCCTGGGCGGGTATCTTGAGCAGCGCATAAAGGACAGGGGCATTTCTTTTCAGGAAGGGCTGGATTATGAGCAGGACTTTGACCGAAGCCTGACACGGCTGGGATTTTCCCAGGCGGATAAGGGACGAAAGCTGGGGGGATTTTCCGGCGGACAGCAGACAAAGCTGGCGCTGCTGTTCCTTTTCCTGGAAAAGCCGGATATTCTTCTTTTGGACGAGCCTACGAACCATTTGGATATGGATGCTTTGGAATGGCTGGAGGAACAGGTCAGGAACTATGAAAAGGCTGTGGTCATGGTCAGCCACGACCGGTTTTTTATGGATCAGACGGCCCAGGTGATTTACGAGCTGAGCCGCGGCGTGCTGACTCGCTATGTGGGGAATTACTCTCAGTACCGAAAGCAAAAGCTTAAGGATCTGGAGCTTCAAAAAAAAGCCTACGAGCGGCAGCAAGCGGAGATCCAAAGGCAAAATGATCTGATCAGGCGCTTTAAAAATAAGCCGAAAAAAGCCGCCTTTGCCCGTTCCCGGAAGAAAATGCTGGAACGGATGCCGCTGATCCCTAAGCCGGAGACAGAGGAAGGGCATATTTTTACCGGGGAGATATTGCCGGAGCGCCGGGGAAATAAGTGGGTCTTTGACTGTGAGCATTTAGTTTTAGGCTATGACCAGCCCCTTTTGGAATTATCCTTTAAAATACGCCGTGGGCAGAAAATCGGTCTGATCGGGCCCAATGGCGCCGGAAAGACGACATTTTTAAAGACCGTGTCAGGGCAGCTTGCTCCTATGGATGGAAAGTACAGTTTGGGCAGCGATATTTCTGTGGGATATTTTGATCAGAAAAGCGCAGAAATTTCTTCGGAAAAGACCGTAGCAGAGCATTTCCATGATCTGTTTCCATCCCTTACAGGAAAAGAGGTGTATCAGACGCTGGGAGCCTATATGCTTGGCGGCAGCCGGGCATCCCGGAGAGTGTGTGATCTGTCCGGCGGTGAAAAGGCCAGACTGGTCCTTTGTGAACTGCTCCAGAGCCGGCCAAACTTTCTTGTGCTGGATGAGCCTACCAATCATATGGATATTCCGGCAAAGGAAACGCTGGAGTCTGCATTTAAGGCGTATAAAGGAACCATTCTGTTTGTTTCCCATGACCGTTATTTTATTTCTCAGGTGGCGGACGGACTGCTGATCTTTGAAGATAAAGAAGCTGCGTATTATCCTTTTGGATATGAACATTATGCCCGGCGCAGGCAGGAGCAGCAGGCGTCGGGAAATGACCTGCGGGCACGGATGGATGCCCGGGATGCGGCAATGATCGCAGACCTGCGGGCCGTGCCGGAGGCAGAACGCCACCGTTTGAGAGAGATCGGGACTCAGGAGGCTTACGAGGACTGGCAGATGCGTCTTGCCCGGGAGGACATGGAAGAATGCAGGGTCCGGGCAGAAGCTCTTTGGAATAAGCGGTGCGCCCTTTATGAAGCTATGGATCTTGAGGCCATGGAGGAAGCCCAAAGGCTGTATGAGGAAGCGTCGGCCCGCTGGCAGGACGCGTGTATGCACTGGTATGACATTTATCTGGAAACAGAGCCGAGGGAGGAAGAAAATGAAGAAGATTCAGATACCTGATAAGGTGGCTTATATTATAAAATCTTTGGAAGATAAGGGCTATGAGGCCTATGCTGTAGGCGGCTGCGTCAGGGACAGCCTTTTAGGGCGTATTCCCGGGGACTGGGATATTACCACATCCGCAGCGCCAAGGCAGGTTAAGGAAATATTTCCCCGAACCATTGATACAGGGATCCAGCACGGAACGGTGACGGTGATGCTGGATAAGGAAGGCTTTGAGGTGACCACTTACCGCATTGACGGTGAGTATGAGGACAGCCGCCACCCGAAAAATGTTTTGTTTACGTCAAATCTTGTGGAGGATCTGGCCCGAAGGGATTTTACCATTAATGCCATGGCTTATAATCCCCGCACCGGGATCGTGGATCTTTATGATGGAGTGGGAGATCTGGATAAAAAGATCATCCGCTGCGTAGGAACGCCGTCCCACCGGTTCGACGAGGATGCCCTGCGGATGATGCGGGCGGTTCGTTTTGCGGCCCAGCTTGGCTTTGATGTGGAAGAACATACGGCGGATGCCATTTCGGAAAAAGCAGGCGCATTAAAAAACATCAGCGCAGAGCGTATTGCTGCAGAGCTTGTTAAATTAGTGACATCCCCTCATCCGGCCAAAATCCACCTGGCATGGAAATTGGGGATAACGGCAGTGATCCTTCCGGAGTATGACAAGATCGTAGGCGTTGTGCAAAATACGCCCAATCATATTTATACAGTGGATGTGCATACATTAAAAGCAATGGAAAATATAGCTCCGGAGCCGGTGCTGCGGCTGGCCATGCTTTTTCACGACCTGGGCAAGCCGGCAGTGAAAAAGACCCAGTATGGCAGGGATATTTTTTACCGCCATCCGGAGGTCAGCGCCAGTATGGCCAAAGATATTTTAAAACGGCTGAAAATGGATAATGCCACTACTGACCGGGTGGTACGTCTTGTTAAGTGGCACGGCCTGAAGTATGATGCGACCCCGGTTCATGTACGCCGGGCCCTGAACCGGGTCGGTGATGATCTTTTTGAGGATTTTATAAAGGTTCAGCGGGCGGATGTGATGGCTAAAAGCCCAAGCGTGATCCAGCGCAAGCTTGACCTTTTGGAGCAAAAAGAAGCCATTTATCATCAGGTGCTGGCATCGGGGCAGTGTTATTGTATAAAAATGCTGGCTGTCAATGGCCGGGATCTTATTGGGGCCGGCATTACGCCCGGGCCTTTGCTGGGGGCGGTTTTGGAACGGCTGACCGAGCGGGTCATTGATGCTCCTGAGCTTAATACGAAAGAGCAGCTTTTAGCGCTGGCATTAAAGGAAAAGGACAGCCCGGATATTTTTGAAAAGAAAAAGGACTTTTTCTGGGATTAAAAATATAGAAAGGGGACCGGATGATGATAAGGATCGGAACCATCGGTACAGGAGATATTGTTGAAAAGATCATAGAAAATATAAAAAAGACAAGCCATCTGGAGTGCGGCGCCGTATATTCCAGGAGCCGGGAAAAGGGGGAGGCCCTGGCAAAAAAATGGGGGATCGGCAAAGTGTATACAGAGCTTGAGGCCATGCTTGAGGATGACCAGATCCAGATGATCTATATTGCGTCTCCCAACAGCCTTCATTATGCTCAGGCCCGTATGGCTCTGGAGCATGGAAAGCATGTGCTGTGCGAGAAGCCTATGACTCCGTCCTATGGGGAGACAAAGGCGCTGTTTGACCTGGCGGTGGAAAAAGGACTGTTCTGCTTTGAAGCGGTAACCATCGGACATGCTCCTAATTTTAAGCTTCTTAAAGAGCATTTAAAGGATGTGGGCCGGGTGCGTCTTGTTTTGTGCAGCTACAGCCAGTATTCTTCCCGTTATACCCTTTTGCGCCAGGGAATTGTGACCAATGTTTTTGATCCGGCGTTTTGCGGAGGCGCTCTGATGGATATTAATTATTACAATATTTATGAGGTTGCCGCATTATTCGGACGGCCCAGGTCTGTAGCTTATTACCCGAATCTTTATGAAAACGGTGTGGATACTTCCGGCATCCTTGTGCTGCGCTATCCGGATTTTGTATGCCAGTGTACCGGCGCCAAGGACACCTGGGGGGTCAACAGCGTGCAGATCCAGGGAGAGGATGGTTATATTTATGTGGACGGAAGCACCAATGCCAGCGGCCCGGTAAAGGTTGTGACCAGGGACGGAGAGGCGGTTTACGATCACCAGCCGGATGGCCACCAGTGGTATTATGAGCTTATGAGCCTGGATAAGATCCTTGGGGCCGGGGATATGCAGCAGTGCCGTGATCTGATGCAGGCCAGCCTGGATACGGCATGGATCCTTGAGCAGGCCAGAAAGTTGTAAAACGAAATCATTGTCATGGTGGTGGGGTTTTATGAAAGTTGTGAAAAAAATCGGAAAAATATGCCTGGTATGGTGGATAAGTCTGTTCTTGCCGGGAATTTTGACAGGCAGTGCCGGGAATGGCTTTTGGCAGACCTCAAAGGCTTTTGCTTCGGAGGCGCCGGCATTATCCTGGATTCCATCGCCGGAGCAGATGATCACAGGCTTGTATGACTGGGATGGAGAATTTCTTGTAAGCTATTATAATGGCAGCCGTTTCGGCCTCTGTCTTGTGGATATGCAGACCGGCGAAGTTTATGCCCGACTTGAAGGCTTTGAGCAGGAACTTCAGATGGAACTGTGCCAGGACAACCTTCCGGAAATGGCCCGGACCGGAGACGCGTCTCCTTTGCTGGAATTTTTTAAAAACGACGATACTTTACTGACGCAGGACGAAGGAATTAATGAGCTTTTTAATGAGGATGACCGGGAAGATGAGCCCGGACAGCTTTTGCGGATCTTTGACCGGGAAAACAGCATGTTCCAGTGGCTGGATAAGGACCTTAAGGTGGTAGGGGAATATTTTCTGGATGCGGCCTGTGCATCCGGACCTTTAATGGATCCTCAGAACCGTTATATTTATTATGTAACGTCAGACGGACAGGTGATCCAACTGGACTGGCAGTCCGGCGAGTCACAAGCCCTTAATGCCGGCGGTCCCTTTGCTGTGGCGCCTTATCTGGAAGGCATTTATAATGAAGGAAAGATACTGGCAGTTTCCGGCATGGTCCTGGAAGGGGATTCAGAGCTGGAATATGAAAATTATGTCAGCTATAAAAATTATGTGGATGTGGCCAATAATCGTCTCCTGGAAAAAAGCCAGGTATTTTCTGTCCTTAACGGATCCGGCAGCAATTATTACACCACATTGTACGGAACATTAAACCAGGCGGTTTTTGGAACATTTTCCGATCCAGGGGAACAGTGGGAGTTTATTTTTCCGGATTATGAGGAGTATGAAGGGGTATTTGCCTGGCCACAGGAAGAACGGCTGATGACCTGCTATACAATGGAAGAGATATCCGGGGCATCACAAACCGTATTTTCTTTATATGACATGGACAGCGGAAAAATGGTTTCCCAGACCATGGAAGATTTTGGAGATGAGACGGACAGCCGTCTCCGCCTGGTTCTGGCCGGTTATTTTCCGGAAACAGAAACAGCCGTCTTTACCCTGAGCGGTTTTTCAGACCGGATCTTTGTGTGGAAGGCGGAAAATGCCCCGCCCTCAGATCAGTCCTTTAAGGTACCGTTTATGGCTGCCGATGGAGAGGATTCGGCTGCTTTTGAGGCCCTTACCCGGCAGGCACAGGCGCTGGAGCAGCGCTTTGATGTGGAGATCCTTCTGGGAGATGAATGTCCGGATCAGATTTGGGGCTATGATACGCAGCCGCTATATTCTGTGCCTAAGATCCGCCGGGCACTGATGTTTTTGGAGAGCAGCCTGGAAAAATATCCCGAAGGCTTTTTCTCACAGCTGACCCGTCCTGACGGAAGCCGGTTAAGCTTCTATATCGTGAGCCGTCTGGTTCCTGACGGCCAGGACAGCATTTCATCGTCCATCGGTCTTTTTGGCGGAAGCGATGGCAATTATATTGCCCTTGGAGGGGATTCCATGGGAAATTTGCAGACCCTTGTTTATCATGAGGTGTCTCATGCCATTGACTATAAATTGTCGGGAAATGTTGACCAGAATTATATGGACAGCGCATGGAGCGCTTTAAATCCTCAGGGCTTTTATTATTCCTGGAGCTATCAGGCCAATGCGGCGGATCCTTCCTGGGACTATGTGTACAGTGCATTTGATAACAGCCAGGAAGCGTATTTTATTGACAAATATTCCAAAAGCTTCCCAACAGAGGACCGGGCAAGGGTTATGGAATATGCCATGGGCATGTATCCGGGAAGCGGCTATTTTACATCCTCCCATCTTTTGGAAAAGCTTGAATATATAAGCTGGGCCATCCGTGCAGGCTTTGATACACAGGGATGGCCGGAAACCGTATGGTGGGAGCGGCCTTTAAATGCTTCTTAAAACGGGCCGAGGCCAATGCCGTAAGCCGCATAGAGCAGGGCTGTGGTGACTGCCAGGATCAAAAGCTGCAATTTCCATGTCCACCGAAACCACCGCCCGTAGGAAACAACAGTCATGCCAAGACAGATAAGGAGTACCGGGTTGGTGGGATAGATCACATTGCTGAAGCCGTCCCCAAAACAAAAGGCAACAACGGCTGTCTGCCGGGTGATTCCTACAAGATCTGCCAAAGGCGTGATAATTGGCATAACAAGGAAGGCTTTTGCTGAACCTGAAGAAATAAAAAAATTTAATATTAATACAAACAAATAAATGACCGGGATGCATGCAAAGCTCCCGGCATTTTTTGCGGCTTGGGAGGCATAATATAAGATTGTGTCCAGAATCTGGCCATTGGACACAATGAGCTTAATACTGGAAGCCATGAGTATAAGAAGCACAGCCGGGAGCATTCCTATGATACCTTTCAGGAAATCTCTGAGAATGTGCCTGCTGTAGCGGGATACTCTGGCGGACAGAATACTGCCGGCAGTCAGCGGAAGAATCATAAGAATCAGAGCATTGCTGCCAATGGCAGGAATTAACACTCCGCTGATGACAACAAGGATAACCAGGGCAATAGCAATAATAAATATTTTTACCCCTGCCTCTAATCCTCTTTTTCGCTCCGGAGAATAGCTGCGCTCTGTGTGCTGAAGCTGTTTTTCAATTCCACGGGTCAGAGATTTCTCAGGCGACTGGTCGATCTTTTTGGCATACCGGTAAAGAAAAGCTGCTAATATACCATATATAATAAAGAAGCAGATAAGATGAAAGATAAAGCCGGAATAGATTGGCAGACCGGCCATTTGCTGGGCAATGCTTAATGTAAACGGATTGCTTACAGCTGTGGCAAAGCCAAATCCCGCAGCCAGAACACTCATGCCAAGGCCCACCAGGCTGTCCCATCCCATGGCCATGGACAAGGCTGCCGCAAAGGGGACTAAGGTAGCGCTTTCCTCAAAAACACCGACAAAAGCGCCAAAGAACATAAAAATAAATGTAATAAGCAGCAAAAGCCGGTAGCGGTGTTCTCTGTTTTTCTCAACGACCCGCTCCATGGCATAAGACATAACACCGCTCTGGTTTAAAAGTCCTATGGAGCCGCTGATCAGGATGATAAAAAGAATAATGCCCATAATGGTCGTTCCGTCTTCACTGGCAAGCACTTCAAAGGGTGCGGTAAAGATCCGGTAAAATGGAAGCCGTTGTCCGTTTGGGATAGGCGTGTAGGAGTCCGCAACGACCACCTCCCTCCCGTTGGCAATGGTGCGCTCATAGCTGCCCTGGGGAATGGTAAGTGCAAGAACCCCCGCTGAGATCATTAAAAGCAGCAGGATAAGTACCGATGAAATAAAGGTTTTTTTTGAGATTTTTAGTGCCTGATCATTCATAATGATCCTCCTCGTCTATATATTGGGACTGCAGTAAAATTTCTGCGGCCGGATTCATTATAAGCCCGGAGCTTTTAGAAGGCAAGAGCTTTCCGGGCTGCGGGAGCAGCCCCCGCGTTCATACTGTCCTGCCGTCAAATGTCTGAACAGCCATGCAAGCGAGCTTGCATGGCTGCTCAGCCGCTTGACGGACTTTCTTGAATATTTTCCAAAAATACGGGAAAAATCTGATTGACAAGTGAGATAAGAATTGCTATACTCAATGAGTGTGTGCAGACCGCTAAGGTTTTGCGCATACAGATGACCGAAGATGAATGATTTTCGGCAGCCACTTTTATCTAAATTTCAGGAGGTGAAAATAATGCCAACATTTAACCAGTTAGTAAGAAAAGGAAGACAGACTGTAGAAAAGAAATCCACAGCACCGGCTCTCCAGAAGGGCTACAACTCTCTGCACAAGAAGACAACTGATATGTCCTCTCCTCAGAAGCGTGGTGTGTGTACTGCAGTTAAGACAGCTACTCCTAAGAAACCTAACTCAGCTCTTAGAAAGATCGCCAGAGTTCGTCTCTCTAACGGTATTGAAGTAACAAGCTACATTCCGGGTGAGGGCCACAACTTACAGGAACATAGCGTTGTTCTGATCCGCGGCGGCCGTGTTAAGGACTTACCTGGTACAAGATATCACATCATTCGTGGTACACTTGATACCGCAGGCGTTGCAAAGAGACGTCAGGCACGTTCCAAATATGGTGCTAAGAGACCTAAGGACGCTAAGAAGTAATTGTTTTCAATTTGTACTATTTGCGACGAATGTAGCATTATTTTACCTGGAAAGCCCGGAGGGCTTTACGCAGAGGAACAGATCTTTCTGGACAGCTGCACAGGCCTTCGGCGGACGCAGATGGCTGCGGGTTAATATAAGATAGCAATTCGAGCGCGAACACATATCAGGCTTTGGGCCATGTGAGTACCGATGATTTAATCTATATTATTAAGGAGGGAAGTAACGTGCCAAGAAAAGGACATATCCAAAAAAGAGATGTATTAGCTGATCCGATCTACAACAGCAAGATCGTTACAAAGCTTATCAATAACGTAATGTTAGACGGTAAGAAAGGTATTGCCCAGAAGATCGTTTACGGCGCATTTGACAGAGTTGCTGCCAAGACCGGCAAGGACGCTCTGGAAGTATTCGAGGAAGCCATGAACAACGTAATGCCTGTTCTTGAAGTAAAGGCAAGACGTATCGGTGGTGCCACATATCAGGTACCTATCGAAGTAAGAGCTGACAGAAGACAGGCTCTTGGTCTTCGCTGGCTGACATTGTTCGCACGCAAGCGCGGTGAAAAGACAATGGAAGAAAGACTGGCAAACGAGATCATGGATGCTGCAAATAATGCAGGTTCCGCTGTTAAGAGAAAAGAAGACATGCACAAAATGGCAGAGGCCAACAAGGCATTTGCTCATTACAGATGGTAATTTGCCATTGGCTTCGTAACTAATTTAAGGAGGAATTATCCTTGGCTGGAAGAGAATATCCATTAGAGAGAACCAGAAATATTGGTATTATGGCTCATATTGA
>DVIT01000049.1 GCA_018711005.1 Candidatus Scybalocola faecigallinarum | reverse complement strand
TTTATCGTAATAAGTCTCGTAGATATATAAGCGGGAAACCCCTTTTGCAGTGATGGTTTTTACATGCATAAAAATCTCCTCCTGTTGTAAGTATAGCATAAAAGCCAGTATAAATCAACATAACCTATATAGAAAATATATTATGTTGACAAAAAAATATCCGTCAACCACAAGGATTGTCGGAATTGTTTTAAGGAGCTATATTCCAAACTCAGGCGGTATTTTTATATGAAGAATAGGATTGCGGCGACTAAGGAGGGTGTGCTATACTTAACATACAAATCTGTCCAATGATTTAAGGACATAAATAATGGAGGAATATTATGGCAAAGTACACATTGGATATGGACAAATACGCAGCTTTGGCCCGGCAGGCTGCTGCCGAAGGATGTGTTCTTTTAAAAAATGAAGACAACACACTCCCCCTGGCCAAAAATACCCGCGTATCTGTATTTGGCCGCATTGCTTTTACCTATTATAAAAGCGGCACCGGTTCCGGCGGTCTGGTAAATACCACCTATGTTACCGGCATTTTAGATGCTTTAAAAAAACAGGAAGATATTTTAGTCAATGAAGAGCTTGTATCCATTTATGAAGAATGGATCAAAGACCATCCTTTTAACAAAGGCGCCGGATGGGGACAGGAACCCTGGTCACAGGAGGAAATGCCTTTGACTGATGATATCGTTGCTAAAGCTGCAAGCGCATCTGATGCAGCTCTTGTTGTCATCGGCCGTACTGCCGGTGAAGATCAGGATACAAAAGTGGCTGAGGGCAGCTACCTGCTCACAAAAACCGAGGAGGATATGCTGGAAAAAGTCTGCCGCTCTTTTTCGAAAGTGGCTGTGATCTTAAACGTAGGCAATATTATTGATATGAAGTGGGTCCATACTTATAATCCCGGCGCAGTGCTCTACGTATGGCAAGGCGGCCAGGAAGGCGGCGACGGCGTTTTTGACGTGCTTACCGGGAAAGTAAATCCATGCGGCAAGCTTACAGATACCATTGCCTGGGACATTAATGACTATCCTTCCACGAAAAATTTCGGCGATGACTTTGAAAATATCTATCAGGAAGATATTTATGTAGGATACCGTTATTTTGAAACCTTTGCCAAAGATAAGGTCATGTATCCTTTTGGCTTTGGATTATCCTATACCACCTTTGATATACAGGCAAAATCTTTTGAAGAAGCCGGCGATTGCATAAAAGCCCATGTCTGTGTGACCAATACCGGATCCTGTAAAGGTAAGGAAGTTATCCAGCTTTATGTTTCCGCGCCTCAGGGAATACTTGGAAAGCCTGCGCTGGAATTAAAAGCTTATGATAAGACCAAAGAGCTTTTACCTGGAGAAAGCCAATCTCTTTGCCTGTGTATTTCTAAAGCTTCTCTGGCCTCCTATGATGACGGCGGATATACTGGCCACAAATCCTGTTTTGTCCTGGAAGCCGGGACTTACCAGATCTATGTAGGCAATAGCGTACGGAATACTGTTCCGGCAGGCTCTTTTTCTGTAAAAGAAACCTATGTTACTGAAGCGCTTGAAGAAGCTCTTGCTCCTGTAAAAGCTTTTGACCGCTTTAAACCAGTGGTCAAAGATGGAACCTTTACACTTGGAAGCGAACCTGCTCCCCTGCGTACCATCCAGCCTTTAAGCCGCAGAGACCAGGAAAAACCAGCAGATATCCCTTATACCGGCGATGCAGGCTACAAACTGGCAGACGTCTATGATGGAACAATCGATATGGATACCTTTATCGCCCAGCTTAGCGATGAGGATTTAACCTATATCATCCGTGGGGAAGGTATGTGCAGCCCTAAAGTTACTCCCGGTACTGCAGGAGCCTTTGGCGGACTCACCCCATCCCTTCAGCATTTTGGTATTCCCGCCGGATGCTGCGCCGATGGCCCTTCCGGCATCCGTATGGACTGCGGGACTACGGCTTTCGCTATGCCTAACGGTACCTGCCTGGGTTGTACCTTTAATATTGAACTTGTACAGGAACTTTATCAGATGGAAGGCATGGAGCTGCGGAAAAATAAAATTGACACTCTCCTTGGGCCTGGTATCAACATTCACCGGAACCCTCTTAACGGGCGCAACTTTGAATATATTTCTGAAGATCCCTATGTTACAGGAACCATGGCTGCAGCCCAGGTTAAGGGGATGGGCTATGCCGGCGTTACAGGAACAGTAAAGCACTTTGCCTGCAATAACCAGGAACATCACCGCCGCTTTTCTAACGCTGTTGTTTCCGAGCGGGCTTTGCGGGAGATTTACCTGAAAGGCTTTGAAATGTCTGTTAAAGACGGCGGCGCTTATTCTATTATGACAGCCTACGGCGGCATTAACGGGATCTGGTGCGCTGGAAATTACGATTTAAATACTACCATTTTAAGAAACCAGTGGGGCTTTAAAGGCCTGGTCATGACCGACTGGTGGGCTGAGATGAACGAAGAAGGTGAAAAATCTTCCTTTAAAAATACCGGTATCATGGTCCGCTCCCAAAATGACCTGTTTATGGTGACCCAGGACGCAGAAAACAACTCCATGGGAGACACTGCCTATGAAGCCCTTACCCAAGGCCGCACAAGCCGCGGAGAGTTCCAGCGGTGCGCAGCCAATATCTGCCATATGCTTATGCGCTCTCCTGTCATGGACCGTTATCTTGGACGCACACCGGAAGATGACTTAGAGATCATCGGAGATCAGGAAGGCAGCTTTGACTTTGGCACAAATGTGACCTATCATGAAGTGGGTACAGATACTGCTGTAGATATGAGCGAAATAGATACCTCTATCGGCCGCACAGAAGTGTTTGGACTTACCATGAAAGAATTTGGGCTTTACCATTTGACTGCCCGGCTGAAAGCATCTGCCGGCACAGCGGAGCTTGCCCAGTTGTCTGTATCTGTATTTTATGATAATCATCTTAAAGGTATGTTTAACATTAGCGGAGCAGATAAGGAATGGCAGGAGCAGACCATTGATCTTGGCCCTGTCTTTGGACCAACTCACTATATGAAGCTTTATTTCTCCATGTCCGGCATGGAGCTGGAATCCTTCAGATTTACAAAAACCGGGGATTTAAAAAATCCTTTTGAAATGAAAGAAGATTAATTTCCAAAAAAGGGGCTGCCGTTGCATGGCAGCCCCTTAAAACAAGGAGAATATGAAAAGTAAACTTCTATATAGACAAAAATAACAGGGTCAATCCGCAGCTTTATCTATAGGTTCCCAGCCATCCCTATCAGCGCTGTCTACGATCATTTGAGCATCGCCTTTCATAAATCCAGACTTATCATAAGTCACGATCACAGTTCCGTCATCTTCAATATAGCCCTCAAGGACCTGAAGCTCGTCATGAGAGGTAAAATAAATATAGAACTGGCTTTCGTCATCTGTGGCTGCATATGTAATCGTCGTATTATCTCCAAAGCCGCCGCTTACAACATATTGCTGCACTTTTGTATACTCTTCGGGAATCTCAGCTTCCTGCTGGGCAGCTCCGTCTGTACCTGCTTCAATGGCTTTAACATAATCCATAAATACATCTGCTTCCTTGATCCAATCTTTCGAGCTTGTGCCTTCTCTTCCTGCGCCAAAGCCATGCCCTACCTGGGCATAAACATGAAGTTCTGAAATCACCTTATCCTTCACAGAATTTGCCAGAACCATATTAGCATCATAAGTCAGATCATCATTTTCTCCTCCGGCAATAAACATATCCGGAATATTGGGATTATCTGTAACAAGACCTTTAAATTCAGACCCGTCATCGTGAGATGTTCCGCCCAGATAATCCGGCCCGTAAATACATAACGCAAAATCCAGATCGCTGCTGATCTTATCGATTTCATCCGGAACATAATCCGGGTCTGTCACTGTTGGAAGAATATCTCCGTAATACAAAGCGACTGCGCCGAGAACGGTTCCTGAACCGCCGGAAAATCCCGCAGCGCAAATATTATCAGCGCCGCCAAGCTCCATCTCCTCTACTGCATTGCGGACATAGCGGATACTTCTCTGCATATCCATCCATATATCATCGGCACAATAGGGAGCCACTCTTCTCTGGAGCACGTAACAGTTATAACCCAGCTCATTAAACAGCGCGGCGGACGGATAGCCTTCGCCTGTATTATTTCTTTCCGAATAACCGCCGCCGGAAACCAGGATCAGGTTCCCTTTAACATTGCTCTGGTCATCAAGGATATATGGAACAATAAATGGCTTAAAATCAGAATTGTCATAAGACTCCGCCGTAAATTCTATACGATCCGGCTCCCCGGCCATGGGAATAGAGTCTCCCCAAATATACCACATACAATCTTCTGCGCTTTTAATCTGGACCAGATCTTCTCTGGCCTGGGCAGTCTGCCAGATCAGCTCAGTCTGAACACTTCCCAGCATGCGGCTAAAGACGCAGACAAAATACTCATACAGCACAATACTCCCAAGCTTCTTAATCTTTTGTTCATAATCTTAAATCCCCCTTCACATTATGATTATTTTATGTTCACCCTTTTACCGATCCCATTGTAATTCCCTTGACAAAGTATTTTTGGAAGAAAGGATAAGCGATAATAATGGGTAAAATACCTACAACTGCAATAGCCATCCGGACAGTCGTTGATGGAATATCATCCATAGTTACGCCGGTAACACTGTTCGACGCCAAAAATTGAACGCTTGTGTTAATGGCATTTAAAATATTCTGTATACTG
The DNA here is from genome assembly GCA_018711005.1 of Candidatus Scybalocola faecigallinarum. GTDB lineage: Bacteria > Bacillota > Clostridia > Lachnospirales > Lachnospiraceae > Catenibacillus > Catenibacillus faecigallinarum. Next base: position 5,430 of record DVIT01000049.1, on the reverse strand, counting down.
TACAATTTTGTATCATTTAAATAATACAGGCCATTCTGCCAGTCATTCCAATAGGCGATGGCTGTCATCATGCCAACTGTAGCAAGGATCGGTTTTGACAAAGGCAAAACAATAGATCTTAACACTTTAAACTCTCCTGCCCCGTCAATTCTGGCAGATTCAAACAGTTCTGAAGGCAGACTGTAGGCAAAATAATTTTTTACAAGAATAATATTAAATGCGTTCATTAAAAGATTTGGTATGATCAGGGCAAACAAAGTATCCTTAATATGGAACACCGATGTATAAACCAGGTATGTGGGCACCAGTCCCCCGGAAAACAGCATCGTAAAGACCACAAGAAAGTTAAACACTTTACGTCCCGGAAGGCCTTCCCGTGAAAGCATGTAAGCCAGCATAGACGTGATCAGAAGGCTCACGCCCGTACCGATCACCGTGACAACAATGGTCACCCCGTAGGCTCTGAAAATTGTTACCGCTTCATTGGCAATATAACGGTAGGCATCTAAAGACCATTTTTCAGGGAAATAAGAGTAACCGTTTAAAATCGCTACGGTTTCATCAGTAAAAGAGGCGATGACCAGCAATATAAAAGGCATCACCGCCATAAATGAAAGAATGATCAGCACAATATGAGACACCAGTCTCCAAGTCTTTTCATCTTTTGACCGCACAAAACTTCAACCTCCTTTCAAAACATGGCGTTCTCTTTATTCACCTTTCGCACGATTCCGTTGACCAAAAGGACGCATATAAAACATACGACAGACTGATAAAATCCTGCTGCTGAGGACATGGCCATATTGGGCTGCTCCATAAGGCTCCGGTACACAAAGGTATCCAGCGTATCGGTTACAGAGTACAAAGCCCCCTGGTTCATAGGCACCTGGAAAAACAAACCAAAGTCCGAACGGAAGATACGGCCGCAGTTTAAGATCAGCAGCGTGATCATGGTCGGTTTCAGCAGCGGGAGGGTGATGCTTTTAATCTGCTGCCATTTACTTGCACCGTCAATCTGTGCGGCTTCATAATACTCTTTACTGATACCTACAAGCGAAGCTAAGTACAAAACCATGCTAAAACCGATAGTTTTCCACTGGTTCACAAAAACAAGAATAAACGGCCAATAAACGGTATCACTGTACCATTCGATCCCCCCGCCGCCCAAACTCCGGATAATGGCGTTTACCAGTCCGGTGTTCGGACTTAGGTATGCATAGACAAGATAGGCAACAATGACCATGGACATAAGGTAAGGGAGAAGGATCACTGTCTGATAAAAACGTTTTGCAGCAGCGCTGATCACCTCGTTGACAAAAATTGCCACAGCAACGCCAAGGATCATCCCAAGAACAATGAATACCAGATTATACAAAATGGTATTTCTTGTAATACGAAACGCCTGTTCAGAGCTGAACAGATATTCAAAATTTGCAAAACCGCACCATTTGCTCCCCCAGATCCCCTGGGCATAATTATACTTTTTAAATGCGATCTGAAGACCGAACATCGGCAGGTAATTGTTGATGATCAGATACGCCAGTCCCGGCAGTCCCATAATATAAAAAGGGATCCAATGGCTGAATTTTGTCTTATTCTTTTTAGGGATCTCCTCCAATGTCATAGGCTGGGGCCAAAGATTTCTTTCTTCCTTCATATCTGTTCCCCCTCTGTTATGTAATTTAAAATAAATTCCCTGACTGAACTTAGCTGAGCTTTTTCCATGTGACTGTTTTCATTGAAATACATTTCTTTAGGATCTTTGTCTTTCCATGCCGGCCATTCCAAAAGTCCGCCTCCATTGGGATGACCATTTTTAGCGAAATTCGCCCAGTAAGTATTCATTGCATCCGCCAGAGAAACATCCTGGGGCGTCATGGGACGCCAGCAGCGCCGCAAAGTATTAAATACATACCACAGTTCGGCAGAATGGAAAGATCCCTTCGTATCCCCCGGCAGTTTCCGGCAAAAATAATAAACCCATGTATCTTTTCTGTTTTTCAGGCTTTGCATCTGGGCAAATACCTGGCTGCCGGTACGCATTACATCAAGTTTTTTTAAGGCTTCTTTTACATCCTTAGGCGTTCGTATTTCCATTTTTAAAGCATCTAAAAATCTTTGTGTATCTGCTCCAAAAGTCATCTGAGCCTGGGCTAAAAATTCTTCCGGGCTTTTTGCCAAGCTTGTCAGTTCATTTTCATCGGCATTTGCGCCAACCATATAAGGAATATCTGCATAATGTCCATTTCTGAAGGCCAGCGCCGGTTCTTCTTCCATCACATACCCATCTACGCACGGGCCGAAATTAAATTTTCCGCCAAAGCCCGTTCCCGGCGCTGTAAATAGTGTTTCCGGAGACAGCTTTCGTATTTCTTCCAGAGAGCTGCAGCCAAGCGATGCCATAAATTCATCCCCCAAGGCTTCCATGGATCTTATATCCGGTGTGTTGGAAAATCCCATGCCGATCCCGCCAGGACTGCCAAATTTAAACAAAAATACACCGCTTTGAAGGATCGCCTTGCGCATAAGATGGCGGGACAGGGGGCTTGTTACAAGATTCATAACGCTTCCCGCACCGGCAGACTGGCCAAACACTGTAATATTTTCCGGATCTCCTCCAAAATTATAAATATTTTCCTTAACCCATTTCAAAGCAGCAATCTGGTCCAAATATCCGTAATTTCCTGAAACATGATCCGTACTTTCCTGGGACAGTTGTGAGCTGGCATAAAATCCTAACAGTCCCAGCCGGTAATTGATCGTCACAAGGATAACGCCTTTCCTGCAAAAAGCTTCCCCATCAAAAGAAGCTTCAAAGCCATATCCTCCGTGAAGAGCGCCTCCATGAACCCAGAACATTACCGGATACCCGGCCCCGGGTTTTACCTCCGGGGTCCAGATATTTAAATAAAGACAATCTTCTGTATTTTGCACCGGATTTGCACGGAACTCTTTGCGGTAAAAAGCATTAGGATCCGTATCCTCCGGCTGCCAGGACCGCCCGCTAAATTCCCGGGCGTCCCGGATCCCTTCCCAGCAGTCCGGCTCCTGGGGAGCCTGCCACCGGAGAGGGCCTATGGGAGGCTTTGCGTAAGGCACACCTTTAAAAACAGTTATCGTCTGAGTGTCTCCCCACGCTCCCCTAAGCTGTCCGTACTTTGTTTTGGCGATCCGGTTAATTTCAGGAAGATGAGCGCTATATACAAGCATTCTCTTCATCTCCTTTACTGATTTGCCGCCAGCCATTCATCCAACTGGCTCTGATTTGCGTCAATAATATCCTGAATACCTGCGCCTTCGAGCTTTTCATTAAATTCCCCAATAGCTGCATCAACATCCTCAACGCTTCCGGTAAGAAGGCTCGGACGGTACTCAGCAACCACATTTGTCACTGACGCTAACTGGGTTGAAACCGATGAAGCGTCAAAAGCATAGCCGAATATAGAACTTTTTGCCGCACTTTCATTAAACTCCTGCAGCTTATCATAAAACTCTTCTGTTTCCGGCTCCCACTGGTAGATCTGCATAGTGTCTCCGGCGCGGAGAAAATTAATAGAATAGCCAATATTGCTTGAATCAACGCCATCCGGCATTTTGATAATATGGTCGCTGACTTTCTCATATTCTTTTCCTTCAAGTCCGCGCATAAGAAGATTGGCAACATCGCCATTGGTATAGATCAGGTTCAGCATATCCATAGCCCGTTCCGGCTGTTCAGATGTAATACAGATCCCCCAGGCATACTGGATCGCCCATTCTGTTGTGATCGAAGGATCCTGGGTCAATATGTACTCGGACGCAAAAGAATACTTGTTCTGATTTGTTACTGCATCCCCGGGCGTATATTTAATCTGCTGGAGAAAAGACTTCCCAATGCTGAATACATCCTGGGCGTTCTCACCGCTTGTTAAGCTGTCGGAAGGAATATAACCTTTATCTCTCCAATCTTTCATTGTTTTACAAAAATCTGCAAATTCCTGGCTTTCATAATAATTAATAATTTCAGTGGTGTCATCGCCCATTAAAACACCGTAATTATAGTCGCCGCCAAAGTTCGATATACGGTCAAAAGTACCTAAAATATCGCCAACACTTCCATCTCCGGCAGTCATAAGGTAAATACCGTTATCTTTTAATGTCTGGGCTATGGGTTCCAGATCCGCCCAGGAAGAAATAGTTTCCGGCATTTCAATTCCAAATTCTGCGGCAAGATCTGCATTGTAGATCAGCGCAGTCGTTGCTGCAGGATACAGCTCTGCCGGCAGCGTATATAGCTGGCCGTTGACCTTTCCGGCTTCGATAAGATCTCCCGCCTTTTCCAGATATTCCGGTGCCCGCTCTGCTGCCAGTTCATCCAAGGGAAGCAGAACTCCATCATTGACAAGACTGGACAATGATGTGGTTGTCCCTGTATAAACCAGGTCATACTTATCGCCTCCTGCTGCGGCAAGACTCAGCTTTGTGGCATGGTCGGCAATATGGATCGGCTGGATCTTTAAGGTACAATTAATTTCTTTTAAAGCAATCTCATTAATTGCATCTTCAATTTCTTCCAGATCCGGGTAATCCTGACCCAGGTTCAGCACCTCCATGACCACCTCATAAGGTTCGGCATCAAAGTCAATGACAGAATCACCGGCTGCATTTTCTGCCGCTGACTCCTGTCCGGCTGATGTTTGACTGTTATCTGCCGTGTCTTTCTGTCCGCTATTTCCGGAGCCGCCGCATCCTGCCAAAGCTCCGGAAACAATTGTTGCAGCAATAAATGCCGCCATTCCTTTTCTCCACAATTTTCCCATAGTCGTTCCTCCTTATTTTAAGCTGCGTATCCTAAGATACGCATCCCTTTAGGGATCTTGTTTTTGATAATATAATTATAAATTTATTATTGCACTAAAGACAGCACTATAATCACCTGTATATATACAAAAATGACCACAACGTTTTTACAGTCATGGTCATTTTATATATTTATTTTGTTTTTCTGTATTCATTCGGCGTCATATTGGTCAATCTTTTAAAAACCCTTGCCAGCTTTGACGAGCAAAATATATTCTGTTTATATAAAGAGCGTTTTTTGGCTTTTTTGCTCGTTGTATCCGACTGACAGTCCTCAAAAAGCCGAACTTCCCCTCTGCCTTTTTATTGCACCTTTCTTTTTGATCGCTATCTTCCTTCATCACCTCCTTTTCTTAACGGTATACAAATCTTACTTGTATTTTTTTCTCTAATTCGGATCCATTTTCTCTTATTCGCCTGTTTTTCCACGCATTCAGCAGGAGCCGGTGCTTTTGCTGAATGCTCTCCTTTACTTTCTTCCACAGCTTCTCCCATGCTTCTATGATCTGCGCGATCATATGGCCGATCTGTATCAGATAATAATGGTTCTTCATCCCCTGATAATCATGACTGAATCTGTGTTCCAGATAA
>DVIT01000048.1 GCA_018711005.1 Candidatus Scybalocola faecigallinarum | reverse complement strand
AAGAAAGGTGCAATAAAAAGGCAGAGGGGAAGTTCGGCTTTTTGAGGACTGTCAGTCAGATACAACGAGCAAAAAAGCCAAAAAACGCTCTTTATATAAACAGAATATATTTTGCTCGTCAAAGCTGTTTTTCCTGGTCAAACGCTTGTTCTTAATACGGGATGTATGTTATGATAAAAGCAGCTACCAAAAACGTGTCGCAGGCAAGCACTTTACCTTAAGGGGGAGGAGAAGTTATGAATTATTATGACAGTGAACTTTCTCGCTTACAGCAGGAAATCATAGAAAAGAAACGGACAGACGCTAAGCTTTCGGATCTTTTGATCCAGCAATCTGATCTGGAGAAACGGGTGGCAGAGCTTAAACGTGAAAAGCTTAATGAACAAGGAGATGTGGACCGGCTGCAAAACCGTAGTCTTACGGCATTTTTTTACCGGATCACCGGAAAGATGGGAGAAAAGCTTACGAAAGAACAGGCAGAAGCTTATGCGGCTGCTGTAAAATATGATGCAGCGGAGGATGAACTTAATGCAGTGAACAGAGACGTTGAACATTGCCAAAAGGTGCTGAACCGGCTTCTCTGGTGTGAACAGGAATATCAAAAGGTTTTTGACGCAAAGCTGGCCCAGATCAAAGCTTCCGGAAGCATTCAGGGCCAAAGGATCCTTGAGCTTGAGCGGCAGTCCGGAATATTAAAGGGTCAGAAAAAAGAAGTGGACGAAGCGATCCGGGCCGGCGTCAAAGCTCAGTCCATTGCCGAAACGATCATGGAAGATCTGAACAGCGCAAAAAGCTGGAGCACTGTAGACCTGATTGGCGGCGGTATTCTTGCCGATATTGCCAAGTATGATAAATTGGATAATGTCCAGGCAAATGTTAAATCCCTTCAAAACGCACTGAGAAACTTTCGTACCGAACTTGCAGATGTACGGGAACAAATATCAGCCGATATTTATCCTGAAATCGGGGATTTTCTTCATTTTGCAGATTACTTTTTTGACGGCCTGTTTACTGACTGGATGGTTCGTGACAAGATCAATGAATCACTGGCCCGGGCAAGTGAAACCTGCGCTCAGATAAGGAATATCCTGGGGCGTCTAAATCTGCTGAATGGCGAGATCGACGCCAGTCAGAAAAACATTAGCAGTGAGCTGGCCCATGTTGTGGCATCGACTCAGGTAGAGGATAAATAAGTGGGAGTGTTGATGTATGGTGATACCAAAACATGGTGAACGTATATCCAAAATTGATGCATACCTAAATTGTGCAGAAAACTTTGCTTTCAGGAGTACATGTATCAAAAGGAAATATGGCGCTGTCATTGTTAAAGATGACGCTGTTATTTCCACAGGTTATAACGGTTCTCCAAGAAACCTGGAAAACTGCTGTGATATTGGCCAATGCCCAAGAATCCGGCTCAATATGCACCAGGGCGAAGGCTATGGTATTTGTCGGGCAATCCATGCAGAGGCCAATGCGCTGCTGAATTGTTCCCGGGAGCAGACCGTTATCCTCCGGCAGGGCGATGGCCCGGATAATTATAAGATCGTACCGGCCAGCGAGCTGATATGGCACCAATAAATTTCCATGCCGTCTTACATGGCATTATTATCTATGAAATCAAGAGGGGAAACATATGCAGGCAATCATCATCTACGGTTCCCAATACGGGACCACAAAAAAGTATGCCGAAAAACTGGCGGAAATGACAAACAGCGATATATGCAGTTATGATAATATAAAAAGTCTTTCCGGGTATGACCTGATCGTTCATATGGGCGGTTTGTATGCAGGCGGAGTGAAAGGGCTAAAGCAAACGTTGAAGGCGTTTCCCAAAGAAGGAACGCTGTTTATTGTCACTGTGGGACTGGCGGATGTTCATGATCCGGAAAATATAGCCAACATAAAAAAATCTCTGAAAAGCCAGGTTCCTGCGGACATTTATAATAAAGCCGCTGTATTCCATTTACGGGGCGGCATTGACTATTCAAAGCTTGGTTTTGCCCATAAAACCATGATGACCTTGCTGTATAAATCTGTTAAAAAGGAGCCTCCGGAGCGTCAGACACCGGAAAACCGGGCGATCATCGAAACCTTTAATAAAAAAGTGGACTTCACAGATTTTGAAGCATTAAAGCCCATTGCACAGGCCATGGAGAAAAAAACGGATAGTAATGGAGGCGTAAATCCATGATCCGATGGCTGAACACTATACGTATACCTAAAAAGTCAAAGAAGCTGGCTGTTGAAATTATATGCAGCCTGCTGATCCTGCTTCTTGGAGTTGGTCTGGGGATTTTTTCCAAATGGCTGGATAATTTGAGCCTTGACAGCACCATACTTTGGCATCGCCTGTTGGGAATACTGGACCTGAGAAATGTTTTTTCTGATTTTGCCATATGGTTTCTCATTGCACTTGCCGTGGCAATATACAGCCGTTCACCTTTTAAAGCAGGTCTGAATGTATTTTTATTTTTTGCTGGCATGTGCCTCAGTTATCATATATATACAGTCATTTTCAGCGGATTTAATCCATTATCTTATATGATGATATGGTACGCATTAACCATCGTATCGCCATTTTTAGCGCTGGTCTGCTGGTATGGAAAGGGCCGGACGGTTCCATCTGCGGTGATCGATGTATTGATCTTTACTGTTATGATCCAGTGCTGCTTTTCCGTGGGTCTTTGGTACTTTGATTTTACAAGTTTAATTAATATCCTTATATTTGCTGCGTCGGCTTTGATCTTATACAGTACGCCGAAGCAGACTCTGATCAGTTTGGCAGGCGCTGTGATTTTAGCCTTTATGATCAGCGCTGTTTACTGACAGACACTACCTGCAAAAGTAAAGAGGGAAATGTATGAATATTCAAGAAATGATGAATGCCGCCCAACCGCCTGTTGTGTATTCCAGGGAGGGCAAGGACTGTTATTATGACCCATACCGGCAAAAATTCGCAGAAGCCACACCTGAGGAGATTGTTATGGACAAAAATACGTATTCCTTACTTGAAAATTATATGCTTGCCTGCATGAAAGACAGCGCCCATGATAAAGATCACATATACCGCGTTTTGTATAATGCTCTGGATATTGCCAAAACAGAATCCCATGTAAACGGGGATGTGCTTATTGCTGCATGTTTGCTTCACGATATAGGCCGAAGCACTCAGGCAAAAGATCCTAAAATATCCCATGCCCAGGCAGGAGCTAAAATGGCTTATGATTTTCTTATTGAACATAATTTTGAGAAAGAATTTGCCCTGCATGTGGAGTCCTGCATTATGACCCACAGCTACCGCAAGAAAAACCCGCCCCAAACTCCGGAGGCAAAAATTTTATTTGATGCAGATAAATTGGATGTCACCGGAGCCATTGGCATTGCACGGACACTTATGTATAAAGGCGATGCCTGTGAACCTATGTATTCCCTCCGGTCTGACGGAACTGTATCTGATGGAACAGAGGATCAAGAACCTTCGTTTTTCCAGGAATATAAGTTTAAGCTTGAGAATATTTATTCTCGGTTCTATACCCAAAGAGCCAGGGATATTGCCCGGCAGCGGCAGGAGACAGCCGCCTGGTTTTATAACAAGCTCTATAATGAAGTTACTGCGTCCTATGAAAATGGACAAAAGATCCTGGAGGAAAAGCTGCTATGATCGAAACAAAAGACCTGGTGCTTGATAAAGCCAAATTTTCCGATTGGGAGGATATGTATAAAAATGTATGGTCCCATCCGGAAAGCGCCAGATATATGAGCTGGAAGGTTATCAAAAATGAGGAAGATGCCAAGGTACGGATCTTGAAAACCATAGAAACCCAGAAAACCCATGATACCTATCTTGTCTATGAAAAGGCTTCCGGACAGGCCATTGGCTTTGCTGGCGTTTTTCAAATGGAGCCTTCCGTATACGGTGAAACCGGGATCTGCCTTGGGCCGGATTATACAGGCAAAGGCTATGGAAAGCAGATCGTGGAAGGGCTTATGGATTACTGCCGGGAAAAATTACATGCCAAAACGTTTGTATATGCTTCCCGTTCAGAAAATCAGGCGTCTATACGCCTTGCTCTCAGGCTGGGATTTACCCAGACGGCAGCACAGGAGCTGATCGACGGGGATACGGGGAAAACCTATCTTAAATATATTTATCAACGAACACTTTAAGGGAGGCCTGAAAATGACGGTTAATAAAGATTCCGAAATCACGGATATTACATCCTGGGTCCGGCAGGAGCTTGAAGCAAATACCGATTTAAAGTACCGGGAATTTCACAAATCCCTTGTACCCGGACTTGAAAATCTCCTTGGTGTCCGGGTGCCTAAGCTGCGCCAGATCGCTAAAACAGCAGCCAGGGTAAATTATGAGCAGTTTGCCGCCCAGGCAAATACAGAAGTTTATGAAGAATTGATGATCCGGGGCATGATGATCGGATATGCCAATATGGATGATCATAAGCGTATGCAGGAGCTTAATGCATTTGTGCCGCTGATCAATAATTGGGGCATCTGCGACTGCTGCTGCACCACATATAAATTTATTGCAAAAGATCGGAAAAAATGGTTTGAGTTTTTGATCCCGTATATTCACAGCGATCAGGAGTATGTGATCCGTTTTGCTGTTGTGTGTATGATTGAATTTTTCCTGAACGATGAATTTATTGACCGGGCTCTTGAGCTTTTAAGCCCCATCCGCCATGAAGGCTATTATGTGAAAATGGCTGTAGCCTGGGCTGTATCCATTGCCTATATTAAGTATCCTGAAAAAACGGAGGTACTTTTAACGAAAAATCTTCTGGATGATTTTACCCATAACAAAGCCATCCAAAAGGTTCGGGAATCTTACCGGGTTTCCAAAGAAGTAAAGGACCGGCTGAAAGAAATGAAACGTCCCACAGCCCGGTGTTCCAGAGCATAGGGCTGTTTCCATGACCAGATGATTACGACGGAGGTACTTTTATTATGGCAGATATTATTGAAATCACAGACTTTTTAGATCCCCGCCTGGATATTTATGCCCGGTGTACGGAGGGGCAGCTTTTAAACCGCCATGAGCCGGACAAGGGCATTTTTATTGCCGAAAGTCCCATGGTTATCAAGCTGGCTTTGGATTCCGGCTGTGTGCCGATTTCTTTTCTGGCAGAAAAACGGCGCCTGGGAGGCGCCACAAAGGAAGTGATCGACCGCTGTGACAATGTTCCTGTATTTACAGCGGAGTTTGATATATTAACACAGCTGACCGGTTTTAAGCTGACCCGTGGAATGCTTTGCGCCATGCACCGGCCAAAGCCAAGGGATGCGGCACAGGTGTGCGCCGGGGCCAAAAGGATCGCGGTTCTGGAAAATATTGTTAATCCTACCAATATCGGAGCGATTTTCCGTTCTGCGGCAGCTTTATATGTGGATGCGGTCATCCTTACGCCGGCATGCAGTGATCCCCTTTACCGCAGGGCTGTCCGGGTAAGTATGGGCACAGTATTTCAAGTACCGTGGGCTTACATGTCGGAACAATATTCCTGGCCCCATCCGGCTATGGAGTGGCTCCATTCCATGGGATTTAAAACCGCTGCCATGGCGCTTAATGACCAGTCCCGGCCCATTGATGATCCCCAGGTCATGGCAGAGGAAAAGCTTGCCATTGTTCTTGGAACAGAAGGCGACGGTCTGGCTTCAGAGACTGTGGCGGACTGTGATTATACCGTGCGGATCCCCATGTCTCACGGCGTAGATTCCCTGAATGTGGCGGCAGCCAGCGCTGTGGCCTTTTGGCAGCTGACGGCAAAAGGGAGAACGATTTGAGGAGCAATCCGTGTCTCATGCCCATTTGTCGGGCAACTCATTGATTTTTAAATGGAGGTTTATATGAACGCGATTTTTCATAGAACAAGTATACGCAAATATACCGGACAGCCGGTAGAAGATGAAAAAATTACACAAATGCTTAAAGCAGCTATGGCGGCGCCATCGGCAGTGAACCAGCAGCCCTGGGAATTTTATGTAGTCACCGACCGGGATGCCCTTAATGCCATGGCGGATTGCAGCCCCTATGCCCATATGCTTCGGGAAGCCCCTTTAGGCTTTGCCGTATGTTCCCGCAGAGACTGCCTTCGCCCGGAATATGCACAGATCGACTGCAGCGCAGCTGTGGAAAATCTGCTGCTGGAAGCAGACAGTCTTGGGCTGGGCGCTGTGTGGATGGGTATTGCGCCCTTAAAAGAGCGGATGGAGGATGCGCGTAAGGCCCTTCAGGTACCGGAGACTTTGGAGGTTTTTGCCTTTATCGCCTGCGGTTACCCGGCAGAAGAAAAGTCCCAGCAGGATCGGTACGATTTGAATCGGGTCCATTACATCCGTTAATACGAATTTTAGCAGGAGGAATTTATGTTAGACAGCAAAGGTTTTGACTTATGGGCAGATGGCTATGATGAAAGCGTCCGTATAAGCGAAGCATCGGACCGCTACCCATTTGCCGGATATAAAAAGGTCCTTGGGACCATCTATGAAAGAATAAGACAGCAAAACGGCCGCAAAATTTTGGATATTGGTTTTGGTACCGGAGTATTATCCAAAAAACTGTATGATGATGGCTATGACCTGTGGGGCATTGATTTTTCCAGTGAAATGATCCACATTGCCCGGGAAAAAATGCCGAAGGCCCGGCTTATCCAATATGATTTTACCAAAGGCCTGCCAGAAGCGCTGAACAATGAGACGTTTGACGGGATCATATGTACCTATGCTATCCATCACCTGAATGACAGTGAAAAGATCGCTTTTATCCGTCAGCTGTCTGACCATCTGACGGATCAGGGGCAGATCTATATTGGTGATGTGGCCTTTGAACGTGAGACAGACTTAAAACAATGTCAGGAGGAAAGCAGGGATCTGTGGGATGCGGATGAGATTTATCCGGTTAAGGAAAACCTCCTTCCCGCTTTTCCTGATCTTGAATTTATTAAGATCACCTATTGCTCCGGTATATTTATATTTTAGGATAAGAGAAATGCTATGCACACATTATATGTAACAGATCTGGATGGAACATTGTTAAACTCCAAATCAGCGATCAATCCATTTACCCTTTCTGTGATTAACCGGCTGGTGGCCGGCGGTCTGCCATTTACCTATGCAACAGCCCGGTCCCTGGAGTCTGCCCGCCCGGTAACAGCAGGACTGGATCTGAGACTTCCGGCAGTCACTTATAATGGGACATTTATTGTCCGGCCGGCGACCGGGAAAATTTTAGATTGCCGGACATTTACGCCCATGCAGGCGGAACATGCTATCCAAACGATCCGCCAGGCCCGCGTACGGCCTTTGGTGTACGCTTTAATTGACGGCAGGGAACGGGTGTCCTGGGTCACGGGGCAGGAAAATGAAGGCGTTCTCCGTTATTTAAGCCTGAAAAAAGGAGATCCCAGGATGCGTCCCATGACCGGAGAGGACGGGCTGTACGACGGGGAGATTTATTATTTTACCTGTATTGGCGAACGGGAAGAACTTCTGCCCATTTATCACGCTTTAAGTGAAAATGAAGATTATCATTGTACCCTCCAGCAGGAGATTTACCGCCCGGAATATTGGTGTGAGATCATGCCCCGGGCAGCATCCAAGGCGAACGGGATCCTACGGCTCAAACGGCTGCTTGGGTGCCGCCGGATCGTTTCTTTCGGCGATGCCATTAATGATCTGCCTATGTTTGAAATTTCCGATGAATGTTATGCTGTGGCCAATGCAGTGGATGCGCTAAAAGCCCGGGCCACAGGCATTATCCAAAGCAATGATCAGGACGGCGTCGCACGCTGGCTGCTGGAGCGAGCAAAAGAGGAACACCATTATGTATAAATATTGTATTTTTGATCTTTACGGAACTTTAGTGGATATACACACCGACGAGGAACAGCTTAAGCTTTGGGAAAAGCTGGCCCTGTTTTACGGTTATTACGGGGCACGGTACACGCCGCTGGAGTTAAAGGAAACGTATCAGCGGCTGACACAGCAAACGTCCCGGGAGCATATAAGCGGCGGCTTTCACAGGAATATCGGCCATGAGGCATTTCCTGAACTGCAAATTGAAGATGTGTTTTTAAAGCTTTTCAAAGAGAAAAATGTGGAAGCAGACATGACGCTGGCTGTTCACGGAGGGCAGTTTTTCAGAGTCCTGTCTACAGAATATGTCCGTCTCTATGACGGAGCGGCACAGATGCTTAGCACATTGAAGGAACATGGAAAGACCCTTATTTTATTATCCAATGCCCAGAGGATTTTCACAGAGTATGAAATGAAATCCCTTGGGATATGGGACATTTTCCATCATATTTTTATATCCTCGGATTACGGCATAAAAAAACCGGACCTGAACTTTTACGAAACGATGCTTGCCCGGTGCCATGTTGTACGGGATGAGGCCATCATGGTTGGAAATGACGGTATATGTGACATCCGGGGAGCAAAGGCTGCCGGGCTGGCAACCTTATATATCCGCTCTAATTTGTCACCGGAAGAAGATCTTCCGGACGCCGATCATGTGGTGGATACGGCAGACATGGCGAAGGTGGGAGAGATACTGCTGAAAGGCGGGGATAAATAAGTATGACGAATAAAGATATATGGGAGATCGCACTTTCTCAGTCAGCTATTGACTGCCACTGTTCGCCGGAGGATTTTTATAAGGACACTCCTGTTGTGGTGCTTTCACAAAGCGATCCCCATGCCCGGAAATATATTCCGCTACCCTTGGAATGCGACATGGTATCTTACGGTTCCAATATTGTGGCACAGGTCAGCCCAAGGACGCGGCAGGCTGTGGAAGAATACCTGAAGGGCACAAGCCCGGCCCATGGTTTTGAAACTCCGGAAATTTACAAGCTGAATCAGCTTTTAGAACCTTTTCAGTTAAAGGTCTGTTTTATGGCGGAATATTTCCTGCCGGATCTGGATCAGCTCAAAGCCCTTCCATGTCCTTATCCCGTGCGCATCCTGTATCCTGAAGATTTTCAGGAACTTTATATAAAAGAATGGAGCAATGCCCTTTGTGCTGACCGGAAGGCTTTGGATAAAATTGCTGTAGGCGCTTATGACCAGGGCCGTCTTATCGGACTGGCCGGAGCTTCAGCGGATTGTGAAAGGATGTACCAGATCGGTGTGGATGTGCTGCCCCAATACCGGAGACAGGGGATCGCCTCTGCCCTGACCAGCGCCCTGGCTCTGGAAATTTTAAAGCTTGGGAAAGTGCCTTTTTATTGCGCCGCATGGTGCAATTTAAAATCCGTGGGCAATGCCATTAAATGCGGATTCCGTCCGGCCTGGACTGAACTGACGGCCAGGGATGAGACTTTTGTGGAAAGTATGCTCCGGTCCTAAAGAGAGGTGGTATGAGATGAAAATTGCTGTGATCGGTTACAGCGGCAGCGGAAAGTCAACCTTGTCGCGGCGGCTGGGCAGGCGCTTTAAGCTTCCGGTGTTATTTCTCGATCAGGTTCATTGGCTTCCCGGCTGGAAGGAGCAGGAGCCTAGGGAAGAAGCCTTCCAGGTGGAAGCATTTATGGACGATCACGATTCCTGGGTAATTGACGGCAATTACAGCAGGCTGTCCTTCCAACGACGGATGGAGGAAGCGGATCATATAATTTTTATGAACTTTAACCGTTTTGCCTGCTTTATGCGCATCCTGCGCAGATATGTACGCGCCAGTGGACGCAGCCGTCCCTCTATGACCCGGGACTGTCCGGAAAAGCTGGACAGGGAATTTATCCGCTGGATTTTACACGACGGAAGAACAAGGGCCCACAAGAAAAACTATGCCAATGTAAAAAAATGCTATGGCTCAAAGGTCATTGTTATTAAAAACCAAAAACAGCTTTCGGATTTTATGAAAGGTCAGGGGATAAAATGATCTATACAGTAACAAAAATAGAGGAAGATCTTGACTATGGATGTGAAGAAAGGGGCGAAAATACGCCTGTCATGGCTGTGGTTACGCTAACTTCGCCGGACGGCGGCATCCGCCAATGCAAAATGCCCGATCAGCTTCTTTATGACCGGGATATTTCCAGAGGGGATAAGGTGATCTTTGACGAGGAGCAGTTCCTTCGTAAGCCTTTAGGAAAAAACTGGACAGAGACATGCGGCGGAAAAAAAAGCGGAGGTAATGTAGGCGTCTTGTCCAGGGATAGCCAAAAGACGATTATCGGCTGCGATTCCTGTGATATGCGTATTACGTTAGATATACAGTAATTGAATGCCCCGGAATAATCCGGGGTTTCATAAAACAAGTATAAAAAACGGCAGTCCTTTGACTGACTTAAGGCTGCCATCAAAGGAGAGGTTTATTTATGAAGTACAGAGAACTTGGAAAAACAGGATTATCCGTAAGTGAGATCGGTCTGGGGGCAGAATGGCTGGAACGCCATAATACCCGGGAAGTGAAGGAGATCATCGATCACTGTGAGGCTGCCGGGATCAATATTTTAGACTGCTGGATGTCAGAGCCTAACGTGCGTTCCAATATTGGCGCCGCTATTGCCGGAAAACGGGACCGGTGGATCATTCAGGGCCACATTGGTTCAACATGGCAAAACGGACAGTATGTGCGTACCCGCCAGCTGGATAAAGTGGATGTGGCATTTAAGGACCTGCTGACACGGCTGGGCACGGATTATATTGACCTGGGCATGATCCATTTTGTGGATGAAGTCAAAGAGTTTCATCAGATCATGGACGGGGAATTTCTGGAATATGTCTGTCAGCTGAAAAAGGACGGCGTGATCCGCCATATTGGCATGAGTACCCATAATCCGGCCGTGGCAAAGCTGGCTGCTCAAAGCGGTGTTGTGGAAATGATCCTTTTCAGTATTAACCCGGCCTTTGACCTGCTTCCTGCCAGCGAAAATATTGACGACTATTTTAAAGAGCAGTACGACGAATCCCTGCGGGGCATTAATCCGGAGCGGGAAGAACTTTATAAGATCTGTGAGCAGAATCAGGTAGGCATTACTGTAATGAAAGGGTATGCCGGCGGACGTTTATTCTCTGCACAAACCTCGCCGTTTGGTGTAGCTCTGACTCCGGTCCAGTGCATCCATTATGTCCTGACACGGCCGGCTGTTGCCAGCATTATGGCCGGATACGACAGCGTGGCCCATGTGGATGCAGCCGTAGCCTATGAAACAGCAACAGATGAGGAAAAGGACTACGCCAGCGTCCTGGCAAAAGCGCCCCTTCACGCCTATTTTGGCCAGTGTACCTATTGCGGCCACTGTGCGCCCTGCCCGGCAGGCATTGATATTGCCATGGTCAATAAGCTTTACGATCTGGCGGTTATGCAAGATGAAGTACCGGCAACACTGAGGGCTCATTATGAGCAGCTTTCCGCCAACGCAAAAGACTGTGTGGGCTGCAAGGGCTGCGAAACCCGGTGTCCTTTTGGCGTGCCTGTGGCCAGCCGCATGGAAAAGACGGCAAAGCTGTTTGCATAAGCAGGTTTCACGGTTTAACATGCCTTATTCCGGCCAAATTAATATTTCTTAAACATTTTGGAAAACTTTTGCCAATGTTTCTGTCGTATCCTTAGACCATCAAAAATCATTTGAATCAAAAAAGGAGATAGAGAATATGGCAACATCAAAAAGCGTTACTGTTCACTGGCAAGCCAGTAAACAGTAACTTTCGCAGGCTTATTTAAAGTTTTGCTTCGCAAAAGAAGCCTGCGAACACCTGAATCACGTTCTTACGCAGCCATACAGCAAGTGTCTGGCTGCTGT
>DVIT01000011.1 GCA_018711005.1 Candidatus Scybalocola faecigallinarum | reverse complement strand
AAAAAGAAAGGTGCAATAAAAAGGCAGAGGGGAAGTTCGGCTTTTTTGAGGACTGTCAGTCAGATACAACGAGCAAAAAAGCCAAAAAACGCTCTTTATATAAACAGAATATATTTTGCTCGTCAAAGCTGCATCGATCATATAGCCGGAAAAGCCTTCTGCAGTAATAAAGATCACATTATAGCCTTTAAACATGCCGGTATATTCGTTTTTATTGGTCGGGGTCAGGCTGGAAAAATACTCATTCAGCCACTGCACCGACTCGTTGGAGGTGGAGGCAGTCAGGCCTTCAAAATCCAGATCAAGGACATTTGGCGATGTATCCACAACGGTCTGGGCCTCTGTCTCAGATTGCGCCGAAGTTTCCTCCTGTCCATTTTGCTGGAGTGAATTAAGCTTGTCCAATTCCTCTGTATCAATGGAAAGATTCCGGTCTACGCCAAAAATGCTGTGCTGTATATCCAGCCGGAGCATTGTCATAAGTCCCAGCTGACGTACCTGCTCCTCGATCTCTGTATCGCTTTTATAAAGCTCTGCCGGCTTTAACTCGCCGCCATAGGGCAGGTGGAGACAGATCACTGCGCAAAGATGGCACACAACTGCGCCAATAACGCTTAACAGGGCCAGCGCCGGAGGCTTCCGGGCAAACTTCATCCGTTTCCTTAGCACGGTCATTAAAAGGATAAATGGAACAAACATCAGTACAATGCCGATAATGTTCATTAAAATACCTTCAATAATGGCCCCTGTATAGTCGGTCAGGTGATTGTTCACTGCCATGGACATGGAGCTGGCCAGCTGATAATACTGGGCAAGCACGGTTTTACATACGATCTCAATACAAAAGATCAGACCAAGTAAAAATGTAAGCACCTTTGCAACGATCTTGTTGACCCGCTCCGGAAAATAACTTGTCAGCAGAGCGCATAAAAAGCCCCCAGCAATACTGAAAAACAAATAAATCGGTATGTACTTAATGCCCAGGCCCATATAAATATGGAAAACAAGTTCCAGATAAAAGATCACTGCCGGGAAAAAGAAAAATGTTCCTGTACTGAAAAACAGATTAAATTTTCCAGGCTTTTTCTCATTTTTCAGGATCTTATCCGGCGTCAGCTCCCGCCGGAACCACTGGTATGCTGCGCCAATGTAAAAAAGAGCAAATGCCAAAAGGAAACTGGCCTTACCGGCCGCCCCCTGCTGCTTTGAAATATCCCGTATATCCGGCCGTTTTTGGGGGGCGCTTCTCCGTCTGCGTACCGGCCCCGGACGCTGCTGGCTGTTTCTCATCCCGTCCCGGGCTGTCCGTGTACCTGTACCGGTTCGTCCTCCTGAAGTCCGTGTTCCCCCGGGGCGGGCTCCTGATGTGGCGCCGCTGCGCGTCCCGGCCGTGCGGCTTCCGGATGCAGCGCTGCGCGCCGTGTACGTTCCGGCTGTACGCGCTCCTGATGCTGCCGTGCTGCGTGTCCCGGTCGTGCGGGCTCCTGATGTTGCGCCGCTGCGTGTCCCGACCGTACGGCTTCCGGATGCAGCGCTGCGCGCCGTGTACGTTCCGGCTGTGCGTACTCCTGATGCAGCGCTGCGCGGTCCGGCCGCGCGGCTTCCTGATGTGGCGGCGCTTCTCGTCCCGGCGCTGCGGGTGCCTGGTGCTGCAGCGCTTCGTGTCCCGGCGCTGCGCGTACGACCGGCCGATGTTCCTGTATAAGTGCCTGACGATGCAGGACGGCTTTGTGATGTGCGGTTCACGCTTTGTGAACCTCTTGTATATCCTGACTGTGGCTGAACACTGCCCTGGGCGCGGCCGGCCGAAGAACCGGAGGGTGCTTTCGGCTGAGGCTTTTTATCCGGCATATCCAGCTGAAAATGGAAAAGCCCGTCATCCGATCCGGGCCGATGATTTCCCATGCTTTTGCCTCCCTTAAACAATACTTGCCATTGTATTTTTCCTAAAATACTCTGTTCCCGGTAAAAATGTAAAAAAAGTAAATTTGAAGTAAAGCCACGATGATAATTCGTTCTACATTATACCATCAGCATTACAGGATAACAAGAAAAAAGTAAGAAATTTGTCAGAATATGAGAACGGTTCAGCCATCCATCTGTTATTTGCCCGAAGCCCACGCCCAACCGTCCTTGCCGGCGCCAAAAGCGCTGCCTTGATCCCCCGCTTAAACCAGTCCGGAAGGACGCCTTTAGTCTGAACGACATCTTCCGGCGTTTTTATCTTATGTCCGGTGCCCTGGGTCACACCGTAGCCTAAAGCGATCACGACGCAAAGCTTTTCCCCCTCGCCTAGCACATAGGCATTTTTCACTTTGCTGTAGGTCATTGCCACCCAGCAGGTATTCAATCCCAGCTGCTGTGCTAAAAGCACAAGACGTTCTCCGTAGTAGCCGCACCGTTCATCCAGTGACGGAGACTTTTTGCCGATCAGAGCAATATAATTTTTTACGCCGCTGAACTTTCCGTAATGAGCCATAAAGCTGTCAAAGGCTTTCGGTTCATTGGTCACCAGCTTTATCTATCGCTGTTTAAATAAAAATTTTACACTCCGGCAGCCATCTGGCCTACTCCCGGTAAAGCCCTGTCAGTTCTTTTGTCAGTGCATCGATCATCTCCCCGGAAAAGCCAAGGAAAAACATGTTTTTAAGGGTGGTCAGATTTTCATGGAGAAATTCTTCATCACCGGAAGCAAGGAAATGGAACAGCTGGGGAGAAAGGCGCTCTATGATCTCCATAGCCTGGGCATCCCCAAGCATATCCTTAAACAACGTCTTTTTTGTGTAACGGCACCGCAGCTCCCTGGTCGGCCTGTATTCAAATTCGTGAACACCGGCGTTCAGCTCTCCTGCATCCGGTCCCGGATAAAAAGGCAGGACAACCTGAGCAGTGCAGCCAAAGGGAATTTGGACTTTTATATAGACGTTTCCGTCTTTTTTCAAACGCCATTCCACCTGGTAGGTTCCATGCGCAGAAGCATACGAGCCTTTCAGCCAGCCAAGCTTCTGGTGGATCATGGGAGCGATCCGTGCCTTTTTAAAGCCCGGTTCAATGGGCCGGAGCCCCATAACGTTTTGGTACAGAAATTCCGCCACTGCGCCAAAAGCATAATGATTTAAGGAGTTCATCATTGTGCCGCTCATAGTTCCGTCATCTAAGACAGAATTCCACCGCTCCCACACAGTTGTTGCCCCCAGATTAATACAGTGCATCCAGCCGGGAAAGCCGTCCTGAAGGAGGAAATAAAAGGCTTCCTCCGCAAGGCCGTTGTCCGCCATAACCTTGCACATGATTGGCGCCCCCACAAAGCCGCCCTTTAACTTGTAGCAATCCTTATACAAACGTTCCCTGAGGCCTGCCACTGCCAGGTCATGATCTTTATAAATTCCCGAGTACAGCGCCACAATATACCCGGTCTGAGTATCAATGGCCAGCCGTCCGCTTTCCGTATAATATTCTTTTAAAACAGCCGCCCGGATCTTTTCGTGAAGCTCCTTATAATAAGCAGCGTCATTATCCTTCCCAAGAACTTTTGCCGCCCTTCATACTCTGTGAGGTCCGACCGTCCAGGGCCAGCCAATCTCCCATCTGATTGCTGAAATTAAATAAATATTGCCGTCCCCGCTTTTCATCCTCCCGGCTGATCTTGTCCACCCAGTCCTTCATCATAGGGTATTCGGATTCCAGAGCCGTTTTATCCCCGTACCTCTGATACAAAAGCCACGGCAAAAAGGTGGCAATATCGCCCCATACGGCGGCAAAGGCTGCTCCCGCAGGATCAAATACCGGGATCACGCCAGGAACAATGCCGTCCAGCTTTTTCTGCTCCACCCTCAGGTCATGGAGGAACTTATGATAAAAGGCTCCCGTATCCATATTGTAGCTGGCTGTTCCTGAAAATACCTGAGCGTCTCCGGTCCATCCCAGACGTTCGTCTCTTTGCGGGCAATCTGTGGGGAAATCTACAGAATTAGACTTTTGCCCCCACTTTACATTGGAAAACAGACGGTTCACCTTTTCGTGGCCCGTTTCAATAAAGCCGGTTTCTTCCATATGGGAATACAAGGCCCGGCCGGTAAAATCACTGGCATGGACCGTGCCCGGCCATCCGGTGACCCGCACATACCGGAAACCGAAATATGTAAACTTAGGGCTTACTATTTCTTCCCGTCCGTCGGATATATATACAAACCGGGATTTTGCCCTGCGGTAATTAGCATTATAAAAATTGCCGTTTTGAAGGATCTCGCCAAAATCCAGGACGATCTTTGTCCCCTTGGGAAATGTACTGTAAAAAGCTGCATATCCGGCGAAGTTTTGCCCAAAATCAAGGACTGTCTCCCCGGCCGGCGTATGGATAACCTCCTGTACTGCCATGACTTCATGAGGAATCACCGGCAGGCTGTATCTTTCCGTCAGCTTTTTATCCCACCGGGCAGATTCTGCCTTTTTCCATGGATTTTCCTGCCCCTCCCACATAAGATGGTCCACGATCTCTCCATTGTAAATATCACTGTCCCTTGTATCTGACCCCTGATACATCCAGCTTTCATCCGATCCGATCACATCCTCAGTCCCGTCCTCATAGCAAAGATGAAGCTCAGCGATCATCTGGAAAGTGCTTCCAAAATTTTTATCCTTTCCTGCCAGGCCAAAATGCCCTTTATACCAGCCATTTCCAAGGGCTACCCGGATTTCATTTTCTTCTTTTAAAAGCTTTGTAATATCATAAGTCTGGTACTGGACTTCGGTGCGGTAATCGCTGTAGTAAGGCGTAAGCAGTTCCTGACTCACCGGCACATTATTAACACTGGCGGTGTAAAGCCCCAGGCCGGATATATAAAGACGGCCAAACACAACCGGCTTTGAGACGGTAAAGTGTTTTCTAAACACCGGATGGAAATCATCCCCCTCCCGGGGCCGGATCCAGCGTCCCACCCATGGCTCATCTATTTTCCCGGTTTCAAAATAAGCCTGCGCCTCATTAACCGCCGTCTCTCCGTTATTCCCCGTCACATGTATCCGAATGTAATAACGCGTTCTTGGCAAAAGCTCCATATCCAGAGCCTCGCCGGCCGGATCTAAATGCGCCCCGGATTTTTGGGCTGCAATGTTTTTAAACATGGAATCTGCGGCCACAAGGATGTGGGTTTCCACGATACTTAAAGCTTCAGTCTCAGACACCAGCCACGATACCCGCACATTATCCATCACATAGCCTACAGGATTTGTGATCCCATTGACCTTAATTTTACTGACCTTCATAAATTCCTCCCGGCCGTTGGCCCTTTAATTTTTTTGTTCCTGCTCCATTTGGGGAAGCTTCTTCTCAATATCATATAACACCAGTAAAGCCACAAGCACAATGGCACACATGATCACCGGAAGCCAGTTATATAAAAACCGGATCGCCGTCACAACAGACTCCGGCTGTGCAATACCCTGGGCATCCAAAAGAGGATCAAACCCGGCTGCGTCCATAACCCAGCCAAGCACTGCCGTGCCAAGACCCAGTCCCAGCTTCTGAGATGCGGACATGGCTGCATTTCCCATACCTACCGGGTCAATACCGCTTTTTAAACGGCTGTATGTAATGGTATCTGCCACCATACCCATTGCCATGCCGCCGCTCATGCCAAGGCCGATGCCTTTAAGGGCATTAAACAGGATAATGGTTGGAAGGCTGTGGGCAAACAGGCCAAACCCGAGAAATCCAAGAGTCATCAGGGCAATGCCCAGCTTATAAATATTGGCTTTGCCAAACTTTTTCATAAAAAACGGCGTTACAAACATGATCGCAAACTGGGCAATGGAAATAGCGTTGGACATCCATGGGTACCGGCTCATATCATTGTAAACATACTGGCTGTAATATACATTTCCCACAGAATACATAATGATCACAAAGAAGATCACAAACATGGCAAAAAACATGACGACCCAGTACCGGTTAGTGATCAGGGCCTTAAAGGCTTTAACCGGGTTCGTTGCAGAACTTTTTGAAGCTTGTGTCCCGCCGTTTTCTGCAGAAGATGCCTCATCCTTGACGCGCTCCTTAGTAAAGAAGAAACAGATCAAAGACAGGATCACCATGGCAAAAGAAATAATGATCATCGTGATGGTAAATGCTCTCTGGGTATAAATATTTTCTGTATTATCGGTAAACATCGTAAGCATGGCAATAAAAACCGAGTTAATGATAACATTAGCCAGCGTCTGGAAAATCTGCTGGATATTTCCAAGCATTCCACGCTCATAAGCATTTTTCGTCATCAGGGAGATCATGGAATAATAGGGCACCAGCATGGCGGTATAGCAAACAGCATTTACCAGGTTATAAAAAATAAAAACGTACACATATTTTGCCATATCCGGCCAGTTGGACGGCACGGTAAATAAAAGCACTGTTGTTACTGCAAATGGGATGCACATACGCATCATCCATACCCGTGCCTTTCCGAATCTGGACTTTGTCCGGTCCACAATATTTCCCATGATCAGATCGGAAATACCGTCAAATACTTTGGATACGGCAATGATCGTCGCAATGATGCCCGCATCCAGCAGGGCCGCATTGGTAAAATAAATGATCAGAAATGATCCCAGCACTGCATTAATGGCATTCATCCCAAGCTGTCCGGCGCCGTAGCCGATCCTCTCGTTCCAGCCAAGCATTGCCTGGGGATCATTATATTTTGTCGCAAAGGTTCGCATGATTTTTCCTCCTTTTATAATGCACCAGGTTAAAATATCTTTTGACCCCTGTATCTTTTTTTGATACACTGATTCTAGCACGACAAAAATTATGGAACAACGACGGGACAGGACATAGGACATGCCCGATTCTGACATTTGCATCCTGCTGCCCCTGATCTTTAACAGGAGGTTTTTATTTTGACTGATACAAAATGGGAGACGCCTGCCTTTAATGAGGACGAACAATTTTATAAGCAGCTGTATATAGATTATCCCCAGGCCCACCTGGATCAGGCCCAGACCATAAAGTCCATCAGCGAGTCCTGCCCGGAGGCAGGGAGACACATTAACCCGCGGCCGATGCACCGTCCGGCCGATGACCTGTCAGAGCAGGAATTTCCCCACTGCGTGGATGTGGCTATCCAGCGCCACCTTTGAGCAGACTTTCCTTAACGCTCTGCCCCAGGAGGGCATTTTGTACTCCTTTTTTTCAAAAGCTTTATTTGCCCCAGGCTCTGAGTCCTATCTTTATTTTAAAAGTATGCCGGATCCGTCTCTGGATCATATTTTCTTCCGGATTCTGGACGAATACCATAGCCGGAAAAACTATTTCAGCAGCCTGGTCAACGCTCTGCTCACGGAATTTTTCATCCAGCTGCTGCGTGATCATGAAAAGGATGTGATCGTACCCAACCCTTCCGGTCATAAACCGGAGGAAAATATGATCTTTATATTAAAGTATATGGATCTTCACGCAGACACTATTACCTTAAAGGAACTGGCAGATTTTTTTAATTACAGCGAACGGCAAATGGCCCGGATCATTAAGGACTATACCGGACAGACCTTTACCGGGCTGATCCAAAATACCCGCATGGCCAAAGCCTGCCAGTCCCTGCGGCGTCCCGACATTCCCATCAGCCAGATCATCCGTGACGCCGGATATTCCAATGCCTCTCATTTTTATGATGTATTCCGGAAAATTTATAAGATGACGCCTGCCCAGTACCGGAAGCAGTATTTGCAGGAGACGAAGGTGGTTTGAGACAAAAAACAGGGTTATAACTTATTTTTAATAAGTTATAACCCTAAAGTTTTTACCAGCTCATACATCCCATTTGTAAGGATAGGCACAAGCACAGAACAGATGACCCCATTAAATACAGCCATGACCGTCACTTCCTCGGATGTGGATTTCATGATCACCGGCAGGGTGGTGTCCTCGCTGGTAGCTGCCGCCGGCGCAATGGCGGCCCAGTGATTAAAATGCCTGGCAACCCACGGGATGATCATAAAAGACATAATCTCCCTAATCAGATTGGAAAGAAAGGCAATAGAGCCCAGCCGGGCATTGATCATACCAGTAACAAGAACGCCGGAAAGGCTGTACCAGCCCAGGCCGGACACAACAGCCAGACTGTCCTCCGTTTTTTCAGAAAGAAGCAGGCTGCACACCAGGCCTCCAAGGATCGTTCCAATGACGATCCCGGCAGGGATCAAAAGTATTTTAATATGATATTCCCGGATCTTTTTAAATACCGCCCGGTTCAGTCCCACACTGATCCCTACAAGGAACATAAGCAGATAAAGGACGTAGTCCGAATAGGATGCAAGCCATGTACATATTTCTTCTGTAAACACAAATCTCCCGCACACCACACCGGCGATCAGGGCAAAAATTGCAATAAATACCATAATTCTATTCCTCTTTTTTCGTTTCCATAAACCGTTTTGTCAAAAGATAAACCGATATAACAGAAAACGCAACCGGGATAACCGCGTAGACCAGGCTTTTCAGGCCAAGCTGGGAAAGCTCCTGAAAAAAGCCTTCCCGGTTTTCCAGAGAGACTCCCATACAAAAGATCAGCACTGCCGTACATGCCATTTGCAGTACGGAAAGGGCTTTGGCCCATTTTTTAGGCTGGAAGAAATATCCTGCCAGCACTCCCACAAACATGATCCCCTCAACAAGCATTTTATCAAAACTCCTTTGGCAATTTTTTTATCTTCACAGAGTCCTGCAGCTTTCTGTATGCTGTCGGCGTGACTCCGAAGTACTTTTTAAACTTTTTAGTAAAATGACTCACATCAAAGCAGCCCACCTCCTGGCTGACCTGCTGTATGGTCATCTCTGTATTTTTAAGAAACGCCGCGGCATTTTCCATCTGTATGGCGCCAAGCAGGGAAGAAAACGGCCGGCCTGTATATTCCTTAAGTATTTTGGACAGATAGCTTTCACTGTAATTAAAAAACGCCGCCAGATCTTTTATCGTCACATGATTATAATTCACATGGATATAGTCCAGGATCGCCACGATCTGGTCGTTTTGCCGGGTATCTATAGGGCTTGGAACAACAGCTGCGGTTTCGTAATTGCGCAGGAGCAAAAGCATCATTTCATGAAAATACGCCGACATAAAACTTCCGTAATAGCGCCGCTGATGATAATTTTCCTGATACATATTCAGAACCAGGCGCCGGATACCCTCATCCTCCCCTGTGGGAAAGATCAGGTAAGGGCTGGCGCTGTTATTATATAAAATATCTCTGAAAAACCGGGCCAGCAAATGGTCCTCACCGAAAACATCAAAAAAGGCAGAGTGGAACAGATCCTCATGGATGAGAAAGTTCAGGATAATATTGTCATCTTCATAAGCCATAACACAGTGAGGCGCATTGGGCGATAAAATACAAAAATCTCCTTTATGCAGCTCCAAAGTTTTCCCGCAGATCAGCTGGCGGCAGCTGCCGTCATAAACATAAAGTGCTTCCACATAGCTGTGGGTATGGATCAGCGGATAGCTGTACCGCTCATGACGGCACATAAAGATCTCACTGTTATCCCACACGCCCAGATGCTGCAATGTAAAACGTCCGGCACGGGCACGGGGATTGCGGGCCATTTCCTGAAAACCTGTGATCACCGGCAAAAACGGATAATCCTCAGTCATTTTGGCCAGCTGATCCATATAGACCGGCGTCATAAGCAGATAACCATACTGGGACTCAAATATTTTTTTAAACTTTTTTTCATTGTCTGTAAATCCGTAAAGATCCGGCACGGTCCTTGACCAAAATTCCGGGCCTGGCTTTTTATATTTTTCCGCCATATATGATCCCTCCATCATCTCACGGAACGAACGGCATTTCCTATATTAACACAATCCCACAGATTTTGTAAATCTTGTATTTGACCCTATGGGCACTTTATTATATAATAATAAAAACTACGTAATGAAGGTGACGCACATATGAATAATGATACTACACCCATAACACAGGATTTACAGGAGCATTCCTCGCCTTCGGTCCACGAAAGCATCGCCGCTTTGCTGGAACAGTTTAAAACCGGTAAAAAAACCATGGAATATATCCGTCCGGAGATGCTGCCGGATATTGACCTGTATATGGATCAGGTGACAACCTTTATGGATTCCCACCTCCAGTCCACCAAGCGTTATCCCGGGGATAAGATCCTGACAAAGACGATGATCAATAACTATGCGAAGAATGACCTTCTCCCTCCGCCTCATAAAAAGAAATACTCCAAAGATCACCTGCTTTTACTGACATTTATCTACTATTTGAAAAATATGCTGTCTATGAATGATATCCAAAGTCTTTTGGAGCCTGTAAAGGCCCGCTTTTTTCAAAATCAGCAGGCGCCCATCCGTTTGGAGGATATTTACCGGGAGATCTTCTCTCAGGCAAGGGATACTCAGGATTCTATTTTATCAGATATTTATGAAAAATACGAAAAAAGCAGAGAAAGCTTTAACACAGATTCTGCAGATGAGCCGGCGGTTCCCGATAAGGAAGACACGGCCATGCTCCAGGATTTTACGTTTGTATGTCTGCTGTGCTATGATATTTTTCTAAAGAAACAGCTGGTAGAACAGATCATAGATACAATGAATGAAGCACAGCACCCTCTGACAGGCGCAAAAGGACCGGAGAAACACAAATAAGCGTTTCTCCGGTCTCTTTTTTACGACTCTTTCTTTTCTTCCATGCGGGCAATAACCATATCATAGCCGTCATTGCCATAGTTCAGCGACCGGTTGACCCGGCTGATGGTTGCGGTAGAAGCTCCGGTCTTTTCTGCAATTTCCAGATAAGTCCTCTGTTCCCTGAGCATCCTGGCAACTTCAAAACGCTGAGACAGGGACAGAAGCTCATTAATGGTACAAATGTCCTCAAAGAAATCAAAACATTCATCCATATTCTCCAGACATAGAATGGCTTCAAAAAGCTTTTCTACTGCCGGTGTTTTAATCTTTTTATTCATTACGCTTTACCCCTTTAAAAATTAATGCAAATGTCATCCATCAGAAAACACACCGTCATTCCCCTGCCATAGAACGGTTATGCTCCCGCAGGATTTTGACTTGATGCCGCAGTAAACAAAACTTTCTAACATTCAGCACCATAGCATTAGTATTTTAACATTTTAAAAGGATAAAGTCCAGTATTTTATTTCAGTAAAAAATCCTGCATGCAGCAAGCTGACTAAACTGTTATCGTTCACTCATCCCCTTGTCCGGGTTCAAAACATCAGATTAACGGAACCGCCCTACCCGGGTCAGCCGCTTTGGAAGCTTAGGCTTCACGCTGCCCACAACAATAATGGCGTCTTCTTCACACACTTCCATACACTTGCCGCATTTTTCACACATATCATTATCGATCATATGGATATAGCCGGCTTTGCCTTCAATGGCATCCTCGGGACATGCATCGGCGCATTCCCCGCATCCGGTACACTTGTTGGTAAGGATTGCCAGGGTCATAAAGCTTTTGCACACACCGGCCTCACATTTCTTCCGCTTAATATGGCCCTCGATCTCATCCCCCATAACGTCAAAGGCAGTACGGACAACGTTGACCATATTCCGGCCAAAGGAACAAAATGCGCCCCAGCCGATGGTTTCCGCCATATCCTTAAGCAGGGCCGGATCTGTATTTTTTGCCTTGCCATTAGTAATTTCGTTAAATATTGTATAAAACTGATACGTTCCCTCCCGGCACAACGGGCATTTCCCGCAGGAATCCGCCTTCGCCCCTTCAAGGATCTGTTTTGTAAAATCCGCGGCACAATAGCTTTGATCCAGCACTTCCACGCCGCCGGTAAAAATATCGCTGTCTTTTTCCATGATGGTTGTCTCAAGAGCCTCCGGGACGATAAACCGTCCCAGCTCGCCGCCAACAAGCACAGCCTTGATCACAGAGCCGTCTTTTACGCCGCCGGCCATGGCAAGAATTTCTGCCAGATTTGTCCCATAGGCAGCTTCCACAAAGCCCGGAGCATTAACAGCACCGCTGACATAAAGCAGCTTTTTGTCCTCTGTGCCCATGGCCTTGCGCAGCACATCCTCCACGCTGACAATGATTTTGGCAATATTTTCATAGCCGCGATAGGTTTCCTGATCTTCCTCCACATAAGGACGGATGATCTTCCCGTTAAATGCGCTGATCAGCGCGGTCTTGTCACGGCAAACCGGACTGTCATCTCCGGTGACCACCTTAATCCCCAAAGGCTCTGCCAGGGGGGTGATCTCCTTTACCGCCTCTGTATAGGCGGCAGGAATATAAATATAAGATGCATCTGCGTCTTTTCCAGCCTCTTTCACAGCATCCACCAGAGCCTGGGCATGCTTCTCCATAAGCTCCCGGTTAATCTGGGCTCTCCGGTCATCGCCTGCACCGGAGCATATAAAAATCGTCTGCTTCACCTGATCCATATTTCCTCCTTTTGGCCTGCCCTTTAAGGCCATACAGGTATCCCCTTTCGGGGTTTCCTCCTTTTGGCCTGTCCTTTAGTTGATGGGATAATCGCTCCAGAATTTCTGGGGAGCCAGCTGGAGGCGCAGATCACACTGAAGGCACCGGGATGCTTCGCAATGGGCAGTTTTCTCGTTCAATCCCAGGTCATTTAAAGCAAATCCCGGGCAGCGCTTATGATCATCAATAAAATCATCCTTCTGCCGCTCTATATAAGCAAAGTTTTCAATCGTCCCGATCCACGGATCTGCGTTTTGTTCCGGAGCCAGTGTTTCGGAAATATCCCCGTCGCCTCCCAGATATACATCTATGGCGGTGACAGCCTTCCGTGTTTCCGCAATCGCCTGGATGACAGAGGCTGTTCCGGTGACTGCATCACCGGCGGCAAAGACGCCGTCACTGCTGGTCCTGTAATTTTCATCCACAACAATACGTTTTCCTCTGCCCAGCTCCAGGCCAAAGGAGTCATCCAGCGCCGGACTTTGCCCTACAGCAAAGATCACTGTATCACAAGGGATCACATGCTCTGATCCTTCTTCTTTTTCAATAACCGCACGGCGGTTTTCATCAAAGGTAAAAGACTTCACATGGGAAAACTCTACGCCGGAAACTTTGCCGTTTTCCGAAAGGATCTTATTAAAGGTCTGGGCCGGATGGACGATCACGCCGTCCTTTTCCACCTCTGCCAGTTCATCTTTAGCCGCAGGCATTGTTTCCCTGGATTCCAGACAGGCAATGTGGACTTCCTCAGCGCCCAGACGGCATGCCACGCCGGCACAGTCGCAGGCTACGTTGCCGCCGCCAAGAACAACGACCCGTTTTCCAAGACGGATCTCCTGATGAAGGGAGGCAGCTTCCAGAAATTCCACATTCACAAGAACATCTTCCAGGTCATTGCCTTCCATAGGAAGCTTTGTCCCTTTGTGAGTGCCTACAGCAGCAAAAACAGCATCATAACCTTTGGCCTTAAGCTCATCCACGGAGTTTACTTTTGTATTGACTAAAATTTCCACGCCGATTTCCCGGATATTATTGACTTCTTCCTCAATGATCTCCCTTGGAAGGCGGTATTCCGGAATACCAAATCTTGGGGTACCTCCGGCAAATGGTTTTTCTTCAAATACTGTCACATCATGGCCCAGCTTTTTCAGGTAATACGCAGCAGTCAGTCCTGCAGGGCCGGCGCCGATCACAGCAACCCGCTTGCCGGTTGCCGGCTTCATAAAGCCTTTCTTTTTCCATGCATCATCTGCATGCTCACAGGCGTACCGCTTAATGCTGCGGATGGATACGGCCTCATTTAAGAAACGGCGCTTACACTGAAGCTCGCAAAAATGGCTGCAAATATAGCCAAGGATTTTGGGCAGCGGCGCTTTTTCCCGGACAACCTCTGCCGCAGCGCTGTAATTTTCTTCTTTCAGGAAACGGATATACTTAGGCACATCAATATGGGCCGGACAGCCGGTCTGGCATGGAATCAGCGCTTCCTTTCTGGGCAGCCCGGGATCAAAAACACCGATCTGGTCCCGGATGGATCCGGTGGGACAGACTTCCACACAGGCCCCGCAGAAACGACAGCCGGACTGCTCCATAGATTCACCGTTGACAACAACCCGAAGCTGGCCATTGACCTTTTTAAATGTAAGGGCGCCTACGCCCCGGACTTCTTCACAAACGCGCACGCACCGTCCGCACAAAACGCAGCGCTGCATTTCATGGAGCATCAGCTTATTTGTACGGTCCGCAGCTACGTTATTGGTGCGATGGCGCACACCGCTCCCGGAAATCCCCACATACTGGGACAGAGCCTGAAGCTGGCATTTTAAATATTTCGGGCAGCCGACACATTCCTCCGGATGGGGTGTAAACATAAGTTCCAGGGAAAGCTTGCGCACCTTGTCCGCCTTTTCGCCGTGGATAGTCACTTTCATGCCTTCCTCTGCTTTGGTGGTACAGGATGCTATAACCCCGTCCCTGCCCTGGATCTCCACAGCGCAAAGGCGGCAGGAGCCGGAGGGATGAAGATTGTCATGGCTGCAAATGTGAGGAATATAGATCCCGGCGGCCAGAGCCGCCTCAAGGATGGTCTGGCCAGGATCTGCATAGACCTCATGGTCATCGATCATAAATTTGATTTTATCCACTGTATTCACTCCAGTTTTATTCTGCGTCCTGTACATACTCAGCAGCGCTCATGCCGGCAATACGTCCGGTATTTACAGCAAAGCCCATGGTATTTCCGGGAAGAAGGAACATATAGCTGTCATCGTAAATATTGCAGGCATCGGTTCCGGCCACATAAACGCCAGGCAGCTTGTTCCAGTCTTTGTCTAAAACTTCGCAGTTTTCATTCATCTTTACGCCGCCTAAAGTTCCGTATGCGCCCGGACGGATCCGTGCTACATAAAACGGAGCTTTAACAATAGGCTTCATATATTCTTTGGCCTTGAAAAACTCTGAATCCACAGAATCGCACATGTCATTGTATTCATCCACTGTATCCAGAAATGTATCTACATCGTCAATACCGCACCACTGGGCGATTTCTTCCAGAGTATCTGCATAAAACAGGTCCGTGTTATTATTGGCCACTGCATGTTCCACAACCTCATCAAAATGATCCAGGTTGTCCGGATTATGTACAAAGCTGACCACATCCGGGCCATTTTTCTTATACCCCTTTAATGTTGCGGTATCGAAAATAACAAAGCCCATCATATCTTTTTGTTTGGAAATGGCATTTCCCGTAAATGTAGTGTTCTGCATATGTTCTTCATTCATAAAACGCTTGCCCAGACGGTTGACCATAAGGTTTGGCTGGTTGAAAATACATGGGATGGACGGATCCAGCTCATTGGACTGAGGCAGGAAAGTGATCATCTCCATACGCATTTTTGTAGGCGCGCCGCCGGCTTCCCGGAGCATGCGGATACCGTCGCCCTTAAGTCCGGGAATAGCAAAGTTAAACATATTTACACCATATTCAAATCCGGTTTCATCCCGGATTACCTGAGGATTATCTCCTGCGCCGCCGGTAGCAACAATAACCGCTTTGCAGTTGATCCGGATCTCCTCGCCATTTTTATCTTTAGCCATGACTGCAGCCAGCTTGCCATCTTCCATAACAAGACCTGTGCCCGGTGTTTCCAGAAGCACCTCTACTCCAAGCTCTGCAGCGCGATTCATCAGTGCCTTTACCATATAGGACGCAGCGCCCCGGCCAATGCCCTGGTCGGTCATGCAGATATGCCAGGTCTGCTCGGACTTGGGGAAATACTTAAACGCACCGGCAAAGCGAACGCCCATATCTTCCAGCCATTCAATGGTCTTACCGGACATTTCAAAATAACGGCGCACCAGTCTGGCATCTGCCTGGTAATGGGTATACTCCATAAACATGTTAAATGCTTTTTCTACGCTAATATCCACCATCTGGTCTTTCTGATACTTTGTGCCAATACCAAGAGGACCCATAGCCATGTTGGCAGCGCCTCCGGGAACCGGAGATTTTTCAAGAACGATCACCTGAGCGCCGTCCTCAGCAGCCTGAACAGCTGCGCAAAGTCCGGCAGGGCCAGCAGCCACAACAACAATTTCTGTTTCCATTGTCTTCATTGTAAAATACCTCCATATTATTATTTTTATGTCACAGTGTGCATGCAAAATTCAAGTCCGCACTGCACTGTTGTAATAAATGATTGATAATTAACTGCCTATAGTCAGTATAATTATTTATTCTGCATAAATCCAATACATATTTTTCATTACAGTTATTCTATTTGATAATTATTGAACGCAGTTCAATTCTATTTTATTATTAAAGCTGCTGTCTTTCTATTGCTGCTATTAACCTAAAAAAGGACGCCCCACGGCGTCCCCTTTTTTTCATATTTTATCTGTTTAATCTTTCATCTGTGCCGTCATACGCCCGGATCAGTTCAATAATGGCCTTAAGTCCGGCTGAATCATTTTTTCTGCGCCATACGGCGATCAGATCAGAATCATGATTCCGGTCGGGAATGGGATAAAAACGGAGCCGGTCATCATTTTCAAAAAGATCCCGGTCACTGTGAATAGCAATACCATTCCCGTTGACAATAGAAAATGCCAGCGAACTGATATTGGGTACATATTTTTTTACATTGGGCTGAAAACCATAACTGCGGCACAGGTCAATGATCCGATTCACGCCGCTGGGCGAGTCTGATGGTGAAATCAAAATAAAGGGCTCGTTCTTCACATCTGCCAGCGTCAGGTCGTCCCGTTCTGACAAAGGGTTAGATTTGGGTACCACAAGACACAGGCGCATCTCCTCCACCCTTTTCCATTCAATATCATCATTAAGCTGAAAATCAAAATCAAAGTAAAAGGTGAAAATAATATCCAGATCCCCGCCAAGAAGCTTTTCCCTTAATTCCTTAAAGCTGTAGCTTTCAAAGGACAAAAGCACCTGGGGATATTCCTCTGAAAAACGGGAAAAGATCGGTTCAATATACTTTTGCACAGCTATAGAATTGATCATCCCAACCTTGACCTCTCCGGCATAGGAAGCATTGGCCTTAACTGCTTCTTCCACAGAAAGCTCCAAATCTGTCATCAGCTGCTTCCACCGCTGCTCCAAAACCTCTCCCGCCGGCGTAAGGCGGACCATCCGCTTGTTTCTGAAAAACAGTGGAAATCCCAGTTCTTCCTCTAAAAGGCTGATCTGTTTGCTTAAAGACGGCTGGGAAATATACAGTGACTTTGCCGCTTCCGTAAAGTTCAGCTTTTCTGCCACTGACAGAAAATACTGCATTTGCTGAAAGTTGATCTTATACATCGTTTCCACCTCCCCCATCGTCCGGTCCTGCGCCGTCCCGGGACACAGCCCCGTATTCTGCGCCGCTGCCGCCCTGGGCCTGCCGAATGGCACTGCGAATCCGCTCTTGTACCATTAAGGCAATCTCATGGCTTCTCATCCCTTTATATTCTTCATATTCAATGGGTTTTAAATAATGCACCTGCACCGTCAGGGGCTTAATGGAGTTGGTATCAAAGGCCTTATAGGAATCAATGATTGCCGCAGGAACAATAGGACAATGGGCATTAGTGGCGCTTTTAAAGGCGCCGCCTTTAAATTCCAGAAGCTCATTTCCGTTACGGCTTCGGGTTCCCTCCGCAAAAATAATATAGTTTCTGCCTTCTTTCACTTCCCTGGACATTTCACGGATCACGCCCATGGATTGGCGAATATCTTCACGGTCCATAAGCTTGCCATGGATAATCTCCCGCACCTGGCGGATCAGGATTACATTTTCCACCTCTTTTTTCATTACAATGGAAAATGGCCGGTCCAATGTTTCCAAAAAAATCAGCCCGTCAAAAAGTCCCTGATGATTTGGAAAAACAACAAATCCATCCTTTTCCGGCAGATTTTCATGGCCGTAGCACTCAATATGGATCCGCCCTGCCCTGTTTGCACGCTGAGTGAGCCTCTGCAAAAAACGGTAGCGCTCTTGAGCATCATAGATTTTATCCTCCGTATCCCCCGCCATTTTGCAGATTTTGTAAAACCATCCCGGCACATGCACTAAAAGGCGCAGTACCATTAATATTATACGGTTCATAGCTCCACCCTTTCTTTTTATCACGGCTTTGGCCCCTTGCGCAGGCACGGCAGTCTTTTTCAGGGCGTATCCCCCAAAAACTGCCCGAAAAAAATTTCTTCCGGCAGCCTGGCCTGTAAACCGTTACTTTATACTCTATATATTTTAGCATATGTTATTGCAAAAATATACCATTTAGAGAATTAAAGGGCAGATATCTGCTGATCTGGCTCCAGCTGCCCGAGCAGCTGCCTGTATTTCCGATACAATGTCCCTGTCTACAAATATCGATCTGCTAATTGTTCTATAGATTTTGAGTTCAGCACCATATTCCGGGTTTCAAACGTAAGAATAAGACGTTCCCCCGGAAAAATTTCATTTTCTTCATATGCCTGTATCTTTTTCACAGTCATTTGAGCATATGCAGGATCGTCCATTCTGCCATGATGCTCCCAGTAAATTTCCTGTCGTGTTTTTCTGGACAGGATGGTAAAATCCGGATAAATGATTCCCAATCCTTTCAGATACAAGGGACATTCATACTTATAAGGGATGCTCTTACGAAAAAAACAGTCTGCAATAATCTTCTCCGATTTTGACCTCACCCGCTCTCCCCGGTCAGTGAAAATCACCGGCTCCCCTTCCCGAAACTGTTTACCTGTGTATTTCTCAGACAGCCATATCTGTACCTGCTGATTCCAGGTGGGTTCTATGGGGCGGATCAGTTCCTGTTTTTCACTGCTTTGGCGCAAAAAAATATTTTCAATTTCCCTGTCATCGTAATCTTTTGTAATTTTTTTAATCTGAAAAAGTCTCTTTTCTGCCAATTTTATGATTTTTTCATCATAAGATTTCTGCGCAAGTTTTCGCACAAAGTTAATATTATATTTGGGAATATACCGCTTTTGTTTTATTTTGCCAGGAAAATAGTGATAATATTGCGTCCATTTTTTTACTTTTGACAAATACAAAAGACCTTCCGGCGCATTTTTTAATTGTTCTTGCGTCTTTTTAAGAATTTGTTCCAGTCTGTATTGTTCTTGCAGAAGTCTTTCTTTCAAACTCTCCATATGCACCTCTCCTTTAATCGATTTTTCGAGCAGCAAAATATGGACTACGGTTATAATATAACTTTTCTGCATTTTATACCGAAGATTTTTCATGTGTTTTACAGTACAAATCAAACTTTTTCTGAATATGACCGAATTATTATTAAATTTTATACGGTAAAAAAACAGATAATAGGCCAATTAACCGAATTTTCATTAAAATAATACGGTTAATATTCTATAAATTGTTATTTAAACCGAAATCTGCTTTAATTTTCTACAGTCATTATTGGATTTTTTGGTGATATAACCGAAGTCATATTTTTCTGCGATAACATAGAAACGAAAATTAAGAATATATTGATTATACTGCCATCTCAAATCATTATCAATTAAATTTCCATAAAATTCCCGGGAAATGGCAGCAAAAAGGCTGCCTTTTTCCCGTCCCACAAGCCGGGCAAGCTTTCCCAGGCGCATAAATGTCCTGGGAAGAAGCTCAACGCTATTTAAGCATGATCCCATAAAAAATATCAGCGTCTCGCACGCTTTACGGCTGAAAAATCACAGGCTTCCTTTACCCATCCCATAAGCTCATGGTCAACCTCATCTTCTGATGCAACAACATGATGCGTCCATCTGCCGGGATAAGCTTCCACAGCAGCATCGATCCTTGGGGAATCTTCCCTGCGGTTCAGTCCAAAGGTCACAACAATATAATCCGTCGGCATATCCTTAGCCTTTCTCACCCGCAAAAAAGACACACAGGCAAACATATGGCGGTTATAAAAAGAAATCTGCGTCTTTTGAACCTTCATGCACACCCCGTCCATGGCTTCCTTCACCTGATTTTTAAACTTTTCAAAAACCGGCAAAGCGCCGGCATGCTTTTCAAAGAAAAGCAAAACTTCACCATCCATAAAACATTCCCCCATCATTTACTGCCAGACATCCTTTTTCTTGGAATGCCGCTGTTACTTTGATTATAGATCGTTTGCGTGAAAAATGCATCTGTTGATTTGCAAGACAGCGTCCGGAGAACAGATTTGAAAAATATCCGGCTGCCAATAGGCAGGTTACATGAGCGGTCAAGGGTTTACCGTAAAGGTCTCCATAAGCCCCCGGCTGCTGTCCGGCCCTGTAATAATCTGAAAATCTCCCGGTTCGGTCACATATTCCAGCTTACGGTTATAATATCCCAGCTCTGATACAGGAATGGAAAAGTATATCGTTTCAGACTGTCCCGGACTAAGATGAAGTTTCCAAAAACGCTTCAGCTCTTTCACCGGCCGCGCACAGCCTGCGGCCACATCATGGATATAAAGCTGCACGATTTCATCTCCGTCGCAGTCTCCCGTATTTGTTATCGTCACCTGACCGCAGACTGTTCCGTCATTTTCCTGTAAGGCGCCAATAGCCAAAGGCCGGCCATTCACCAGCACTACCACTGTCGGCACGTCTGTATCTGCCAGTTTCAGCAATAATTCTTCCTGGACTCCTGCCCGCAGCCATGATCCGCCCTTCTCCTTCATCGGTCTGCCATGTCTGAACCATGGTTTTTGCCACCTGGGACGCATTCCCGGATCACATCCACGCCGAAAAACAGAGGGATTTTGATGATACTTTTCTGACATAGCCCCATCATCTTCAAAAAGTTACTCCTCCGCGCCTTTATTGAATTTTCCTCACATTTTTGATATAGTGATACTTATATGAAAGGAAGTGTGATCTATGCCATTCCCAAAAGAGCAATCTTATACTGTCGAAGATATTTACAATCTCCCTGATGGACAGCGTGCTGAGCTGATCGACGGCGTGATGTATGATATGGCACCACCAAGTTATATCCATCAAAAAATATCAGCAAAACTTACCAGTATAATCGATCACTATATCAGTGACCAGCATGGTTCCTGTGAAGTTCTGCCAGCCCCATTTGCCGTATTTCTAAGCAACGACGATAAAACATATGTTGAGCCGGATATAAGCGTTATTTGCGATAAAAACAAACTTTCAGACCGTGGCTGTGAAGGTGCGCCGGACTGGATCATTGAGATCGTGTCTCCTTCCAGCCAAACGATGGATTATCTTATAAAGTTATGGAAATACCGCGCTGCCGGCGTACGTGAATATTGGATCGTAAATCCGGCAAATAAAATCACTCAGGCATATTTTTTTGAAGGCGCTGCGGATTTTGCACAGTATTCTTTCAGTGATACAATGAAAGTCGGCATCTATGATGGCCTTGAAATTTGCATCGCAGATCTTTTAAAGTAAAGAAAAACCGCCCCGGTGCTTCCAACACCGACGCGGCTTCACATAATTTATCATATCATCGATAAAGGGCTGGATAAAATAAACCCTCAACACGTTTATTTTACCACAGTCCTTTTTTAATGCGCCTATTTTCAAAGAAAGGAGTCTCAAAAATCTATGCAGCACAAAAACAAAAAACCCTTGAATACTCAAGGGTTTTCATCGTGCAGTTGACGGGACTTGAACCCGTACGGTCGCAATGACCACTAGATCCTTAGTCTAGCGCGTATACCAATTCCGCCACAACTGCATCCTTATTTTTTTCGTATCAAGAACTCTCTGTCCTCTCGACAAAAGCTATATTACCATTAACCATCCTAAAAGTCAATACCTGATTTCAAAATTTTTCATTTTTTTTATTCAATTATGACACTTCGGACAAGTCGGGCCTTTATCCTGCCCCGGCACCTTTAAAATCCCGGTGATTCAGATAAACCATGTTGCCTCATTGGTAGAGGAAATAGCCATGGCTCCAGCGTCCAGCATCATCAGCACATCCTCCCGGTCTCCAATAAGCCCTCCGGCAATGACGGGAACATGACACATTCCTGTAAGCCTGCGGATCACCTTAGGCATCAGTCCCGGCAGCACCTCGATCACATCCGGACGGCTCGTGCCCAGCTGGCGGCCAATATTTTCAAAGGCCAGGGAATCCAGAACAAAAAAACGCTGCACAGTATAAAGCCCCAATTCCTTTGCCCGCTTGATCAAAGGCGCCTTTGTCGTAATGATCCCGTCAGCCTTTGTGTACTTTTTAATAAAGTCCACAACGATCTCCTTATTCCCAAGGCCGGCGATCAGATCCAGGTGGACCATGGCCACCCGGCCCGCAGCTTTTACTTTCTCCACAATATCTCCAATATTACAAATATCCCCAAAAAGGATAAAAATCACGCCAATGTCTGAGGTCAGGCATTTTTCCAGTCCTTCCATACTTTTAACCGCTCCGATCACCGGAGAAGCTTCAATGGCATGGATAAATTCATGATTCATATTCGGTCCCTTCCATCAAGCATGCAGCCGTCCGTCCACGAACGGCTGCATGCGCTGTCACTAAAATTATCTAATAATGTAACGATTAGCCATGCCCGGGCCTTGGGCCATATTTCCCCACACGGTTTTCCCCGGCATCATGGGGTCAAAATACCTTTGACCCCAACATCATTATAAACAAAAATCAGGGAAAGGACAAGCCATAGCTTAATCCGTCTCAGGGACACAGGCGGCCACGCTTTTTGTAGCTACCACATCAGCTCCCGTTTGGGCCACATTTTTAAGGAGAACGTCTCCCATATGTACCGGCGCTTTTACAGACGCGGCCTTTATAGCCCGGACACACTGAAAGATCATGTCCTTGGGAATATCGGTCTTTGTTTTCACAGAAACGACCGGAGCGCATCCCCCTTCCACGGTCATTGTGCTTGTAACAATACGGGTCGGATGGGTCACTTCCTTGCGGGCATAATCCTCCCCCCGCTGGCATGTATGGCCGGTAATACAGGAAATTTCTCCATTATCCAGGACCACGGTCACATTGCAGCCTAAAGGGCATCCGATACAGGTCAGTTCTCTTTTTTCCATAGTCATGCTCCCTCCTGTCCTTCCTGCTCAATACACACTCTGATTTCTTTCAGGCCGTCATAGCCTTCCAGATCAGCTTTCTTTAATACTGCGTTTTCCATTTCTCCCGGAGAAAGTACCCGCTTTTTCCTGCGGAAAACGCATGTATCATTAAAATAAACACATATGCTTGCATTTTTATAAACATTTCCCACACGAAACCGCACAGTCAGCCGGTCTGGCATACGCTGGGGAGAAATGTACGACGGCACCGTATAGCGCACCCCGTTCTCTCCCTTCACAGAGATCCTGTGAAGCACTGCTTGCGCCTGCGATCCATTTGTCTCTTTGTCTGTGTCAGAGCATTGCTGCGCTGCATGTACATAAGCGGCAGCATTTTTCCCGGCCATAGCTGCTTCTTCTGAAACATAATCCACCAGATCGTGGACATGGAGTACATTTCCGCAGGCAAAAATACCGTCAACACTTGTTTCCAGACTTTCGTTGACCACCGGCCCGTTGGTCACAGGACTCATATTAACGCCAGCTCCCCGGGAAAGCTCATTTTCCGGGATAAGGCCCACAGATAAAAGTAATGTATCGCAGGAAATATATTCCTCTGTTCCTGCCACAGGCCTGCCGTCACTGCCTACCCGGGCAATAGTCACGCCTTTGACCCGGTCTTTTCCGTCAATATCGATCACCGTATGGCTAAGCTTCAGCGGAATGCCAAAATCGTCCAGACACTGGACAATGTTGCGCTTCAAGCCTCCGGAGTAGGGCATCAGTTCAGCAACAAGCTTGACTTTCGCCCCTTCAAGAGTCATGCGCCGGGCCATGATCAGGCCAATATCGCCGGAGCCTAAGATCACCACTTCCCGGCCGGGCATGTAGCCCTCCATATTCACGAGCCGCTGAGCCGTTCCCGCAGAAAAGATCCCGGCTGGCCGGTATCCGGGAATATTCAGGGCGCCTCTTGGCCGTTCCCGGCAGCCCATGGCAAGGATAATGGCGCCCGCCCGGATCCGGGTCAGCCCTTCCTCCCGGCTGATGGCAGTCACTACCCGCTCTTTGGAAATATCTGCTACCATGGTATTGAGTTTATATTCAATCTTCAGCTCCTCCACCCTTTGGATAAAACGGCCTGCATATTCCGGCCCTGTAAGTTCTTCCTTAAAGGTATGGAGGCCAAAGCCATTGTGGATACACTGATTTAAAATACCGCCTAATTCCTTATCCCGCTCCAGGATCAGGATACTGCTGATCCCATTTTCTCTGGCGGAAATGGCTGCCGCCAGGCCCGCTGGCCCGCCGCCAATGATCACAATATCATATGCCTGCATTTATATCGCCTCCGTTTCTTCCAACTAAAATGTGAGAGCCTGGCCCGCTTTTAGTGATTTCCACCATAGAAAGGGGCACTTCCCGCTCCAGGATTTCCATAGTTTTCGGGGAGCAAAAGCCTGCCTGGCACCGGCCCATACCAGCTCTTACCCGGCGCTTAACACCGTCCAGTGACCGGGCGCCTAAAGGCCTGTGGATCGCATCTAAAATCTCACCCTCAGAAACCATTTCACACCGGCAGATAATATTTCCATAAGCCGGATTTTTGCGGATCAGCTCAGCCCGGGCCTCCATCGTCATTTCATCCAAATGGGGAATGCCCTTGCGGGTACCGATAAAATCCGGATTTTTTTCCAGCTCCAGCTTGCCGGCCACCAGCCCGGCCACCATAACGCCAATGGCCGGAGCGCTTGTAAGTCCCGGAGATTCAATGCCTGCGGCATCAAAAAATCCCGGCGCATCCTCAGCCTCGCCAATAACAAACTCATCCCCGTCCTCATGGGCCCGAAGTCCGGCAAAGGAAGTGATCACCTGGCGCATAGGCAGATTTTTAACACTTTCTCCCGCCTTGGCCGTTAAATAATCAAGGCCTTTACGGGTTGTATTGGTTCCTTCTTTGTTTTCAATATCTTCTGCCGTCGGCCCTACTAAAAGATTTCCGTGAACCGTCGGCGTCACCAAAACCCCCTTGCCCATGGCATTGGGCAGCTGAAAGATGGTATGGGAAACATGGTTTCCGGCCCCTTTATCTAAAAGACAGTATTCTCCCTTACGGGCGGTAATATGGAGCTTATGGCTGCTGACCATATTGTGGAAAACATCTGCATAGACGCCGGCAGCGTTAATCACTGTTCGGGTATAGATAACCTCCTGACCGGTTTCCACAGCATAGCCTTCAGCGCCGAAGGTCAAGGCCGCCTGGGGGCATTCCACTGAAAGATCTATCGGACGGACATGGGTGACCTGGGTATTCCGGCGAAATTCCACCCCATTAGCCAGGGCATTTTCCGCCAGGGCAATGGTCAGGTTAAAGGGGCAGACGATGCCGCCGGTAGGGGCATAAAGTGCTGCGATCACCTGATCCGACAGGTTGGGCTCTATGGCCAGAAGCTGTTCCCGGTTTAAGATTTCCAATCCCGGCACACCATTTTTTATGCCCCGGGCTTTAAGCATTTCCAAAACCGGAAGCCCCTCCGGCCCTGTGCAGGTCACTAAAGATCCGTTGCGCTTAAAGGGAAAGTCCAGGTCTTTTGAAAGCTGCTCCATTAAAGCGTTGCCCTCTACATTAAGCTTCGCCTTTAGGGTGCCATTCTCCGCATCATACCCGGCATGGACAATGGCGCTGTTGGCCTTGGAAGTTCCGCAGCACACATCCTCCTCCCGCTCTACAACGCAGGCTTTTATCTTAAACTTTGACAGTTCCCGGGCAATAGCACAGCCCACAACCCCTGCGCCAATAATTACTGCATCATACATAACATCATCTCCTGTCTGTGCGTTCCCACTAAATTCGGCCTGCGCCTGCGGCTTGACCTCATTAAGTGGTCTTAACGGGTGACATCCCTCCACTAAGCTCGTCCTTCGCCTGACGGCTTGGACTCCCTAAGGGTCGGGATGTGCGTTCCCACTAAATTCGGTCTGCGCCTGGCGGCTTGACCTCATTAAGTGGTCTGGACGGGTAACATCCCTCCACTAAGCTCGTCCTGCGCCTGACGGCTTGGACTCCCTAAGGGTCGGGATGTGCGTTCCCACTAAATTCGGTCTGCGCCTGGCGGCTTGACCTCATTAAGTGGTCACAGCAAAAAGGTCAGGCCAAACGGTATACGGGGTGGTATACCTGTTTTGGCCTGACTCTAAACTCTCGGCACACTATATATAGCCACAAAAATCGTAACGGTGCAAATGGTTTGCACGGCCGGCATCGGGGGCCGGAGCGTTATGGATGATTGTGGTGTTTGAGTTCATGGTACCATAAATGGATCGATTTTTCAAGGGTTATTCTTTAACGCCGCCCAGCATGATGCCTTTAACAAAGAATCTCTGGAAGAAGGGGTAGGCGATCAGGATGGGCAGGATGCCTACAACGGCAATGGCCATGCGGGCTGTGGTGGCCGGAAGGGAGGATACGTCCACGCCGCCGCCCAGGGCTGAGGCATTTTGCGCCAGGAAATTAATATTTTCATTGATCTTATTTAACACAAGCTGTATAGTGAATAAATGGCTGCCGCCCCGGTCTGTTAAATAGTAAAGACCGTTGGTCCAGTCGTTCCAGTAAGCAATGGCGGTCATTAATCCAATGGTG
Organism: Candidatus Scybalocola faecigallinarum; assembly: GCA_018711005.1. Taxonomy (GTDB): domain Bacteria; phylum Bacillota; class Clostridia; order Lachnospirales; family Lachnospiraceae; genus Catenibacillus; species Catenibacillus faecigallinarum. The sequence continues at coordinate 33,126 of DVIT01000011.1, read as the reverse complement.
GCCAGGATCGGCAGGGACAGCGGCAGGACGATCTTTGCAAAAATGCGGATTTCTCCGGCGCCGTCAATGCGGGCTGCTTCCAGAAGGCTTTCCGGAATGCTGAATTTAAAATAATTTTTCACCAGCATAACATTAAATGCGCTCATCAGAAGATTTGGAAGGACAAGGGCCCAAAAGGTGTCCCGAATGTGGAAATAATTGGTCCACACATAGTAGGATGTTACAATACCGCCGTTAAACAGCATGGTAAATACACAAAGGAAGTTTAAAAGCTTCATGCCCGGATAATTGGTATGGGATACTCCATAAGCAAACAGGCATACAACCAAAAGACTTAAAGCTGTACCTATGATCGTCACAAGGAAGGTCATCAGATAGGCCTGGCCAATAGTCTGCCACTGGTTGGCAATATATTCGTAGGCTTCAAGGCTCCACTGGCCGGGGAAAAAGGAAAATCCGTTGGCTGTGGCCCAGTCGCTGTCGGTAAAAGAAGCCACGATCATGAGTAAAAACGGAAGAACGGCTGCCAGGGCTAAAACGATCAGCACCACATGGCCGATCACTTGTACTGCTGTTTTTTCTTTGATTTTCATTACCATTCCCTCCACTTCTAAAATAATGCGCTTTCTTTATTAGTTTTCCGTGCAATAAAGTTGGTCACCATCACAAGGACAAAGCCCACAACAGACTGGAACACGCTGGCTGCAGAGGACATGCCGTAATCGCTTTGGCGCATCAGGGCATTATAGACGTACACATCAATGGTCTGCGTCGTTTCATACAATGCCCCGGAGTTTCTGGGTACCTGATAAAATAATCCAAAGTCCGAAGCAAAGATACGGCCCACAGCCAGGATCAGCAGGGTGATCACTGTTGGCTTTAGCAGCGGCAGGGTAATCTTTCGGATCTGCTGCCACTTGGTTGCCCCGTCAATGGTGGCTGCCTCATAATATTCCGGACTGATGCTTACAATACTGGACAGATAAATGATCATCTGATAACCAACATTTTTCCATATGTACACTACTGTAAGGATCACTGGCCAATATTGCTTTTCACTGTACCAGTTTACCGGCTCAAGCCCTAAAGGCTCCAGGATAAAGTTGTTGATCATACCGGTGTCTGACGCCAAAAGGGCGTAGAATAAATAGCTGGCCACAACCCAGCTCATCAGATAAGGCAATAAGATAACGCTCTGATAAACCTTCGATGCTCTGCGGCTTCTTATTTCATTAAGCAGGACTGCTACAGCAATGGCAATAACATTTCCTAAAATAATAAATACCACATTATATAAAACCGTGTTTCGGATAATGGTAAACGCCGTGCTGGAGCGGAAAAGGAACTCGAAATTTTCCAGGCCGCACCATGGGCTTGCAAAAATACCTTTGGCAAAGTTCAGCTTTTTAAAGGCAATGACAATACCGAACATGGGCAGGTAATTGTTGCAGATCATATAGATCAGCCCGGGAACAGTCATTAAATAAACGGGCCACATGCGTTTCCAGTGATATTTTCTTTTCTTTCGGCCAAAAACCGGCAGCTTGGCCGTTTCCTGAACCGGACCGGCTTTGGCAGACGCTGTACGTGCTGACATAAGTATTCCCTCCGTTTCTTTTAAAAGCAAAGCCGGGACAACCCTTTTATGGCTTCCCGGCTTTGATCAGATACCCTCTTATCCGGCAAGACCGCTGACGGATAGTGATTGTTCATGTTCTTTATTCATAATCTTCGATCCGCCACTCATCCTTCCAGTCCAGCCAGGCCATTTTTCCGTCAAACCGGAAAGGCAGCCACACATAGTCTGCAATGGATGTATTATTCAATTTGGGAGCATCCCCTTCAAATTCCGGGTCGGGAAGCTCCGGATTAAACATAGCTTCAAAGGTTTTCGCCGTTTCCTCATAGGTCACTTCCATCAGCTGCGGCAGCCACCGGTCTGCCAGGGCAATGTAAAGATCCTTTTTCCCCGGAACTTTAAATACGGAGCAGATCTGGGAATGGAATGACGTATGAGACGGGTCATTCACATGAGGATCCCCTAAAATCTCAAAGGGCCCGTGGTAGGATTTAGAGCAGGCAACCTGGGATGGATTTGGGAAATACCCGGTCGTTCCTGAGGTTACAAGATAATGGAGTCCCTTTCTGTAAAAGTGGGCCGGAGCTTCACGCACATAGGGCGGGAAGGGCTGGGGAAAATGGGTGGAATAGTAGCCGGTGAGCCCTGTATAATCATCAGTCAGGTCAGCACAGATCATTTCACTGTGGACACGTTCAAAGTAGTAATATCCTTTTCCATCGACAGGATCCACCACCAGGTCAAAATCCCCGGCGCTCATGTGAAGGGGCTTGATACCGGAACGCACCATGGTATATGGCCCGAGAATATGGTCTGCCGTCAGCACAGTTTCCGACTGTGTATCATCCATATGCATGATCTTTAACCAGCATACGTATTTTTTAGTATCTTTATTGTAAATAATGTGCGGACGGTCCATGCAGGCGGACGGATGAAGGGGGGAATCCTCATTTTCCGTGTCCGGGGGAATGATAATACCTTCGTCCTTCCAGTTATAAAGATCCTTTGAAGAATAGCACTTTACACCCCAGTGCCATATGTTGTTTTCTCCGATGGTCTTTTCTTTATTTTCTCCATACCAATAATAAGTGCCGTCCACGTACATAATAGAACCGCCGTGAGCCTGGATCCTTTTTCCTTCTGTGTCCAGCCATACCTGGCCCGGACGGATTGATGTATAAGCCATAATAAAACCCTCCTGCTATCTTACTCGTTTTTTACTCTGTTTCTGCTGCTGCGCCGGCGTCATCTAAGGTTGCCGCACCGTTGACAGACAGCCATTCATCAAATTGTCTCTGGTTTTCTTCAATAATGTCATTAATGCCGGCAGCTTCAAGGGCATCCAAAAATTCAGGAAGCTCTGTGGCCGGATCAATAGCTCCGGCGCTGATAATGGGCACATACTGGCTGACCACAGACTGCACTGCCGCATATTCGGTCTGAACGCTGTCAGTCACAAAGCAGTATCCCATTGCCGGGCTGATCAAAGTGATCGTATCGTTAAATTCACGCAGGGTCTGGTTCAGATCCACAGAGGACGGAGACATCACCGGCCAGGACAGACGGTCGCCGTAAACACCTGCAGCCTGATAATAAGGTACTGTGCTGGAATCTAAACCTTCCGGGAACTGGATAACCTTATCGCCATATTCATTTTCTTCTACAACTTCATAGCTTACGCCTTCAAGACCGTACTGGAGAATGGAATCCAGCTCATTATCTGCATATAAGAGATTTAAAAACTGGAATGCTTTTTCAGGACTTTCACTGGTAATAGGAATGCTCCACAGAATGTTCTGGAATCTGGAACCAACCATATAAGGGGGCACAATGCGTACTGCAACCATTTCATAGCCGGTACCTGCGGAAAAACTTTCCTCAATGCCCGGGGTGGTCCAGTTCATCTGGCCCAGGTAATTTCCGCCCATAACAAGGGTTTCTGTAGTATCTGTATTGCTGGCTGCATCCGGTGCAATATAGCCGGCCTGAGCCCAGCGGTACATCATATCGGCATAAGCTGCATATTCTTCTGTGGCAAATTCATTAACGATGGTTGTATTATCGGACCAGTCCTCATCGTTTTGGTCAAATAAAAGAATACCTGAACTGGTCGTTGCTCCCAGTGTGTCTACCGGATACATAATGGAAAACAGATCCGTCGTATTCGTAAGGTTGGCGATCATATAGAAGCTGTCCCCTTCGCCTTCCTTAATGGTGGCAAACATTTCCTCAAGTTCTTCGTAGGTGTACATTTTATCAGGATCAATAGTAATGCCGTATTTATCAAAAATATCCTTGCGGCCTACAAAGCCGTAAGATTCTCCCTGGATATAGGCATTGGGGATACCATAAAGGGTATTGTCATAATATCCGCCGCCCTCTACAGCAACGCCGCAGGCTGCTTCAATATCTGCGCCGTACTGAGCATACAGGTCATCCAACGGAATAATGGAACCGCTGTTGACAAGGCTGCTGACGCCTGTGCCCACAGAAACGATAAGGTCCAGCTTTTCGCCGCTGGAGATCATCAGGCTCTGTTCACTGGCCAGATTGGCAAAATCGATAGGCTCCAATGTAACGGTCACACCGATTTCCGGTTCGGTAATAGCGTTAATGGCAGCCTCCACATCTGCCAGTCCCTCAGGCACGCCGCCGGTCAGGTTTGGCCATGTCATGACCACATTATATAAATCTTCTGAGCTTTCCGATGCCTCTGCTGATGTGTCCCCGGATGGGCTGCCGGATGTTCCGGATGTTTCTGCTCCGTCTCCGCCTCCGCCGCATGCGGCCAGACTTGTTGCCCCCAATGCACATGTCATCAATACTACCAAAAATATTGATTTCATTTTGCTACCTCCTGTAAAAAAGTGTGTCCGGATTATTTGTTGAACGTTCATCAATCAGACATATTGTATATCGTAGTTAAAGAATATCATCTTTTTTTGTGCAATTCTATTCTGTAATCAAACTTAAAAATGCGTTTTTGGAACTTAATGCCCCATTCCCCTCTGAAAATCCCGCAGACTATGGTAAAATCAGACTATAATCTTAAACCGGGGGAGGCCCATCCATTGTTTAAAACAAGCTCCATTACCACCAAGATCATATGCATTCTTATATTGATCATTTTACCGTTAAATATTATCAGTATTTTCAGCGCCAGAAAGTCCCAGGAGGTGATCGTCGGCCAAACGGCATCCTCCATTGATACGCTGATCAAAAGCAGCATTACCGGACTGGATACTCAGATCACGGAATCCTCCACATACCTGTATCACCTGATCACCAACGATCCCTATGGCATCACCATGGTACGCCAACAGGAAGGCAGCGATTACCAAAACGCCAAGTATTATATTGCAGGGAAGCTCCAGGAGGATCTTTACCTGCAAAATTCCGCAGATGTTTACTTTATCTATTCTCCGGCCCTAAAGGACATTCTGGTCAGCAAAAATTCCCAGTTTACCTTTGCCCGGTCGGAACTTGGCCAGCTTTTATCCGACACAGGTCTTCTGGATACATACAAGCAATGGAAGCTTTACTTTTTTGACGGAAAGCAGTGGCTTATGCGGGCATCTGCCATTAACGGCCTTTACATCGGGAGCATGATCTGCATTGACGAGATTTTAGACCAGATTTCAGATTCCCTGACGTATAACAACATTCAGGTCTCCGCATCGGATACGGATCAGATATCCCCGCCCTCCTCCCGGAAGGTCCACGTTGTATCCGGATCTGATGAAGCGGGTTTTTACATTCATGTTCTTGTGAACCGGTCTGAGATCATCAGTTCCCTGCCTTTATTTGAGCGGGTGGGATTTTTAATCACCCTTTTGTATCTCATGCTGATTCCCGTATTGTTTATGATCCTGAACCGGATCCTGCTGCGGCCCCTGCGAAAGATCAGCAGCGCCATGACACGGTTAAAGTCCGGGGACCAGGAATACCGTATCGGCAAACATAAGTATTCCCGGGAATTTCTTAATATTAACGAAACCTTTAATACTATGGCGGACAATATCCATCAGCTTAAGATTGAAAAATATGAAGCTGAGCTGAAACGTCAGAAAATGGAGCTTCGAAACCTCCAGCTCCAGATCCGGCCCCATTTCCTGCTCAACACCTTTAACCTGATGTACTCCCTGTCCCAGCTGGATGACCGTGAAAATCTGGAAAATACGATTTTATATATGTCGGATTATTTCCGCTATATTTTCCGCAGCAATGAAGAACTGGAAAACTTTTCTCTGGAATTAAACCTGATCCAAAGCTATATGCAGGTGGCAAAGCTCCGGTATCCGGACGGTTTTGAGATTACCTACCAGATTTCTCCCGAAGCCCTCCAGGTAAGAGTGCCGCCTTTGCTGATCCATAATTTCGTGGAAAACACCATCCGCCATGCCCTCCATGACGGTATCGTGCTTCATATTTCCCTGTCCGCCTCTGTATCCCAGGGCAGAGCAGAATTTGTCATCGCGGATGACGGACCGGGCATAGAAACAGAACTGGTGGAAAAAATTAACAGTGATTCTCTGGAAACCCTGGATGACAGTACCCATGTAGGCCTTGTTAATTCCTACCAGCGCATTAAGTATCTGCTGGGAGAAGATGCCACACTGCGGGTGATCTCAGCACCCGGATGCGGATGCCAGATTTTTATCCGCTTTCCTGTCCATGATCTGCAAACCAACACATAAAAAGGAGTGACCCAAATGAATTTGCTTATTGTCAACGATGAACGCCTTACCACGAAACTGATCAAAGAAAAAACAGACTGGACTTCCCTGGGCATCCAAAATGTCCTGTGTGCCTACAGCGCCCAGGAAGCCCAGGAGATTTTTGAAAGTGAGCCTGTTGATATTCTTTTATGTGATATTGAAATGCCCGGGGAGGATGGGATCCAGCTGATCCGCTGGGTCAAAGAACAGAATTTAGATTGTGAGTGCATCTTTCTTACCTGTCACGCGGACTTTAAGTACGCCCATGAAGCCATTAAACTGGGGATTACAGATTACGTGCTCCTGCCGGCCCGCAATGAGGAAATCCGAAAATCCGTGGAAAGAGCCATCCAGCAGCGCTTGCAGCGCCACAGTCATGAAGAAATTTATGAATACGGGCAAAAATGGCTGGATGCCCAGACGGAGGAACTTAATAAAAAAACCGGCGTCCGGCGCACTCAGGAGGAGATCGTCCAGGAATGTATCAACCATATACAGGCCCATTTGGCGGATCCTGAATTATCAGTGAATCACCTGGCATCAGAGCTTTACATGAACCGGGTCTATCTGAACCGGATTTTTAAAAATCTCCAGAAGGTATCCATCAGCCAGTATATTATTAATGAACGGATGAAGCTGGCGGCCCAGCTGTTAAAAAAACCTTCCCTGACGCTGAATGCCGTCTCGGAAGGCGTTGGCTACAACAGTTATTCTTATTTTGTGGCCGCATTTAAAAAATACTACGGCTGTACCCCGTCACAGTACCGGAAAGAAAACATCTGATGGAGCTGCCCGGGCAGCTCCATCCCTTTACTGTATCTGATTTTACCGCGCTTACTTTTGCTGTACCTGCTTCTCTCCTATTCCTTGCTCCATGCCAGGGCGCACCTTACCGCCTTTTCCCAGCCTTTAAGCTTTTCCTGAACTTTCTCAGGCGTCATAGACGGTTCAAAATTCCTTGCCAGCTGCCAGTTTTCGGCAATCTCTGCCTTGCCGCTCCAGTAGCCCGCCGCCAGCCCGGCCAGATAGGCCGCTCCCAGGGCTGTAGTTTCCAGGCAGGCAGGCTTTTTCACCTGAGCATTTAAAATATCTGCCTGAAACTGCATAAGCAGGTCATTGGCCGCAGCACCACCGTCTACTTTCAGGTGCTTTAAGCTGACGCCTACATCCTTTTCCATGGCCTTAAGTACATCATAGGTCTGATAGGCAATGGATTCCAGGGCTGCCCGGACAAAATGGGCCCGGCTGGTCCCCCGGGTCACGCCTACCACCATGCCTCTGGCATAGGAATCCCAGTAAGGGGCTCCAAGGCCGGTAAATGCCGGAACAATATACACGCCGTCAGTGTCTTTGACTTCCCGGGCCACAGCCTCAGACTGGGCCGAGCTTTCCACAAGCTTCATTTCATCCCGCAGCCACTGGATACATGCTCCGGCGACAAACACGCTGCCCTCCAGGGCATATTCCACCGAATCACTGCAGCTTGCGGCAATGGTCGTTACCAGGCCGTGGCTGCTTTTTACAGCCTGCTTTCCGGTGTTCATAAGGAGAAAACAGCCGGTGCCGTAGGTATTTTTCACATCTCCCGGTTCAAAACAGCACTGTCCGAACAAGGCTGCCTGCTGGTCCCCGGCTGCCCCGGCGATCTTAATGGGCACGCCAAAATACTGGGCCAGGGTTTCCCCGTAAATGCAGCTGGACGGCCGCACCTGAGCCAGCATGGACTCCGGGATCTGAAAATATTCCAGGATCTTTTTATCCCAGCAGCGATGATGAATGTCAAACAGCATCGTCCGGGATGCGTTGGTATAGTCAGTCACAAAAACCTTTCCGCCGGTCAGCTTCCAGATCAGCCATGTATCCACAGTTCCAAACAAAAGCCTGCCTTCCATGGCTCTCGCTCTGGCCCCGTCCACATGATCCAGGATCCACTTGATCTTTGTGGCGCTGAAATAGGGATCCGGAACAAGACCTGTTGTTTCCTGAATGTATTCCTTCATAGAGGGCTCAATGGCATCGACCATGGACGCGGTGCGGCGGCACTGCCAAACAATGGCGTGATACACCGGCTCCCCTGTTTCCTTATCCCATACAATAGACGTCTCCCTTTGATTGGTGATCCCAATGGCCCGGATCTGCTGGGGACCGGCCCCTGCCTGAGCCATCACCTTTTCTGCCACAGCCCTTTGGGAATCCCAGATTTCCCGGGCATCATGCTCTACCCACCCGGGATTGGGGTAATACTGGGAAAACTCCTCCTGGGCAATGGCCCGGATATTTCCCCCATGATCAAATAAAATTGCCCGGGAACTGGTGGTTCCCTGGTCTAATGCCATAATATACTGCTCCATAAGCAAACCTCCCCTGTATCCTTACATTTGATGGCGCACAATCTTGTATTCGTCCCCGTACTGGAAATAGGGACATGCATCAAAAGTCCCGGTCATAAAACGGGCCATCTCATCTTCATCCAGGCTCATATCACATGTATAATAGCCGTAATCATCATCATAAGTATAATTCATACAGCACTCACAGTTGGTTTTGGCCTTTTCTTTCTTCATTCCATCGCTCCTTTAATATGATAGGCGGTATTTTTCCCCTGTATGGTCTTTTCAAAATCTTCTTCCTCGGAAATGGAAATCAGCATATCATCCACCATCATATCCCCGTCTCCGTCAATATCGTTGTAAACCAGATCCATGTCATACAGCAATTCTGAAATCTCGTCCATCACTGCATCATACTCCGGTGTATCCACTTCTCCCAGACAAAATTCTCTTTCTTCTGTCTTTTTACTCTTTTTCCCTACTGCCTTAAAAAGAACTTTGTACATTTCGGCATCCTCCTCTGACGTTTTTCTTTAACTAAAATGTTTTTTTATTTTACCATTATCCCAAAGCTTTGTAAACCGCCGCCTGTCCGGTATATCTATCCTCACTCTTTCATTCCTTAATTTGAGATTCCTTGCTCTCCTTCCGCCACCGCCATACAAACATGGGGATCTGAAACGCCAGCATAGCCACCCAGCCCCAGAAATTGGCCCAGGCCAGACAGTCAAAGCCGCCATGCATTCTATGTATCATCAGCCATGCTGTCAGAAAGCGGGCAGACATATTTAATACCGTGCTGATCAGAGTCACCTTAAGATCCCCCACGCCCCGGAAAAATCCCTGGATCGTATTTGTAGCAGCAGGCATCACATACATAAACGCGATCAGATGAAGGTAAGATACACCCAGGCCAATGACTTCTTCCGAGCCTTCACTGACAAACATCCCCATAAGAGGCCCGGCGGCAGCAAATACGGCAGCAGAAATCACCGCTGTGTAAATCGTCTGCAAAAGAATGGAAGATAAAAATCCGCGCTTCATCCGCCTTACGTTCCCAGCCCCTTTATTTTGAGCCATAAATGTAGTGGATGCATGAGATATATTCTGCTGAGGCGTCAATGCAAAATCATCTACTCGGTTAATTGCGGTAAATGCGGCAATAAATGCAACTCCCTGTACATTCACCACTGTCTGGACGCAGATTTTACCCAGCTGAATACACATTTGCTGAAGAGCGCTGGTAATGCCATATGTAAATGTCCTCCAAAGAATAGACCCGTCAAACACAGACCATTTCTTTCCAAGGCATAGAAACGGCACCTTCTTCTTAATGTAAACCAGACAGCACAGGCAGCATAATGCCTCGCTTAAAACAGTTGCCGCCCCGCTGCCCGGCACCCCCCATCTTAGTCCCACAACAAAGACGAGATCCAGGACAATATTTAAAAATGCGCTGATAATAAGGAAATACAAAGGCACCCTGCTATCTCCCAGCGCTCTTAAGGTATTGGAAAAAAAGTTATAAATAAAGGTAAATATAAGCCCCACAAATACAATGCGCAAATATACTGCTGCAGAATGGATAATATCTTCCGGCACCTGCAAAAGATTCAGTATAGGATATGCAAAGGCGAACAAAGCGGCCGCTATAACAACAGAAAAGATCAGACCGCCTATAAGTGTTGTGCTGACCTGACGCTCTAAACGGTCATAATGCTTCGCTCCGTATTGGGTACTCATTAATATCCCTGCGCCCATACACATACCGCTGATAAACAGGATCACCATATTCATTATAGGCCCTGCACTTCCTACGGCCGCCAGAGCATCATCCCCTACAAATCTTCCGACGATCACAGAATCTGCTGCATTATAGGTCAGCTGGAACAAATTTCCCAAAACAAGAGGAATCGTAAATTTTGTTAATTGAGGAATGATCTTTCCTTGTGTCATATCTGTCATTTTTAGTGCCTTCCTTTCCCTTCCCTGTACCATCACCGGCTGGCTGCCGTTCATACCTCAGCCGGAAGCAGGCACAACTTTAAAGGATACTCAGATCCGTACCTTCCAAATCCGTCTCATACAGGCTGAATTTCCTTATCCGGCTGTCATCATAGGTTTTGTAATAGTAATCTCCGGTCCTGACATTTACGCAGCAGGAATAAGTGGTCACATCGTAAGTTCCTGCCTCTGTGATCACAGTCCCCCGCACCATGGCCACGCCGTCCAAAATATGGAAAAACTGGGAAACATTAGAAGCTTCATCCTTGGGCGCCGCTGAGTTCCACTTAAAAAAGGCTGCCCGCACAAACCGGGATGCCGACGATGCGTCTCCGGGAAGACCTATGGCTCCCATACCCTGGGCATAGGGACGCAGATCCAGCTGCTTAGAAAAGTGGTTTTCCGGACTTGCGGCCCTTAAGTTAACATAATTATTCATATTCATCTGATGATAATCAAATGGCGGATTATTGGTCAAAACTCCAAAAGAATTTTCATAAATCTTAAGCCCCTCTTTAACAGCCTCAAGGACAAGGCACCGCTCTTTGTCCGCCAGCATCCAGTGAAGGGGCGCCGGGGGCATCTGCTCTGAAAAAGCCAGATCCACAATATGCATATCCTTAAGATACTTTTCCGCCTGGTCCACACTTTCACACCGGCCAAGGAGCCACGGGATGATCTCAAAGGAAGCCAGCTCAATCCCCTCGCCCCTGACCGGCCCATACCAGGCATTTCCCGGAAAATTAAGCCCTGCCATACACAGACCCTTTTCATTCACAGCTTCGGCATACAAAGGAAATGAGGGAACTGCCGAGGCCATGCCGATCATGGCAAAATGTGCCTTCAATTCTCCTGCTTTTCTAAAGGCCAGGGGAAAATTTCTGGGCGTAACCGCTACTTTTTCTCCAAAAGAGCAGTCCAGATCCAGATTTCGTCCAAAATAAAAATCTCCGTTTTCATAGGTGATACATGTACACATAAAGTAAACCCTCCTTACAAAATTGGTTCGATCACTGCCCTGAAATACTGATCTAATTCCTCCGGCGTTTGTTTCATTCGGTTTTTTATCCACCACAGCACCATTTCCACAAAGCTTCCGGAAATATGATTCACTAAAAAGTCCCGGGGAATCTTTTGATTTGTCTGCCGGTTTTGATCGACAAACTGACTTTGTATCAATTGATTTAGGCTATCCTTAAAATACCGAAGAAAAAGTTCGCTGCTTTCACATGAAAGCAGTTCAAGGATATTATTTTCATCTTCCTGCAAATGCTGTAATAAATGGCAGAATACGGATTCCGGCACATTTCTGTCCGAATACAGGCCATGGGTATGGGTACAGTCCATGGCGCTGCTGATAATATGCCCGAATAGTTCTTCGCAAAGGGTTTTCAGCAGATCATCTTTGGTCTCAAAGTGGGCGTAAAAGGTTGTCCGCCCCACATTGGCAGTATCAATAATATCCTGCACGGTAATCTTACTGTAGCTTTTTTGAGATAGCAGGGAAGTAAACGCGGCAAAAATCGCTGCCCTTGTTTTCTGCTGTCTTCTGTCCATAATTGCTCCTTCCGTACATTTTTTCAAAAATGTTCACTACGAAACACACGGAACATATTATCCATTGTATTTCGCCCTCTGTTTACCTACAATAAAAGAGAACAAAGTGTTTGTTATAAAATTTATTGTACGGCATTCACAGATAAATTGTCAAATTGGAGGAACCATAATGTTAAAAAAATTGAATGACTTTCTCGCCGGACTTCCTATGACCATCGTGGCCGGGGTATTCCTGCTCCTGGACTTAGTCCCCCATTTAATGGAAGAATTTGGCGGTACGCCGGCAGATCTGTCCTTTCTTCCCTTTGATCCCGCATGGGTGACCATCATTATCAGCGGTATACCTCTGCTGTATCTGGCTATATGGAGGATCATCCATAATCCGGGGATCAGCAAAATTTCGTCCGCTCTTTTAATCTGCATTGCCATGTTTGCCGCCATTGCCATCGGAGATTTATTCGCGGCCGGGGAAGTTGTGTTTATTATGGCCATTGGCGCACTTTTAGAGGAAGCGACCACCAACCGGGCCAAAAAAGGACTGAAAAAACTGATCAGCCTCGCCCCCACAAAAGGACGCCGGATCATCGACGGCACCCAGGAAATGATCCCAGCGGAAGAAATCAGGCAGGGAGATACCCTTCGGATCCTTCCCGGAGAAACCATCCCGGTAGACGGAACCATATTAAATGGCGAAACCTCTGTAGATCAGTCCATTATGACGGGAGAATCCCTGCCTGTTGACAAAGGCGTCGGCGAAGATGTTTTTTGCGGTACCATCAACCGTTTTGGCTCCATTGACATTACCGCAACCAAAGTGGGAGAAAACAGTTCCCTGCAAAAGCTGATCCGTATGGTGCGGGACGCGGAAAACAAGCAGGCACCTATGCAGCGGATTGCTGACCGGGTCGCCAGCTGGCTTGTTCCGGTGGCGCTGCTTATCGCGATCCTGGCCTATATTTTCAGCGGAAACATTGTTACCGCTGTAACAGTGCTGGTCGTGTTTTGTCCCTGCGCCCTTGTGCTGGCCACCCCAACCGCCATTATGGCAGCCATCGGCCAGGCAACAAAACACGGCGTTATCATAAAATCCGGAGAAGCCCTTGAAAAAATGGGAAAAGTTGATACCATTGCTTTCGATAAGACCGGCACTCTGACTTACGGCCGCTTAGATGTCAGCGATGTCCTTTCCTTTGATGATGCCATCAGTGAAAAGGATCTGCTCTCCCTAACCGCCTCCGCTGAAGCCAAAAGCGAGCACCCCCTTGGAAAAGCTATTGTGGCCCATGCCAGGGATAAAGATATTCCCGTTACTGAATCCGCACAATTTAAAATGACCACAGGAAAAGGAATTTATGCGCAGGTAGGCGATCAGAAATTACTATGCGGCAGTGAAAAGTTTCTTGGCGAAAACCACATTGCCATTGAAGAAAATGTCCAATCCGCCCTAAAACAGCTGCGCGCTCAGGGGAAAGCCTCTGTTCTTGTGGCGGACGGCCAAAAATGTATCGGCATTATCGCCCTCTCGGATGTTCTGCGTCCTGAAGCAAAAGATATGGTTTCCCGTCTTGCGGATATGCATACCCAAACTGTCCTGCTTACCGGAGATCATAAAACAACTGCCGATTATTTTGCCCGGCAGGCAGGCATCTCTCAGGTCCGCGCCCGGCTGCTGCCTGAGGAAAAGGTCCGTAATATTGAAAAATTACAGTCAGAAAACCATAAGGTCTGCATGATCGGCGATGGGGTCAACGACGCGCCAGCATTAAAAACAGCGGACGTTAGCGCAGCCATGGGCAGCATGGGCAGCGACATTGCCATTGACGCCGCGGATGTGGCCCTCATGAGCGATGATATTTCAAAAATTCCATATTTAAAGCGCCTGTCCAACGCCACAGTTAAAACCATCAAGGCAAGCATCACACTATCCATGTGTATCAACTGTGTGGCCATCATTTTATCTCTCATGGAAGTATTAACCCCAACCACCGGCGCCCTGGTGCATAACGCGGGATCATGCTTTGTGGTACTGATTGCGGCCTTATTATATGACAGGAAGTTTGAATAACCGTGGAAATCTGGCCTGATTTACAGGCCGTTTCTGTAAATCTCATTAATCACGGCCTGGGCCTGCTCCATTTCCTTTTTCCGGATGATCTGATCCCGGTCGCTTAAGATGGCCAGCATTTCATCCACCAGGTCCTCCACTCTGGGCTGGGCCATCCGGTAAAGATAGCCCAGCATCCGTGTAGCCGTATAATCGGTATTCATATATTTATAGGCAATTTCCCGGCACAGCCCTTCCTCATAGCCTTTACTGGCCAAAACCTTGTATAATTCTTCTGATCTTGATGCTGCCATATTCAACCTCTCTATTCTATTTCAGCTTTTTCAAAAATCCATCCCAGTCCAAGCCCTGCGGCAAATGTGATCAACCCATACAAAGCTAAATACCCGGTGAGCCTTACACTGGCGCTGCCGGTAAGATAAAAATAAGGCGGCAGCATATATTTTATAATCTGCAGACCTTTGATGGATAAAAATACCGGGCAGACCACCGCGCAAAGGAGGATCACCACAGGGATGCAGGCCCCAAGAACCGCCGGACGGCGGATCAGCCGGACAAGCACAGAAGAAAAACCTGTAACCCCTAAAACAAGGAGAAGCATCTGGAAAAGCTCCCGCGCCCACGATCCTCCGGTCCCGGAAGCCATAAGGCCAAGAAATGCCGCTCCTCCCCCGGCCAGTGTGCCGGTCAGTATGTACATCCAGGGCAGCCAGGGCATTTTCCCACGGGCGATCCACTGGTAAACACCATTTTCCCGGTCTTTTAGCAAATACATTCCCATGGTCAGCCCGGTCAGCAGCACAAACAGTGCCAGAAATCCTCTTAAAGGCGCGGTCAGATAGCTGCCTCCGGCTTCACTATCCTCCGATTCCCGCCCATTTCCGTAAACAGACATTTGAAAAAGATTCTCCGTGATTCGGTTTTCATCATAAAGCCGGTCAAATTCCTCCTGGGCCTTTGCCGTATCCAGCCTTAAGTCCCGGGCAGCCCTTAGGGTAAAATCTTCTCCCACAGCCCTTGAAATATAAGGAAAGATCACGCCGAAAAACTGTTCTCTTGCCGCCTGAAGCCATGGGGTATCCTCCCGGGCCACAAAGATTACCAGTGTATCTGCCCGCCCCGAAAGAAAATCCTCCAGCTGGCCTGACATATTTTCAGGAAATATATACCCTCCGTCAATTTTTCCAAATGCCGTCTCACGGCGCAGGGCCTCCGGGGACTGGAACCAAATATACTCCACAGCATTTCCCGAGTCAAAAAGCGCCTCGCCTACCTGACAAGCCATAGTATCCCCCGAAACAGGCACATAAATACCCAGCCGGAGCAGAGCCCCATCCTGCCCGGACAAAAGTCCCGCCCCGGCAGCCAGCGCCGGGACCATCAAAAGGATGAGCCAAAAAGAGAGCCGCCTAAAAAGCCGCTTTGTCAGCATTTTATATAAGATCCATACGTTCTTAATCATCACGACGCTCCTATCCTCATGGCCGGATCCGCAGGCTCCGGATCCCCCATGCTCCTGCCAAAAACACCAGCGTCCATGCCGCAAGTCCTAAAATACTGCTTCCCACCGCGGTGCCTGTCAAAAGATCCTGGATATATTCCATGATCAATCCCGGGGGAAGGACATTGGACACTTCCTGGACCGTTTCCGGAAAAAATGACAAAGGATAAAAGCATCCGGATAAATACCCCAGACCCATGTACACACAAAATCCAAGAAGAACGCCGCCAATAAGATTCCCTGTCAGCTGATACAAAAAGAAATGCATGGCTGCCAGCACAGGGATCATCAGGGCCATGGCCGCAAATATTTCCGCCCTCTCTGCCCATGATCCTCCATCCAGCTCCGGTATCACCCGCAAAAACATTTCCAGGATCCCTGCCCCGGCGGAAATAATCACATAAAACACAAGCATCAGCAGACACCAGGCGCCATATTCAGATAAAACCTGGGAAATGCTCCCGCACCCACGCACCGCCATAAGCTGATATAAAGACCTGTCCTTCCGGATCATAATAGGCGCTCCGGTGATCCCCATAAACATAAACAGGAGCAAAAAAACCGCGGAAAAATAATACCCTCCAAGAGAAATCACTGCCTGGGAATCCGGCGTATCCATGGCGTACATGTTATTTCTCGGAAGAATAATGTTAAAATACTCCAGGTTCAGCCGCAAAACATCCTCATTAAGATTTTCATCCGCTCCATTGGCTCTGGCCCAGTCTGTATAGGCGTAAATGCCTGCCTGGCTTTCTGTAATCATGGAAGATACGATTTTTGCCAGCTCCTCCACAAGAAGGGTGGCCACATCGTACCGGCCATACCCCACCACAACAGTAATTTTTTTGTTTTCACCACTCATAACTGATTGGACAAACTGATCCGGGATCAGCAGATACCCGGAAATTTCCTGGTTTTCCAAAGCTCTTTTGGCCGAAGCTTCATCCATTTGAACAAATTCCACGGTATAACGGGAGGCATCCATTTCCTCAAGAACATTGATCCCAAGCTGAAAAAAATCATCCGAGGCATCCCCGGTAATGGCTAATTTAAGCTTTTGCCGGTTTTCTGAATGAAACCGGGCAGTAAACTGCACCCCGCAGATCAGCCCTAAAACCAGGATCAATGCCCCCATGGTTACACATACAGGAAAAAAATAACGGCCTGTCCGTTTTATCTGTGCCTGAAAATATCTCATGGCTGCCTCCTACAAGCTGCCTGCCAGACGGTGATAATTTCCGTCATAATGGTATGGCGCCAGCTTTCCCTGTTTTAAAATAAACAGACGGTCGCACAGGGGAAGCTCCTGTATGTCGTGGGTCGTCAGAAGGATCATCCCACCCCGGGCCTTAAACTGGGATAAATACACGCTGATCCGCTCCTTGCAGATCAGATCCAGGGCCGCCGACGGCTCGTCCAGCAAAAGGATTTCCGGATGATCCGCCACAGCGCAGCCAATGCTCAGACGTTTTTTCATTCCTCCGGACATGCGGGACACAGGAACCTTTAAAAAGTCCCCAATGCCCAGCATTCCTAAAACACCGTCCTCCAGCTCCTTATAAATTTCCTTTTTCCCCGGATACCACAGCCGCAAATGATCCATGGCCGTCAGTTCATCCATTAACGGGGTCCCCTGGGGAACATAGCCCACATGTTTGCGCCGCAGTCCAGGCTCCTTAAACAAATCCTTATCTCTTAGAAAAAAGCTTCCCTGATCCGCCTTTACTGTTCCTGCCAAAACAGATAAAAATGTAGACTTTCCGCACCCGTTTTCTCCAAGGATCCCCGTACAGGTTCCCGGATAAATATCCAGGGACAGCTGATCCAGGATCACTTTTTTTCCGAAACCTTTGGAAAGGTTGTGTATCTTTGCTTCAGGATGATTAGTAAACATAACCGGAAGCCTCCAATACAAATTTCAAAAAGGCGTTTTGCATCAGTCCGGACATAAAACCGTCCACATCAAGATTTGCTGCATATTCCTCCAGGTCATCGGGATCTGCAATACGATATGCATACTGTCCCTCCGGCAGAACTGGACTGTATTTTTCCTGATTAAAGGATACGTTTAATGCTCCCAAAGATACATCATTACTAAGCATGGATAAGGATAGATCCATTGTGTCAGCATCAGACGCACAGCTTACGGACAAACTGTAATTTTCCATCTGCGGATCTCCGGTCTGGGAAAAAACAAAGGTGCCATTAATATACCCCTTATCCCTCTGATCCAGATTAAAATCATGGACATCAATAGTCAGTACAGGCACATTGGTTCCTGTTAAAGTAAAACTTCCATCTGCCACATTGCCATCTAAAGTTCCTGAGCCTGTCAAAATAAGGTTATTTCCGCTGTCATCAGAAATCACCATATCCGACGCGAACTGACCGTGGCTGACAGCCGTAAGATATGAAAATACCTGGATGCTTTCTCCGTTTTGAGTCATATCCAGAGTCCGGCCGATGATTTCCCCATCAGAATCTACCCACACATTCATCGTTGCATAGACATCTGACGGAATTTCTCCCATATTCTCAATAGATTCCGTCAGGCTGTCAATAAATTCATTATAATAATCCTCAGCAGTGCCGTAGCCATTCACCTCATAAGCATAGGCTCCGCTCCAAAGGAGCAGTTCTTTTAACTGAGGATCGGTTTTCATAGTCTCCATACAAGCTCTGGCCATATTCTCCAGGCTCTGGCTGTCATAGGTCACGGTAAGGCAGATAGCATCCTGTTCCAGTTCATTCACTGTAATAACACTATTTTCCCGGCTCACGTCATCCGAATACTCCAAAAGGATTTCCCCATACCTGCTGATCATGGGTGACAGCTGAAAGCTTTCCGGAAGCATCATATTAGAAAATGTCTCCTGAGGATCTCCACCATACGCTGCCGCCATATCTTCTGCCGCCCACATTAAATAATCCGGGGATAATTCCGGGATCTTGGCATAAAAATCCCCTGTATTTTCATCTATCACCGAATTTAGTGTCATAAGAGAAATATCCCCTGATGACAATGTGATCTGAGAGCCCCATAAATGACCGGAAGTTCCTTGTGAATAAGATAGCTCCAGTTCTTTTAGCCCATTTAAAGCATCCGTCATATCATAACCTGCAGCGCCAAACAGCGCCAGCCCCGCATCTTCTATGGTAAAATTTGCCTTAAATCCGGTAAGCTGATTCAGATAATCCTGAGATCGTTCCGCCTGCTCAGCAGCCTTATTCATCGCCTCCTGCTCCACATCTGCGTAATACGACGCCGGACTTGAAAAACGGGACTTAAAGAAATTGGTCCGGGTCATGGCAAACACGCCGACTCCGATCACCGCCACAGCTGCCACACACACTGCCGGAATGATCACAACCTTCTTGGATCTTTTCTTCGTCTTTGGCGCTTCCGGCCCCGACTGGGGTGCCTGGTTCCACTGTCCTTGCTGCCAGGACTGCTGCTGAAAATCCGGGCCGGTTCCCACAGTGTCAGAGCTTTTCCGGGGATGCATCACTGGCGTACCGCATCGGGGACAAAACTTTACATCATCATTTAACTGTGTGCCGCAATTTTTACAAAACATATGATCCTCCTCCCTGAAATTCGATTGACTTTCTGCTGACTTTATATGTTCATCATATCCCATGCAGTGAGGTTTTTCAAGAAACATTTGCGGGAATGTACCGGAAGGAATATCGCCCGGCATTCCCCTATACAAACTAAGCAAAGATAAACACAATAAGCTCTATAAAAAAGCAGAGGCAAACGCTGCCAAGCGTCTGCCTCCGCGAAAAAAACATGTTTATACTAAAGCAAGTCTGCACGCCGTTGGGTATTCAACAGGCATCGCTGGCACCTGTCGCCTACCGTCCGTCAAATGTGCCAAACACCTGCTGCACGCCGTCTCTGACCATGATCCGGCCTTTGGCAATCACTGTCTTTAATTCCAGTGTATCCCGAGTCAGCAGGCAGATGTCCCCGTCAAAACCTTCTTTAATATGTCCCTTATTTTCCAGCTTTAAAATGGCCGCCGGGTTGGATGTGATTCCTTTAATGGCAATCTCCAAAGGAATATCCTCCTTCTGGACACATTCCCGGATTTCCTTAAGCAGGCATGACGCCTTGCCAATGCCGATCCCCTCATACTCCCCTTTTTGATTAAAAATGGGAAGGCTTCCCTGGCCATCGGAGGAAATAGTAAAGCGGTCACTGGAAATTCCCAGGTCAAGAAGCCGGCGTATGCCTTTACACACACGGACCTCATCACAAATGGTTTCCCAGTAATCAATATCCTCATTTCCCGTAAAATCAATGGTTCCCCCTTCCCGGGCAAAATCAAGACACTCATCAAACAAAGCCGCATTGCGATTTACATGAGTAGGAAGAAACTGGGAAGCCGGAATTTCTGTTTCCCGGATCACCCTCCAGATCAAGTCCAGCTTTCTTGGGCTGTCCCCAAGGTGGACATTCACAATACCTGCTTTTCCTGACAGCATCCCCGCCACCCGGGTATCTGCCGCGATCCGGGCAAATTCTTCAAAAGTCGGCTGGGAAGACCGGTGGTCGGAAATAGCAATCTCTCCCACACCGATTACTTTATCCAGCATCATTATATCTTTCATCAGGCTGTCTGTAAGGGTATGTACAGGCACCTGGTAGGACCCTGTATAAGCAAATGCAGTAATCCCTTCATTTTCCAAACCATGGGCCTTGGCCAGAAGGGCTGTCATATCTCTGCCTGTCCCATCGGTTCCAATACACCCTACCACAGTGGTAATCCCATTTAAAATCAGATCTTTCAGGGACGCTTCCGGCGTCCTTGTATGAAAGCCGCCTTCACCGCCGCCGCCTAAAATATGCTCATGACTGTCAATAAATCCAGGGACTGCGGCCATATCCCGGCCATTAATTTCCTCCACTTTTACCCAGCCGCCAAAATCCGCCCGAAGATTTTCCCCAATGGCGGCAATCTTATCTCCTAAAATAAGAATATCCTTTTCACCGGCATATTCCGGCTGATAAACACTGGCATTTCTGATGATGGTCACCATGGCCACATCCATCCTCCTTTATTTCACAAACCATTGATTTACTGGAAGTTTATGGCTACAGCAATGGCAATGATCACTGTACCCATGAGGAAGAAAAAGGCCTGCATCTTGATCTGGAACTTGGCCCATTTTCCCCACTCGATCCGGGCAACGCCAAGTACGCCGATCAGGCTGGCGGATACCGGGGTAAAGGCATCCACAAAACCTGCGCCAAGCTGATAAGCCAAAACAGCGATCTGTCTGGGCACCCCTACCAGATCAGATAAAGGCGCCATAATGGGCATAGTCAAAGCAGCCTGTCCGGAATTGGATGTAACCACCAGATTAAACAAGCTTTGGAATATGTACATAAACCAGGCGCCGATAAATGCCGGAACCCCCTGGAGTACTGTGCCAATACCATGAAGAATAGTATTTAATGTGGATGGCATATCTGCATCAGAACCGCCCAAAACAAGAAGGATGCCCTTCGCCATACCTACAACGACAGCAGTACCGGCCAGATCCGATACACCGCCCTGAAACGCAGAAGCCATACTGTTAATAGTCATTCCATTTAACTTAAAGATAATAGCTGTCACACCGGCCACAAATCCCATAACAAAAAACTGGGAAGCAATCTCCGGAATATAAAAACCTCTCTGAGTCACGCCCCAGATGATCCAGATAAGCACTGCCAGCATTTCCAAAAGCACCAGCTTGTGGCCCAGATTAAACTCTTTTTCTTCTTCTGTCACAGCGTCCAGACGCTCACGGAAGTAGGCGTCTCCTCCATAAACCACGGATTTATCCGGATGCTTGCGGATCCGCTCAGCGTAAACCATCATAAAGGCCGCTGCTCCCAGTGTCACCAGCACCCACATGATCAAACGGAAGGTGGCGCCTGACAGCACCGGAATACCGGCAATACCCTGGGCCACTGCTACAGAAAAAGGACTCATCCAGGAGGCTGCATTTCCCACCTGGGAAGCCACATAAGTCACTGTCACGGCCACAATAGAGTCATAACCTAATGCAATGACAAAAGGCACCATGATCATAGCAAAGGGAATACATTCCTCCGCCATACCAAAAGTTGCGCCCCCCAGAGAAAACAAAACAAACAGCAAAGGCAGCGCCAGCCGCTCCAGCCCCTTGGTTTTCTTAATAAATGCGTAAATACCTGCATCTATGGCACCGGTTTTCATAATAATACCAAAGGCTCCGCCAACGACAAGGATCAGGGCGCAAATACCTACAGCAGAACCGGAACGGTCTCCGCTGACAAGTCCCTCAAAAACATAATTCAGGAAACCAAAGCCTCCAAAATCCTCTGTTCCCCAAACATTTGCCGTTTTGTGGAGCTTTTTACTGGTATCATAAAAGTCTTCACCATACAGGCTATACATCTCATCATCGTTGAGACCAACCCCGTCCAGATCTGCTTGAGTCCACTGGGAAGAATCGGTTTCCATCAAATCCGCAAGTGCCTGTTCATCCACCTCTAATTCTTCCATAAGCGCAGAATCCTGACGGATCTCATTTAAAGCGTTTGCCACAAAATCCGTATCCAGATTATAGCTGTACCGGAAGGTATCTGCCATAAGCACAGTCCTTGTAGCCGTCTCTCCATTAGCATCCGTATACTCAATGGTGTGTGTACTGAACTTACCTGCAGGAATCAAATAGGTCAGAATCCAACATGCAAGAACTACAAAAAAGATAATCGCATAAGTATGGGGCGTTTTGATCTTAGTCAGATCTCGTTTAGCCGAAGCAGCGGTCCCCCTTTTCTTTTTCCATAACATAACTCATATCTCCTTTTTAATAAATATGCAGTCACTATAGTAACATATTGCATAAAAATACACAATAGATAATTCCATGAATATTACATTTTTAGGTTAATGTTCGGGTTAAACCGTTCCGGGGATCAAGCAGCCATTTATTAGATAATTATATAACATTCTATATTGACATCTATCAAATAATATGTTACAACAATATCAGGTATATATCTAGCAACATATGTAATAATTATCTTATATTGAATTGAGGCGATGCTATGAATACACAAAAAGAACCTGCAAAAATCGGATACCGGGATGTGCTGACCCAAAAAGAGTATATGAAATTACTTGTGGCTGATGCCGTAAACCGCTTCGGGGATGCTGTTGATTCCATTACATTTTCCTGGCTTACCTATGCCCTGACCGGAAGCGCTTCCTGGTCGGCCGTTGTCTTTGGCCTGAACCAGATTCCAAACATGGTGATCCAGCCTTTGGCTGCAGTATGGGTAGAAAAGCTGGATAAGAAAAAGGTCATGATCATCACAGATATTTTGCGCGGTCTCCTTGTCACAGTCCTGGCAATCACCTATGTTCTGGATGTATTAACCCCCTGGATGCTGGCCGTACTGGCATTAGCCATTTCCAGTGCCGAATCCTTCCGGATACCTGCCGGGATCGGTTTTATTCCCCGGATCATTAACATGGATTACTACAGCTTTGGCAGCGGTTTAAATCGGACCGTTTCCACAGTCATGGAATTGATCGGCACCGGATTATCCGGCATCATCCTGGGCGTTTTCGGTATCCCTGCAGCCGTGGGCATTGATATGCTCTCCTACTTTATATCGGCCGGGATCATCAGCTTTATCCATCCCTTTAATACCCAAAGTCCTGAAAACGCACGTGAAACTGACAGCGAAACCAAAGTGCCTGTCAAAAAAACATCCGGAGCAAATTCCCTGGCTTTATGGTGGGCGGATTATAAAAAGTCTATGAACGAAGGACTTACTTACATTAAAGAGCATCCGCTCATTATAAAATTCTGTCTTCTTGGATTCACAGCCAACGCCATGCTCGTTCCCCTTAACGCATTTATGACCCCTATCCTTACCGATGTTTGGGGACAGGGCGTAATGCTTATAAGTGCCTTTAACGTTGCCATGACTGCAGGAACCCTGATCGGCGGATTTCTCTATCCGTATATCGGCCGAAAAATATACTCGCGGACCATTATAGTCTCCAGCGGTTTGATCTTATGTATAAATTATGCTATGCTATCTGTGGGACAATTTTTTGCCGCAGCACCTGCCGCTGCTTATATAATCGTCGCCCTGGTGGCATTTTTCATCGGCGCCAGTGTTTCCGTGTTTTCCTCATGCTTTAGCGTTTTGTTTATTAAGTCAACGGATGAAAAATATTTATCACGGGCCAGCGGAATCCACAATGCTGTCTCCGTCTCGGCAATGCCGGTGCTTTCATTTTTATCAGGATTCCTGGCCGTTTACATTCCAACCACCATCATCCTGCTGGCAGGCGCTGTGCTTGGCATCCTGCTTTTCATTGTCATTGCCGTAAAAAAAGTAAAATTTGAATAACGCCGCTACCATTCACAGCCGCCGAAAACAGCGTTTTCGCCGGGAAAGGAGTCATATTATGGAAATAAAAATCGGTGATCATATTAACTATATTGCAGAAGAACGGGCGCTTCTCATTGGCCTTACCCAGCCGGATCAATATCCTCAGGGTTTTTTGCAGACCCGGGAAAATGTGGAAAAAAGTCTTTCCAATCCCGCCCTTAACCGGCGTCTGGCTGTAGTGGATAAAATCGTTAAAGAAGCCCAGAAGGCGTTTAAAAAGGATATGGAGCAGGTGGAAAAGTATTTCCGCCTCTATTCCAACAAGATGCTATGTCTGGCCGACGCCGTCATCCTGTTTGAAATGTGGGACTGGAACGAAACTGCCCAAACTCTGGAGGATTATGTCCAAAAACAAACGCCCCCGGAGCGGGCATTCCGTTTCCGGACTCTGGATATTGAAACTTTCAATGACAATAATGAGGATACTGCCGAGGCAGTAAGCCTTGGGCAGATCAGCCGCTGGCTGGATCAGACCTCTCTTGAGCCGGAGGACAAATGGCAGATCTTCTCTGCTTTTGTGTCCTGGGAAGAACATTTAACACCCATCGTGCAGCTTATGAAAAAAGCGGAAAAGGTTTTGGAAAAGACCCGTACCCTGTGGGCGCCGGTCATTGAAGAATTTCATGACTATTGGACCCGGCAGTGCCGGGAGCGGGATGTTCTTGAAGATATAAAAAATATTTATCAGATCGATCTGCGTGAAAACAGCTCCCGGGATATCGTGTGGGCCCCCAGTTTGATCAGCACAAACCAGATGAGCTTTTCAGTTCCTGATAAGGATAAGCGTGTTCTTTATGAATACTATTCCATTGGCATTATTTTTGGTGATGGCTTTTATCTGGATTTTGAACATGGAAAAAATGAAAAATGGCAGATGAACGAATGTCTGCAATTTTTTAAGCTTTTAAGCGATAAAAGCAAGCTGGAGATCATGATGTCCATTAAAGATCAGCCGGCCTACGGCGCCCAGCTTTCCCGCCAGATGAACCTGACCACAGCGACAATTTCCTACCATATGAGCGCCCTGATCCAAAACGGCCTTGTTTCTGTCCAGAGGAAGGAAAACCGGATTTACTACAGTATGCATAAGGATAAGGTTAAAAAGATTATCCAATATATTGAAAACGTGCTTTTATAAAATAAAAATGCTTTCCTGAACAAAAAAACGCTTCCTTAAGCTTTGGCACACCTGGCCATATCTTAAGGAAGCGTTCTGTATTATGCGGCGCTGAATCCGGATTTTTTGCAGGCAGCTTCAAATTCTTTAAGCTTTTGCTGTGCTTCCGGGCTTAAATACCTGGGCACCTGGATCTGCACTGTCACATACTGGTCTCCGTACTGAGACGGATCGCTCATGGACACAATCCCCTTGCCCTTGAGTCGGATCTTGGAGCCGGACTGAGTCCCGGCCTTAATATTGCACCGCACCTGGCCTTTTAAGGTGGGCACGGTGACTTCACCGCCAAAAACAGCGGTGGTAAAGGGAATCTGGATGGTGGAATATACATCCATACCCTTTCTTGAAAAATCCGGACGGGTTTCCACATTGACCTTGATAAGCAGGTCTCCCGGCTCCAAACCGCCAGCGCCAGGCGCGCCTTTGCCCCTTAAACGGATCGTCTTTCCGTCGTCGATGCCGGCAGGTATATGGATCTGCAGAGACTGGACGCTTCCCCGTTCGTCCTGGAGCCGGATTACTTTGTCACAGCCAAAGGCCGCGTCGTCAAAGCTTACTGTGATCTGAGCATTCATATCCTGGCCCCGGCTGCGAAAGCTTCCGCCGTCAAAGCCCCGACCCCCGAAATCCTGGCTGCCAAATCCGCTGCCGGAGTTAAAATGAAAGCTTTGGCTCCGCCGGCCGGTACTGCTGTTCCCATGAAAGAAATCTCCGAAAATATCTCCGAAAATGTCATCCATATCCTGGCCTTCAAAGTGCCAGGTCTGATAACCGCCCTGGCTGTTTCCGCCGTAATATCCGCCGGCAGCCGAAGGATCCGGCCCCGTCCCGTCAAAGGCGGCATGGCCGAACTGGTCATACAGCTTACGTTTCTGCGGATCGCTTAACACAGAGTACGCCTCTGTGATCTCTTTAAACATCTGCTCTGCATGAGCATCTCCGGCATTTGTATCCGGATGATACTTTTTCGCCAATTTTCTATATGCTTTTTTAATTGCCGCTTCATCGGCTGTTTTGCTTACACCTAAAACTTCGTAATAGTCTCTCTTACTTTCCATGACAATCACCCTCAATCATTAATGACGGCCGTTCTATGCCCTCTTTAAATAAGGACAGACTTTAAGCTTCAATATGTTATATCTGTTCTATTTGTAATATAACACCACTATATAAATCTGTCAAGGGCTTTTTCACAAATCCATGGCAAGCGCTACTACAATTATTTTTTCAAAAACAGCATGCAGATCAGGATGAGGAAAAATACCAGGTCATAAACCTTGATAAATCCTCCCAGCAAAAGAGTCATAAAAATGTATGCGGCAAAAATTCCGATTTTAATGGCCAGGGACAAAAACCCCTTCTTTTTGGTTCGGGTGACCAAAAAGGCCATAAACGGAGAAATACACGCAAAGACCGTCCACCCTTTAATATAGGTCCAGCCGTAAACCGAATCGGTCACCATGGCCGTAATATAATAGGTGATCAGCATGCCAATGCAAAAGGTAAAGATATTGGCCATGGCAAATTTTGTGCTTTTGCTGTATAAGCTAATGGCCACGCCTATAACGATCCACACCCCGGCCTGGGAAAATATATCGCTTAAGGATATGCCAAAGGTCTGGGCATAAAAGTGTATGTCTATTTCCTTCACCACAAAGCCGGTCAGCAGGCCGATCAAAAACATGGCCAGAGGGTTTAAAATCGCATTTTTTACATTCATTGTGTAACCTTTAATATAAGCTCCAGGAGATTTCTCACTGTAAACTGAAGATCTCCCAGACTGAGAACCTTTTTGCTGTAAATGGCTGAAACAATGTCTGCGGCATTCTGATCGCAGCCCGGCATTTGAAGGTCATTGCCTGCTTTAATACAAAGAGCCGGATCGGACCAGGAATATTTGCCGGAAGGCAATCCCATAAAGGCCGTATTCTGGGACGTATACCAATCCGTCATTACAATGCCTTTAAATCCCCATTCATCTCTGGCCACAGACTGTAAAAGATCATAATTGTTGGCTGCATGGATGCCATTGATCAGGTTGTAGGACGTCATAATGGCATAAGGCTGAGATTCCTTCACAGCGATCTCAAAGCCTTTCAGGTAGATTTCCCTTAATGCCCGCTCGCTGATATGGGCGTTTGTAAACATCCGGTTATCTTCCTGGTTATTGGCTGCAAAATGCTTAATGGTCGTTCCCTGTCCGCCGTGAGACTGGACGCCCCTGGTACACGCGGCAGCACACCGCCCGGACAGCCTCGGATCTTCGGAATAATATTCAAAGTTCCGGCCGCACAAAGGATTTCTGTGGATATTCATTCCCGGTGCCAACCAAAGATGGATATGGAACTGCTTCATTTCCCGACCCACCAAAGCGCCCATAGACTCTACCAGATCCATGTTCCACGACTGGGCCAGGGTGCTGGCCACAGGAATGGCGGTACAATATTGGTAATAATCAATGGCTTCTTTTGGAACATTTTCCGGAAATGGCTCTCTGTCATTTCCCCGGATCTTGCCGCCCGGGATCAGCGTCCCGTCAGGCATGGCCTTAAAGTGGGGCTGCAAACGCAGTCCGGCCGGGCCGTCTGCCATAATGACCGGAGGAATCTTTTTCGTATCTTCCAGACGGGAAATGGTCTCCCCCGCAGCGCCCGGCACCAGGCGTCCGGCATTTCCCACAATGTTTGCACCGCCGCTCCTGGCAGCTCCTACACACAGATCAGCCATGTCCTCCACAGACATTTGGGCAATAAAGTCCTCAAGAAGCCCATGATCCGCCCGCACATCCTCCAGAGTCAGCGTCTTTTGGGGACTGTGATTTAAGTAAACCGGATGCTCTTTTGTATAAACAGCTTCCTCATAGGAAATATCTGCAGGATCTGCTTTAAGCAGAGCTTCTTTGGGTTGATCTTCTTTAGATTGATCTTCTTTAGGCCGGATTTCTTCCAGTTTTATATCATCCGGGAAGCAGTTTTTAAGCTGCTTCGTGATCACAGTCTTTTCCAGCCGTACTGCGCCGCAGATCCTGGTATTTCTGGAGCTGTTTCCCACGCGGAGAATATAGTCCCCTTCTTCCAGCAGCCATGCCGCCGCGTCTTCGCTGTAGGAAGCCATGTCCTCCAGGGAGAAGCTCAGGCAAAGCTGTGCCTTTTCTCCCGGCGCCAGCATAGGTGTTTTTTCAAATGCCGCCAGCTCCTGGAAAGGCTTTTTAAGGCTTCCCTCCGGCGCAGAATAATACACCTGGACAACTTCTTTGCCGGGAAATTGATCGCCTGTATTTTCCACATCCACATAAATCTTAACCTTGTTCTTTTCAAGAACGATCTCAGTCACAGCCATGGAAAAATCCGTGTAGCCTTTGCCATAGCCAAAGCAATAGTTGGGCGTAACTCCAAAGGTATCGAAATACCTGTAGCCTACATAAATGCCTTCGGTATAATATTCATCCTCTAAGTTGCCGTTATTGTGGCTGAAAGATGCAGAGGATGGATAGTCAAAGTAATCTGCCGCCCATGTGTCCGTTAATTTTCCGGAAGGCACGCACACGCCGGTAACAACATCGGCGATCATATGACCGCCCATATTTCCCGTCTGCCCCACAACCATAAGGGCGTCAATGCCCGGGATGGCCCGAAGAACGGTTGTATCAATAATACCGCCGGTATTTAAAAGGACGATAAAATTCTTATATCGGCTCCCTAAAAATCTCAAAGCGGCTTCCTCGGAGTCGCTGAGAAGGTAATCGCCTTTTTCATAGCGCCGGTCGCTTCCTTCTCCGGAATTTCTGGATAACACATAAATAGCAGTGTCTGTTTGGGATGCTTCCACATCCCGGTCAGTGATCGCCGGGATTTCCGGCGGAGTAAAGGGCATGCCCATCATGGCGATCAGCGCAGGCATATTTTTTTCTTCCATCATCTGCCGGATCGTATCCATATACTGGGTCATGGCCTGATCCAGCCGCCGGTCATAGGCATCCAGCCATAACTGAGTGGTCACTGTAAATCCGGCGGCCTCAAATCCCTGCTGGACGTTGACCACCTGGCGGGTGTTCACATCGCCGGAGCCGGTGCCCCCTTTAATGGTATGGCGCACCCCGTTTCCATACAGGGCAATATTTTTCCCGCCAGTGCCCAAAGGCAAAACCCCGTTATTTTCCAAAAGCACCATATACTCGCCGGCATTTTTTCTTACAGCTTCCTGATTCTCCCGTTCCAGGGAAGTTACTTCATCATTTTGGTAAGCATAATATTTTTTCAACTTTCCTTCTCCTTTCATTAGCTTTGCCGTGTTTTTTACGGCAGAGAGGAATCCCCCCGGGGATCCTAAACTTCACGCTGCAATCCCGACATTTATAAGTATGCCGGAATGGCAGCCGTTCAATAAAAGCTGATATATCTATTATACTTTGCCTTTTTGTATACGTCTATAGGGGTTTTGCCAGGCGAAGGCTGGGACTGAGCAGGCCCGCACAGTAAATACGCAGGCCTCTTTTTCTTACATCTCCGGGGTTTTCACAGTCCGCTTAAAAAGGAGCCATGTGCTTATAAAATAACACGTTAACAGCAAGACTAAAATTCCCGCGATCACTCCCATCTGCAGCAGCAAGGCAAAAAATCCTACATAGGCCGCGATTTCTGCGGATATGGTCTGGATAAAACAGGCAATAACAACAGCCGCCACAACCATCGCAACACCTATGGGAAGCCCGAACCAGACGCCCAGCTGCTTTAGCACCAGCTTATCTATACGCTGTTCCTCAACCCCAAGCTTTCGCAGGACCGAAAACCGGTACTTATACTGGCCGGCATCTAAAAGCTGCTGCAGGGATAATATTGTCAGGCAAATAACCATGAGCACAACTGCGCCGTAAAGCATGGCGGCCTGCAATACAAAATTACCGGCTTTTGTACTATTAATCTGCAGGGTACTCAGACGGATCCCATATTGGACGCCAGTGTCGGCCGCCTCCGGGTAGACACTGGAAAAGGTCTGGTCCAGCTGACGGGCATTTTCATAAGAAATGGTTTCTGTGGTTGTAATATAACGGTTGCGCATGACGCCCAGCAGCTTTTCACAAATCTGATCCGGAAAGACATAGAGGACATTTGTATAGGAATTATATAAGTTTTCTCCCATATTTTCCTCATAACAGGGCTGCCCGGCAAGGGCCAATTCTCCTGCATCTGTTATGACCTGGGTATGTTCCTTACTTTTGGCAGGAATTTAAAATGGAACTCTCACATCCATTGCCACATCTCTGAGGGCGGTTACAGGGAGACTGCACAATCTTTTATGTATATTCTCTACCAAGTTCACATATAATAAACTTATGATTGTTTTTCTGACACAATAAATCCAGTACAGATTGCGTCGAAAGAAAACATGAGTTTCTTCCATACCAGAAGCGTATTTTCCATATATTCTGTTGTGTCCAAAATATCAAACTGCCCATAATCCAGAGTGTTGGAAACGAGTGCAGTCGGCAAATTGAAAGTTTCAAATTTCAAGTGAGATAAAACAGGAATCATGACAGATAAGGCGACCTTTCCATACCCCGCCATATCATTGACCAGTAAAATTCGAGTTTGCTTTTTATCTTCCATAGCCATACTCCCTCAGTAACTCAAATAACAAAGTCTGCACAGCATTTTTCCTGACTCTGTTTGAAAAATCTTCTGTAATGTGGTTTCTATTGTGTTCTTTCCCAGATTATCTTCATAAAAATTCACTAAAAAATCCGCTTCCACAAGAATTTGATAGTCAATCCCGTCTATATTTGTGTAAGTGTGATGATGGCCAACCAAATAGCAGATGCGTTCAATATCTGTTTCTTCAAACTTAAGCTTTTTTAACATTTTTCGAGCATATGCAGGACCTTCCTGCTCTTGCAATTTTCCATTACACCTTCCGTATTTTTCTTCTGACGGACGGATTCCGATATCGTGTACCAGTGCTGCACATTCGGCTAAAAACTGGGTGTGTTCATCCAGCTGTTCCATATGGCCAATCATCTGTGCAAAGCGATGCACCTTTATCAAATGGTGAATACGCTGGGGATCGTTTTGATTGAAAGCAATCATTTCTTGCGTTAAAAGATCGATTATTTTTTCCAGATTCATAAAGTCCTCCTATTTCACTTCCTCTTTTAAACAAAGTGCCAACAACTCTTTCCCTCCATCAGTTTGGAAAAGCCCTTTGATATATTCTGCTTTTTTTCGATCTGGGCGAGTTTCGTAACAGTTTACAATGAGATCTGCTTCTATCAGAAGCTGTAAAAGTTTGTTTTTGATATCATCGTAATCATGATGGCAGATAACTAAGTCGATAATTCTTGGAATATACGAGGGAATGTAATTTGCTTCTTTTAAAAAACGAGTGACAAGAAGCGGAACCGCCTGCTTCTGATTATCTTGACTGGCATCCCCGTTATAATGTTCTTTACAATACTTGATTGCAATATCATGTAAAATCGCGGCTGCTTGTAGTATCTGCTGTTCTTCGACGGGAAGCTTCTCTTGCTCTCCCAATAATTTAGCCAATGCGTAAACCTTAAGGATGTGCTGTGTACGCCTGCTATGCCCTTCCTCATAGCACATTGCGTTATACAAGAGATGAGTTTCATCGTTTATCACGTTGACAATCATCCTTTCATGAAAAGATTGTAATATCTCTTTATAGAATATAACATTACAAACGAGTCTTGCGTTGCGCTTGCAACATATAATTCAAAATGCTATACTTTAAATTAGGAAAGGAGGGACAGCATGAGGCTTGATATTGAACAACTAACCTTACTTCCAATTTTCAAAGGCATTCGTGAGGAAGATCTTCCGGCAATGTTGACCTGCCTGGGAAGTTTTCAGAAAAAATATCAGAAAGATGAAGTTATTTTTTTGGAAAGCAATGAAGTCAGAAATGTTGGTATTATATTGTCTGGAACTGTGCATATGGTCAATGTGGACTCCGAAGGCTATCAAACACTTCTTGTTGTAATGAAAAAGAATGAACTATTTGGGGAATCATTTTCCTGCGGAAGTCATTTAGATGCACAGGTCAGCTTTTTGGCCGCTGCACCCTGTGAAATTTTGTTTTTGCCCTTTCACAAAGTTATCCATTCCTGTAAGATGAGCTGTACCTTCCATCATCGGCTGATTGAGAACATGGTCCAATTGATTGGCGATAAAAATGTCCAGTTGATGCACAAAATTGAAGTGATTTCCCAAAAGACACTTCGAGAAAAAATATTAGCATACTTACGACAACAGGCTATGGAGCAGAGCAGCAAACAATTTACAATTCCTTTGGGACGGCTCGAATTGGCTGAATACCTGTGTGCGGATCGTAGTGCAGTGACCAGAGAATTGTCCTATATGCAGCGAGATGGTCTAATTATTTATGATAAGAACACATTTCAGCTGTTATAATTAAAAAGTACAGATCTTTATGCTGTAAATAGGAAAAACCTGTTTGAGAAAATATTGGGGGTTACTCATGTTTTAAAATTCCATAAGGTCCCAATTAGCTCATTGGCACAATCCAATTAAAAAAGTGTCTTCGACACTTCAGCCC
The DNA here is from genome assembly GCA_018711005.1 of Candidatus Scybalocola faecigallinarum. GTDB lineage: Bacteria > Bacillota > Clostridia > Lachnospirales > Lachnospiraceae > Catenibacillus > Catenibacillus faecigallinarum. The sequence continues at coordinate 171 of DVIT01000011.1, read as the reverse complement.
CCTAGCCCCCATTCATGGGGGAATTAGGGGTTCCTTTTTGTTCTGTTTTCCTGCATAATAGGATTATGAATATTTTACAGACTATTTTTAAAGACCATTATGAAGAAATTTTATATACTCTCCATCCCAGAAATACTGAGATGGAAAATATCGATAAGATGTTAGGCTGTG
>DVIT01000047.1 GCA_018711005.1 Candidatus Scybalocola faecigallinarum | reverse complement strand
AAAAAGAAAGGTGCAATAAAAAGGCAGAGGGGAAGTTCGGCTTTTTGAGGACTGTCAGTCAGATACAACGAGCAAAAAAGCCAAAAAACGCTCTTTATATAAACAGAATATATTTTGCTCGTCAAAGCTGTTAGACGGTGGGTTAAGGTAGTCAAAAGTGGTGGCTTGTGCTATACTGGAACTGTTGATGAAAAGGCCCGTAAGGGCCGCTCACTAAGATTCGGGATGTGCGTTCGCACTAAGCGCAGCCGTCGCCTGCGGCTCGGCTTTGCTAAGTGCTCACAGCAAAATGATGAGATGAAAGGAGTCTGTTTATGACAAAAGAAGAACAAAAATCCTATATGGTTTCCATACTTGAGAAGATCGTTAATATCCCAAGCCCATCCGGCTATACAAAAGAGGTTATGGCGGCCCTGGCCGCAGAGGCTCAGTCTATGGGCTATCATGTCGAGTATAATCATAAGGGCGGGATCATTATTCTTGTTCCGGGCAAGTCAGAGCAGGTGCTTGGGCTTGGCGCTCACGGGGATACCCTTGGGGCAATGGTCCGTTCTGTGACAAAGGAAGGATATTTAAAAATTTTCCCGGTAGGCGGATATATGATGTCTACTATTGAAGGGGAATACTGCCGTATCCACTGCCGCAGAAACGGTAAAACCTATTCAGGCACGGTGCTGACAACAAAGCCGTCAGTCCATGTATACGATGACTGCCGGACTCAGGACCGGGTGGCGGAAAATATGGAGATCCGTATTGATGAGCTTGTGGAAAATGACAAAGATGTGGAAGCCCTTGGTATTGGCGCCGGGGATTTTGTAAGCTTTGCTCCGAGATTTGAGTATACGCCATCGGGATTTATAAAGTCCCGCCATTTGGATGATAAAGCCAGCGTGGCCGTTTTAATGACGTTTTTGAAATACATGCATGAAACTGGCAAAAAGCCGGAGCGTACATTAAAGATCATGTTTACCAATTATGAGGAGATCGGCCATGGCGCAAGCTTTATTCCTCAGGATATTGAAGAATTTTTAGCTGTAGACATGGGGGCTCTTGGGGATGACCTTACCGGAGATGAGCGCAAAGTATCCATTTGCGCTATGGATTCTTCAGGTCCATATGACTATGACATGACCAACTGTCTGATCCGGCTGGCACAGGAGCATGGGCTGGATTATGCGGTAGATATTTTCCCACATTACGGCTCGGATGTTTCAGCAGCGCTGCGGGGCGGCAATAATATCCGGGGCGCTTTGATCGGTCAGGGCGTTCATGCGTCCCATGGTATGGAACGGACCCATATCCATGGCATGGTCAATACTTTGGAGCTGGTAAAGGCATTTGCAGGGGTGGCAACGGATCATGATTAAGGCTGTGATATTTGACATGGACGGCGTGCTTATTGATACGGAAAAGTATCTTGTGAAATATTGGATCCAGGCAGGACAGGAGTTTGGGTTTGATATGAAGCCGGAGCACGGCCTTTTGATCCGCAGTCTGGCCGGAAAATACGCCGGCCCTCTGCTTCAGGAAATTTTTGGCCCTTCCTTTGATTATCCTGCGGTGAGAGCCCGCCGGAAGGCTTTAATGGCTGACCATATTGCCAGAAATGGTATTGAAAAGAAGCCTTTTGTGGATAAAGCTCTGGATCAGCTTAAGGAAATGGGGATAAAAACTGCTGTGGCAACAGCGACGGATCAGGAGCGGGCCGGACGGTACTTAAAGCAGATCGGTATTGATCATAAGTTTGACCGGATCATTTGCGCAGATATGGTGGAAAATGGCAAGCCCCAGCCGGATATTTATTTATATGCCTGTCAGGAAATGGGTGAACTTCCCGAAAACTGCATGGCTGTGGAGGATTCCCCCAATGGGGTGCGTTCGGCAGCCTCGGCCGGCCTGGTGACGGTTATGGTGCCGGATCTGACACAGCCGGATGAAGAAATTTCCCACCTGCTGTCAGAAAAAGTACAGGATCTTGGGGAAATCCCGGGGCTGGTACAGAAGATGAATTTACATTTTTAGACAAGGAAAAAGGCAGCCAATCCGAACGGCTGCCTTTTCTTTGGAGAAGGTATTTTTTGTTTCATATGGGGTGTAACAAAAAACTATATAATGTATTGGGGGGGTTTACGGTTATTATAATACACAATCTCCGGCGGAAAGTGTTCACAAAAATCATTTTAATCAAAAATCTTTTTTGTGCAATGCGTGAACGGGGTTGACCATTTCCATGGTAATTTAAGGCCTTTTTGTAGAATCCGTTGATAATCCGATCTGTCCGTTCCGGCAATCGTTCAATTTTTATAAAAGGAAACATCCCTCAACTAAGTTCGCGGCCTGTAAGGGCTGCTCACTAAGATTCGGGATGTGCGTTCGCACTAAGCTCGATCTGCGCCTTGCGGCTTGATCTCGCTAAGTGCTCACAGCAACTTCTCACAGCAAAAGAAAAAGCAGCCAATCCGAACGGCTGCTTTTTCTTTGGAGAAGGTATTTTTTGTTTCATATGGGGTGTAACAAAAAAACTATATATAATGTATTGGGGGGGTTTACGGTTATTATAATACATAATCTTCGACAGAAAGTGTTCACAAAAATCTTTTTTTGTGAAAGGTTTTTTTGTGTGAAATGTGAAACCGATACCACAAACACGAAAAAATGGGAAGTTTTTTGTTTAAATAGGTCAGATGATGTGGGAGACTTAAGAAGAATTTGGGCAGATGGCCTAGATATTATGTATGGTTCAGGCCTGCGCAGGCTATGCAAAAGTGATTCAGGAGGGAAAAAATCTTATCGCCGAAGGCGATTTTATAAGGAAACATCCCTCAACTAAGTTCGCAGCCCACAAGGGCTGCTCACTAAGATTCGGGATGTGCGTTCGCACTAAGCTCGATCTGCGCCTTGCGGCTTGATCTCGCTAAGTGCTCACAGCAACTTCTCACTGCAAAAGAAAAAGCAGCCAATCCGAACGGCTGCTTTTTCTTTGGAGAAGGTATTTTTTGTTTCATATGGGGTGTAACAAAAAACTATATATAATGTATTGGGGGGGTTTACGGTTATTATAATACACAATCTGAGGGGAAAAGTGTTTACAAAGATTTATTTTTTTGCGGAGTTTTTTTGTGCAAAATATGAAATCGATACCACAAATATAGTGCAGTTTTATCAGACGCTGAGAGGGATGAACGGCTGTATTGGGAAATTACGGATGTTATGGAGGAAAGAGGTTCACCTTCAAGCGCGGGTATTCTTTAGAAATAATGATTGATCGATGAAGCTGTATGGATTTAATACTTTCATTTTATCTGGTTTCGGCCCGGATCTCGATTTTCCGTTTTAGGGCCGTAGGATTTTGCGTGTTCCTTAGGCCTGATTTAGCATTTTGCGAATTATGGCCGTAGATTTTGGTCGATACTTCGGTTTATATGGAGATTTTGCGATTTGGGGTCTAATCATTTAGGAAAAAATTAGACCCTGATTGAAGTTTTTTTGATTTTGGCCGAACACATGCGCAAAATTCTACGGCCAAATCAGACAAAATGCGTTTTTGGGCCGAAGCGGGCCGGTGAATGTTTCTCTGTAGGCCCCCAATCAGAGAAGCCATCCTTGGGACTCATATCCAAACTTGAGGAAGAACCGAAAAATTCCTGTTTACATGCGTAATTTTCACGGATTATCAGGCAGGAAAGCGGTGTTTGTCAGGCTTTTTGATGCCGGCACATGTTCCGGTACTGGATTGGAGTGATATTGTAGTGCTGCCGGAAGATTTTTCCGAAATAGCTGCTGCTGCAAAAGCCGGTTTCCAAGGTAATGTCCAGGATACTTTTTTGCGTATTCATAAGAAGCTCCCGGGCTTTTTGCAGGCGGAATGCTGTCAGATATTCCATGGGGGAAATGCCAAGGCAGCTTTTAAACAGCCGGAAGCATTCACGCTCGCTGATGGGGATACAGCCGGCTACCTGGCGCACTGTTAAATGATCATTGTAGTGGTCCTGCATATATTTCAGCATTTCTTTGATCCGGTCATTTTCCTGCACCTGGGCGGAATTGTCCTGGGATTTCAAATCCATGGCCTGAGCGTAGACATATTCCCAAATTTGTGAAAACAGGCTTCGGATGCGCAATTCAAAAAACGGCTGGCGGGTGCGACCAAGTTCTATGGCCTCTAAAAGCTGATCCAGGATCCGGGCGCTTTTGGGATCCTGGCGGAAAAATGGGATAACCTCCAGGCGATTGTTTTCCAAGACAGGCGTAATATATTTCAGGTCTATCAGGCTTCCCAGGGCGCCGGAAAGAAAGCTTTGGTCAATAAACTGGGAGCAAAGGGAGGCTGTATTTTTAGGCTCCCGGGGATGGAGATAGTGGAGTGTACCTGAATTAACAAAAATTCCATCCCCCTCAGAAAGGATATACTCACACCGTGGAGTTTTATAAAGCATACTTCCGCCAAGAATATAGCCAAACTCAAATTCATCGTGCCAATGCCATGGAATATCTCCGTAAAAATAACCTTTAGGGCCGGGAAGATAAAGGCCGTAATGGAGCATGTCGCTATGAAAAACAATTTTTTCTTTTTGCCGGTCATCTACCGGGATCTGTATGATTGCCATATTTTTCTCCTTTGATCAAACTGGGCCAGAGGGGGCAAAACGCCCCAAAACTGCCATGATCAGCAGGTCATTTTCGGCTGCTGCAAATGACAAAATCTTTGGCAGGATAATTACATTTTTTGTCAGTATATCGCTATATTAATTAAATTATATGCACTATAATTATATTTGTAAAGAAAAATCAGCGTAGCAGTCCAGTGGGTTGGACTGTTGCGATCCGGCAGCCAGACAGCGCTGCCCAAATAGAAAAACATGCCCGAATTAAGGAAACCCCGCAAGGGGATACCTGGATGGGCAAAAACATGCCCAGTGTTAAAGAAAGGAGATTGCTATGATTTATTATGTATCCTGCCAAAGTGAAAAAGGCGGATGGGGAACAAAAGAAAGGCCGTTTAAGACCATTGGCGAAGCTGCGGTAGTGGCACAGGCCGGGGATGAGGTTGTTGTTGCACCAGGCGTTTACAGGGAATATGTCAATCCGGTCCGGGGAGGGACGGATGATGCCCACCGTATTATTTACAGATCTCAGGAGCCGTTGGGCGCTGTGATCACTGGCGCAGAAGTAATAAAAAACTGGACACTGGTGGAAGGAAATGTATGGGAGGCCCGTATTCCCAATGCGCTTTTCGGCGCTTATAACCCTTATACAACGGTGATCGCCGGAGACTGGTATTATTCTCAGGAACCGGTACATACCGGAGAGGTTTATCTGAACGGAAAATCCATGTATGAAGCTTTTTCTTTGGAGGCGGTAAAAAATCCACAGAAACGGGAAAGCTCCTGGGATCCCCAGGGGACATTGTATCAGTGGTATACATGGCAGGATAACGGCTATACTGTGATCTGCGCCAACTTCCAGGGAGCAGATCCCAATAAGGAAAATGTAGAAATTAATGTGCGCCGCAACTGCTTTTATCCGGATAAGACCGGGGTGGGATACATTACATTATCCGGATTTAAGGTGACTCAGGCAGCCACCACATGGGCTCCGCCTACCGCTTATCAGGAAGGTATGGTAGGCCCCCACTGGTCAAAAGGCTGGGTGATCGAAAATTGCGAAATCTCCCATTCAAAATGCTGCGGTATTTCCCTTGGAAAATATCTTCAGCCCAACAATGAAAATAAGTGGACGACAAAGTTTTTAAAAGATGGAACTCAGACAGAGCGGGACGCTATCTGCCAGGCTCAGCGTGAAGGCTGGACAAAGGAAAACATCGGTTCTCATGTGATCCGGGGCTGTAATATCCACGACTGCGGACAGACCGGTATTGTAGGCCATCTGGGCGGCGTATTTTCCGTTATTGAGGACAATCATATCCATCATATTAACAATAAACAGGATCTGGCAGGCGCAGAAATCGGCGGCATTAAAATGCATGCGGCCATTGATGTGACTATCTGCAGAAACCATATCCATCACTGCACCCGGGGACTTTGGCTGGATTGGCAGGCTCAGGGTACCCGTGTCAGCGGCAATCTGTTCCATGACAATGTACCGCCTGTTGGCACAAAGATCGCAGACGGACTGGCTCTTGGCGAGGATATTTTTATTGAGGTTTCCCACGGGCCTACGCTGGTGGACAATAACTTCCTGCTGTCTCCATGTGCATGCCGTTTAAGCACTCAGGGAATCGCTCTTGTCCATAACTTTATTGCAGGCTCCTTTACATGGGTAGGCATGGGTACGGACAACGGCGGCACAAAATTCCCTACTCCAAGATATACGCCTTACCATGTGCCTCACCGCACAGAGGTTGCCGGTTTCATGACCATTCTCCACGGCGACGCCCGTTTTTACAATAATATTTTCGTACAGGCAAAGGTACGGGAGGATCTTAAAGGCTATGTCCAAAGCAGAAATCTGGATGCATTTAGCTTTTATAACTTTATTTGCGGCACAAAGCCCTATGACGGTTATCCGGATCCAAAAACATATTTTGGACAGTTTAATGCCCAGTCTACTTCTGATTTTGGAAGCAAAGACCTGTTCTATGACCATCTTCCGGTTTATACCGGCGGCAATGTTTACTTTAACGGCGCCCAGCCCTGTGATACGGAAGAAAATTTTGCCAGTGATACAGAGCATGAGATTACCTGGGAACTTGACCTGGAAAATGATCACTATGTCTTTAAGACCAATGTTTATGATTTTATGCCGGAAATCCATGCGCCTCTGGTCAATACGGAACTTTTAGGAGAAGCCTTTGAGCCGGAGCAGAAGTTTGAAGCACCGGACGGCTCACCCATTCTTTTTGATACGGATTATCTGGGCGAAAAACGGCCATTGCAGCCAATGCCAGGGCCATTTTCCAAAGAAAGAAATATACAGGAGCTATAATCGCTTCCCATTCAATAACGGCCATATCCGGCGGTATTTCCCCACACCGGATATGGCCGTTTCTATATAAAAGCGTTTAAAATAATATTTTATTTTTTCCATAGCCTTTCTTAATATAATCATTAAAGAAAATGGTTATCCTATAAAAAGAAATACCCTCCGGGTATACCTGGATGCCGTGCGGAGCACGGCGAGACTAAGGAAAGGATATGGTGATGTATGGAGCGAAAGATTCCGGTGATCCGTGCGGGGCTTATTGGGACGGCCATTGTTTCGGGAACGTTGTGGATGGTATGGCTGTTAAATATTAACACGACAACAAAATATCAGGTGCTTATGGGAGCCCTGGATATGGTCTGGATCCGCAGGATCCTGGGGGCGGTGTGCTTGCTGAGTATTGGAGGGATCGCGGCCACCTTTCCGTTGAAACAAAAAAGGCATTATGGAATTATTTTTGCCATTTTGGCCGGGATTTATGTGATCGGACTGGTTTTATTTTCTGCGCCGGCGCCTGAAATGAAAACCTACATTTTTAACAGCAGCGGCCACCAGCTTATTGTGCGTGAGGAAGTCCACGGACTTCGGCATCAGGCCCTGTTTTACGAAAGAAAAAATGCCGCGATTATTGAATATCTGGGAAATATGGATTATTATGATAAGGAGTCGGCATTTGCCAATGGAAATTACAGTGTTTCCTGGAAAGAGGACGGCCGGGTATCTGTCAGCATTCTTGCGAATTTTGATGCCGGATCCGGTCAGGAAGCGGTGGCTCGTGAAGAAAGCTATGTGGAAACACGGGAAACAAAAGAACAGACCTTTTATTTCCGCTGACTTTAAAACCGGGAGGGACCAGCATGGAAAAAAACTGCAGGATTGCCGTGTGCGATGACGCGCCCGAAGATATACAATACGTCAAGGCTATGACACAGCGGTGGGGACAGAGCCGGCAAATAGCGGTGCAGATCGAGACATTTCCTTCTGCGGAAAGCTTTTTGTTCCAGTATGCAGAGGATAAATCCTTTGATATTTTGCTGCTGGATATAGAAATGGCGGCCATGGACGGCGTTACTATGGCCCGGCAGGTGCGCCGGGACAATGAAACCGTGCAGATCATATTTATTACAGGATATTCGGACTATATTGCCGAAGGCTACGAGGTGGAGGCGCTCCATTATCTTATGAAGCCGGTGCATGAGGAAAAATTGTTCCAGGTGCTGGATCGGGCCATGCAAAAGCTGGAAAAGGACGCCCGGTGCCTGAACCTGGAGCTTTCCGGGGAAATGGTGCGGATCCCTCTTTATACGATCCGGTATCTGGATGTTTATAAAAATTATGTGACGATCCATGCCAGGGAGGATTATACAGTGAAGCGTACCCTTGGCGCATTTGAGGAGGAACTTGACAGCGGATTTTTCAGGGCCGGGCGGTCCATGATCGTGAACCTGAAATACATCCGCAGAGTGACCAAAAAGGAAGTTTATCTGTCTGACGGCACGGTGCTGCCCCTGCCCAGAGGCGTTTATGAGGCGCTGAACCGGGCCATTATTAACGGCGGATAACCTATACTTAACGTATTTTTCAGACAGCAGCAGGAGAGGTGTGCCTATGGGACTTTTTTCAAAGCATATTGACAAAAAGCTTGCCAATTATCAGCAGGAGCTGATTGAGACCCATTACCGGGAAGTGGAAAATATGTACCGCCAGATGCGGGGATGGCGCCACGATTACCGCAACCATATCCAGACCATGAAGGCCTTTGCTGCCAGCGGCGATCTGGAGGCCATTAAGGCCTATCTGGATGAGCTGGATACAGACCTTAATACAGTGGATACGGTTGTAAAGACGGGAAATGCCATGGCGGACGCCATTTTAAACAGCAAGATATCCCTGGCCAGGGCCCGTGATATTCAGGTCCATGTGGACGCTCATATTCCTGTAAAGCTTAAAATGTCTGAGCTGGATCTGTGTGTGATCCTTGGAAATCTTTTTGACAATGCCATTGAAGCCAGTATGGCCCTGCCTGCGGACCAGCGGATTATCCGCGTTTATATGGATATGAAAAATACTCAGCTCTACATTTCTTTTACAAACTTTACGGCTGCCGGGAAAATGAAAAAGTCCGGCAGGGGTTTTAAAACAACTAAGGGAGATGGGCACGGGTTCGGCCTGGTGCGCATTGATCATATTATTGACCGGCTGGACGGCTATTTAAGCCGAAACAGCGAGGACGGCGCATTTACAACAGAAATCCTGATCCCTCAGGTGTAGTATTGTGCAGTTGGTCACCGGATTTTTACGATTCGCCCCCCAAAATATTCGGGGGCGGTTTTTTGTTGTATAATTATGCCATGTCAATAACATGGGCCGGGATGCCTGGCCCGGGGATGAGGTGAAAGCATGAAGGATCATAAAAAATCCAAATATAATATGTGGCAGAATACAGGATTTATGCTGAAAACAGCATGGGAAATCTGCAGGAGCGTTCCCTTTCTTGTGGTGATCCTGGCTGCGGTCACTGCCGGAAAAACCACTGCGGAAATGCTCATTGCGCCGGTGCTTTTAGGGCAGGTGGAGGAAAAAGTGCCTTTGTGGGAACTGGTGTGGAGCATTGTCGGCTTTAGTGCTTTATTATTTCTTTTATCCGGACTGTGCGCCTATCTGACGGACAACAGCCTGTTTGGACGTATTACTGTGCGCCTGAACCTGCTGCGCAGGATTGATACAAAGGTGGCGGAAACATCCTATCCAAATACGCTGGATAATGACTTTATTAACAGCGAGGATAAGGCCCTCCACTCATGCTCCTCCAACAGTCAGGCAACAGAATCCATCTGGCGGACATGGACGGATATTTTGACTAATGTGATAGGGTTTATTGTATACCTGCTCCTTTTGTCCGGGCTGAATCCATGGCTGATGGTTATTGTTGTTGTCACTGCTGTGGCCGGATATTTTGTCAATAAACGGATCAACGGATGGGGCTACAGACACCGGGAGGAGGAAGCGGCTTACATAGAAAAAATGGATTATGTCAACCGGGTTGCCACCAAGCGCACCCATGCCAAGGATATTCGTATTTTCGGGCTGAGGGACTGGCTTGAGGATGTGTGGGACCGGACTCTTGGGCTGTACCGCAGCTTTATTGCCCGCAGGGAAGGCATTTATTTATGGAGCAACGTGGTCGATCTGGTGCTGACCTTTATGCGCAATGGCATTGCCTATGCTTACCTGATCTGGCTGGCTTTGGAACAGGGGCTCCCTGCATCGGAATTTTTGCTGTATTTTAATACGGTCAGCGGTTTTACCCAATGGATCACGGGAATCCTTGAGAAATTTTCCGTCCTTCATACCCAAAGCCTGGATATTTCCGCAGTGCGGGAATTTTTAGAATGGCCGGAGCCGTTTAAATTTGACGATGGCGAGCCATTGGATGCGGATCCGGGTAAAAGCCATGAGATCCGTTTAGAGGACGTTTCCTACCGGTATCCTTATGGGGATGAGGACATTCTTTCCCATATCAGTCTGACCATACATCCGGGCGAAAAGCTGGCAGTGGTGGGTTTAAACGGCGCCGGGAAAACAACGCTGGTGCGCCTTGTGTGCGGCTTTTTAGATCCTACCCACGGGCGTGTGCTTTTAAATGGGGAGGACATACGCAAGTATGACCGCCGGGATTATTACGCCCTTTTTTCTGCTGTTTTTCAGGATTTTTCCATATTGGAGGCCAGTGTGGCCCAAAATGTGGCTCAGCGGGTGAATGGTATTGATGAGGCCCGTGTGTGGGAATGCCTTGATAAGGCCGGGATGACCCGGACAGTGCAGGAGCTGCCTTCCGGTCTTGAAACGCCTGTCGGGCGCCAGGTCTATGAGGACGGCGTGGAGCTGTCCGGCGGACAGACACAGCGTCTTATGCTTGCCAGGGCTCTTTATAAAAATGCTCCGGTTATTTTGCTGGATGAGCCAACAGCAGCCCTGGACCCGATTGCAGAAAATGATATTTATATGAAATACAGTGAAATGACTCACGGACGGACGTCGTTGTTTATTTCCCACCGCCTGGCATCCACACGGTTTTGTGACCGCATTTTGTTTATGGAGCATGGGAAGATTGCCGAGGAGGGAACCCATGCATCCCTGATGGCCCTGGATGGAGGCTATGCCCATTTATTCCAGGTACAGAGCCGTTATTATCAGGACAAAGGCACGGACGGGGATGCGGATGCTTTTAATGAACTGTCCGGGAAAGGAGGAAGCTGCCATGAATAATGATACAATGACATACAGGGAAGGGGTTAAGTATTTGATGCGGTCATGGAAGCTTCTTTTTAAATATTGTCCGGGACTGTTTATTTCCACGATTTTATATTCCCTGATCGTTGCGGCGATCCCTCTGGTGGAGGTGTGGCTGTCTGCCAGGATCCTTAACGAGCTTGCCGCCAGCCGCAGGCCTCATGAGCTGATGCGCCTTGTGCTGGCCCAGCTGATCGTTTCCGCTGTGCTGGCTGTGGCAAGAGCGGTTTTGCTGCGCTGGAAAAACTGCGAGAAGGATGCCTTTGCCCATATGAAGGACCGGATCTATGCGGAAAAAATGATGGGCATGGATTATGAGGATATTGACCGTCAGTATGTCTATGACCTGTATTCCCAGATCTTACAAAACGATAATTGGAGCGGCTGGGGGCTGGATGCCAGCATGTGCCGGATCGAGGATCTGTTTACCGCCCTTATGCGGATCCTGGGCGGCGTCGGCTTGTCGGTCACATTGTTTTTAAGCCGGGTATCTCCGTCCAGCCCTTTTGCCTGGCTGGATCATCCCCTGTGCATTGTGGGGATCATTGCCGTGCTTCTTTTTGTAACGATCGCGTCGTCCTCCTGCGCTAACCGGGGAAATGCATGCTGGAGCCGCCATTCGGAAGAAGCGCTTTTTGGCAATCGGTCTTTCGTTTTTTACGGCTATATGAGCGTTGAACGAAAACGGGCGGCCGACCTGCGCATTTACGGGCAGCAGAAAAATGTGTGCGACATATATATGGAAAAAAATGACACATTTTCTGTTAATTCTGCCATTGCCAAAGATTTCCGGGGCGCTGCAGGGCTTTGGAAAGCTCTGGCCTCCGGGCTGTCCGCGGTGCTTACCGGCGCAGTATATTTGTTTGTTTGCCTGAAAGCCTGGGCAGGGGCTTTCGGGGCCGGATCTGTGGCCCAGTATGTGGGGGCTATTACCAGCCTGTTCCTGGGGCTTTCAGACTTTTTTCGGACGATGGGCGATATTCGCTTAAATGGCACATATTTGCGCACAACCTTTGAATTTCTGGACATTCCCAACAAGATGTACAAGGGCAGCCTGACCACGGAAAAGCGGTCGGACCGCCAGTATGATGTGGAATTTCGGGATGTTTCTTTTAAATATCCCGGCAGCGATGCCTATGCCCTGCGCCATGTGAATATGAAGTTTAAAGTAGGCAGCCGCATGGCGGTGGTAGGTATGAATGGTTCCGGAAAGACAACATTTATTAAGCTGTTATGCCGCCTGTATGATCCCACAGAAGGAGAAATCCTGCTGAACGGCATTGATATACGAAAATACCGGTATGATGATTACATCCGCATTTTTTCTGTAGTTTTCCAGGACTTCCAGCTGTTTGCCATGCCTCTTGGGCAAAATGTGGCGGGAACCCGGGAATATGATCCTGAAAACGTCCGGGATTGCCTGAAAAAGGCAGGCTTTGATGACCGTCTGGGCGCTATGCCCCGGGGACTGGATACATGGCTGTACAAAGACCTGGATAAAGAAGGGGTGGAGATTTCCGGAGGAGAAGCCCAAAAGATCGCCATTGCCCGGGCCCTTTATAAGGACGCTCCATTTATTATCCTGGATGAGCCTACCGCGGCCCTGGATCCCATAGCGGAAGCGGAAATCTACAGTAAGTTTAACGATATTGTTGAAGATAAAACAGCGGTTTATATTAGCCACCGTTTGTCCTCCTGCAAGTTTTGCGATGAGATCCTTGTATTTCATGAAGGCTCCATTGTCCAGCAGGGCAGCCACGAGACGCTTGTGGCGGATAAAAACGGAAAATATTATGAGCTTTGGAACGCCCAGGCTCAGTATTATACAGAATAAAATTGCGGCAGGGGAGACAGAGAATACGGCATGACGCCGGGGGAATACAGGAAGGTGCATAGCGTTTAATTAGTGCCTATTTCCCTGTTTTATGATATAATTAAACCATGCGCAGTGCTGTGCGCAAGCCAAAGATCTTAATAAGAGGAGGATATATAATGGATAATGCGAAGATTGAAAAGTGCCGGGAAATGGCCCGGGAGCTGGTAGGAAAGATGACGCTGGAGGAGACTGCGTCCCAGCTTAAGTTTGACGCTCCGGCGATCCCGCGCCTTGGGATCCCGGCGTATAACTGGTGGAATGAGGCGCTCCACGGTGTGGCCCGTGCAGGAACGGCCACAGTTTTTCCCCAGGCTATTGCTATGGCAGCTATGTTTGACACAGAGGGTATGGAAAAGATTGCAGATATTATTTCCACAGAAGCCCGGGCAAAATTTAATGCACAGTCGGCAGAAGGAGACCGGGGCATTTACAAAGGGCTGACCATGTGGACGCCAAATATTAACATTTTCCGGGATCCCAGATGGGGCCGGGGCCATGAAACCTACGGTGAAGACCCTTACCTGACCGGAGAACTGGGCAAGGCATTTATCCGGGGACTTCAAGGGGATGGCGAATATTTAAAAACATCGGCATGTGCCAAGCATTTTGCTGTACACTCAGGCCCGGAAAGCCTTCGCCATGAGTTTAATGCCGAAGTGTCCCAGAAGGATTTGTGGGAAACATACCTTCCGGCTTTTGAAGAAGCCGTAACCCAGGCTCATGTGGAGTCTGTTATGGGCGCATACAACCGTACCAACGGCGAGCCGTGCTGCGGCAGCAAAACACTTCTTGTGGATATTTTGCGGGGGCAGTGGCAGTTTGACGGCCATGTAGTCTCTGACTGCTTTGCGCTGGCTGATTTCCATGAGCATCATATGGTTACAAAGACAGCGACAGAGTCAGCGGCGCTGGCGATGAAAAACGGCTGTGACCTGAATTGCGGTATGACGTATTTGTACGTTATGAAAGCTTATCAGGAGGGCCTTGTCAGTGAGGAAATGATCCGTCAGGCTGCAGTACGCCTGTTTACGACCCGGTACAAGCTGGGACTTTTTGATGAGGATTGCCAATATCACCAGATTCCTCTGGAAGCCAATGATACGCCACAGCATCGCCAGGCAGCCAGAGAAGCAGCGGCTAAAAGTATGGTGCTTTTGGAAAATAACGGCATACTTCCTCTGGATTTTAAGGCTTTGTCCAGCGTGGCTGTGATTGGTCCTACAGCGGATTCCCGAAAGGTGCTGGAAGGCAACTATAATGGAACATCGTCCCATTTTATTACGCTTTTGGATGGAATACGTGAGCTTTGTGAAGAAAATCAGGTACATATGTATTATTCTCAGGGATGCCTTCTGGATAATCCGACCAATGAATATGAAGCTATGGCAGAGTATAAGATCGGTGAAGTAAAAGCCGTAGCCCGCCGCAGTGATGTTGTCTTTTTATGTGTTGGTCTGGATCCTACCATGGAAGGTGAGGAAGGCAATGATACGACAGACGGATTTGGAGATAAGCGGCGCCTTGGTCTTTCAGATCCTCAAAAGGAAATGTGCGAGGCTGTATTTTCCACAGGAAAGCCGGTAGTGCTTTTAGTCACCGGCGGCAGTTCCATTGATATTAGTCCGTATAACAAACAGGCCGCAGCTGTCCTGTATACATGGTACAGCGGTGAAGAAGGCGGCCATGGCGCTGCGGATATTATTTCCGGAAAGTGCGCACCGTCCGGCCATCTGCCTATTACGATTTATTCTGAAAGCAATACGCTTCCGGACTTTACCGACTATGCCATGAAAGGCCGTACATACCGCTATATGACAGAGGATCCTTTGTATACGTTTGGCTATGGTCTGTCATACACGACCTTTACTTTGGAAAATGCAGCAGCTTCAGTTCAGGAAGATCAGGTGGTATGCACCTTGGATATAGCCAATACAGGCAACGTCCCTGCAGATCTGGTATTGCAGGCCTATATCCGCTATGAAGGGGAAGCCTTTGAAAAACCTTTGTGCAGCCTGAAATATTTTGACCGCATTTCCCTTGCTGCGGGCGAAAAGCAGACATATACATGTGTACTGCCCAGGAAATCTTTTGAAAGCGTACTGGAAAACGGACAGCGCTGCCTGCTGCCGGGAGAATACACCATCGGATTTTCACACTGCGGACCAAAGCAAGTGACTGCAAAAGCAGCGGTGCAGCTTTAAGCCGCAAAAAAATAACAGTTGAACTGTTACGAAAGATGACTTTAAATATTAAAACAAAGGGGAAATAAAAGGAGGGAGACCCGGCCGGTCAAAACGGCCGGGTATTATGAAAATGAAAAGATTATTATATAAAAGCTCATCTGCTTTATATGTTTATATCATACCCTAATTTTGTGAAGAAATTATGTTGTAAATGTCAAAAGATTGTGATAGGTTTGAAAAAATTTCTTTACCTTCTTTTCAGCCATTAAGAAAAAGGAATAGAAAACCCCGGAGGTCGCATCTCCGGGGTTTTCGTCTGTTTACAATGGATATTCTCATATCTCTTAGCCACGGGGCGAATCCGGTTGCCATGGTAAAAACTGCGTATAGAACCGTAGTTTAGAAAGCATTACGGTTATTTCAGAAAAAATATAGAAGGAAACAGATTCTGATGATATAATGTTTTTGTTACCGCCCCTAGACTGGTAAAGGAAGGGGGTGTACCGCTGTGGAGTTTTTGTTATCCTTTATCATCGCTGTTGCGGCTGGTGTAGCCTGCCACTACATCATCAAATGGCTGGACGGCGACAAGTAATCGGTAACCAGCCTGCAGATGCCTAACTGCTTAAAATCAGGACGAAAGCCCAAGAGCTTGCACCTCTTGGGCTTTCATTTTGTACCACTGTGGATACTTGTGTTATCCTTTTGCCTACTGGCATTATAGCATATGCAGATAAAAATGGCAATATTCGTGGAAAGATTTAAAAATAGAGGGTAACAGTCCAACCTATTACGGGGCGAATACGGTTACCATGGCAAAAACTGCGTATAGAACCGTAATCACCCACTAAATTATACGGATCTGACATAAAAAATCCCATTTACATCCGTAAAGCTGTATCTCCTTCGCCCAAAATGTAACTGTACACAATATCTCAGCCGACCAAACTGTTACTGTAAAAGTGTGCAGGTTAAAACTGGCGGAAGAATATTATCCGGCATTGCCACACCTTTTTCAGGAAAAAATATAGAAGGAAACAGATTCTGATGATATAATGTTTTTGTTGCCTCCCCAAATCTGGCGACAGGAGGGCACTGAAAAACATGCGTTTTTTCTTTAATTTTTAGAAAAAGAAAAATCCATCAGAGTTTTTAATAATTCTGGTGGATTTTTTACATTAATTGAACCATAAATCAACTTATCTTTTTTGGATGAGGTGCTTATTTTTCATTTATTAATTTAACTATCCTCTTAAGATTTACTGCAAATATCGTCATGGCTCCCTGCATTTCCATACAAATAAGACCTGATGATGACGCTGTGTCATAACCATGTCGATGTTTTAATTCACTATTTTTTGCTTCTATTTTATAGCGTTCTTTCAT
>DVIT01000046.1 GCA_018711005.1 Candidatus Scybalocola faecigallinarum | reverse complement strand
AAGAAAGGTGCAATAAAAAGGCAGAGGGGAAGTTCGGCTTTTTGAGGACTGTCAGTCAGATACAACGAGCAAAAAAGCCAAAAAACGCTCTTTATATAAACAGAATATATTTTGCTCGTCAAAGCTGTTTTACGGGCAAGCGCTCTTGCTTGACCATGCGGCATGTATTATAATAAACGTAGATTCGATTCATTCAGGAGGGATGCATCATGGCTGTTTGGAAACCGCTGCCCATAGGAATAGACAATTTTAAAAAACTTATTCAGGAAAACTATTTCTACGTTGATAAAACGCTTTTAATCAAAGAGCTTTTGGATATGAAAGGGGAAGTCAATCTTTTTACACGCCCCCGCCGCTTTGGAAAAACACTGAACATGAGCATGCTCCAGAATTTTTTTGAAAATTCCGGGCAATCTCCTGCCCCATTATTTCAAGGATTAAAAATTATGGACACGGGGGACAAATATCTATCCCATATGGGAAAATATCCGGTCATTAGCATATGTTTAAAATCACTGAAGCAAAGCACCTATAAAAATGCATTTTACTGTTTAAAAGAAGAAATTGCCAGAGAATTTAAGCGTCATGACCAGATCTTAAACCTTATCGAATATCCTGCAGACAGGGAAAAATATTTGCGTTTTGCCCAAATGCAGGCAAATGATGAAGAATACCTTACCTCACTGAAATTTCTCTCCCAGTGTTTATATGACAGCTTTAAAATCCCATGCATTATCCTCATTGACGAATATGACGTTCCATTGGAAAATGCCTGGTTTTCTGGCTTTTACAAAGAAATGAGCAATGTGATCCGCTCTATATTTGAATCTGTTTTAAAAACAAATGACAGCCTGTCGTTCGCAGTAGTCACCGGGTGTCTGAGGATAAGCAAGGAATCCATCTTCACTGGACTAAATAATTTAAAAATTATTTCCGTTACTAATGATTCCTATGGAGAGTTTTGGGGCTTTACTCAAAATGAAGTTGAGTCTCTTATGGATTTCTATGGACTTTCAAAAAATATGCCGTTGATTAGAGACTGGTATGATGGATACTTATTTGGCGATTCCCATGTTTACAATCCATGGAGTGTTATTAACTATATTGATTCTTGCCATAAAAATCCTAATACTTTGCCCAAACCCTATTGGTCAAATACAAGCTCAAACCACATTGTCCGTTCTCTCATTGAACAGTCCGATTTTTCAGTAAAGCAGGAAATTGAGACGCTCATCCAAGGGGCATCCATTATTAAGCCAGTCCATGAAGATATTACTTATGAAGATATTTATGCTTCAAAAGACCATCTGTGGAATTTCTTGTTTTTTACCGGTTATTTAACAAAAGTTCAAGAGAAGCAAACAGATGAGGATATTTATATGGAGATGAAAATTCCCAACCGGGAGGTTCGCTATATTTACAAAACATCTGTGCTCCATTGGTTTGAAGAGCAAACGGGCAAAAAAGATTTATCTGCCCTCTATGAAAGTATTCTTTGTGGCGATACACAAAACATAGCCCATATTTTATCCGAAAATCTTATGGAAACCATTAGTTTTTACGATTATCAGGAAAACTACTATCACGGATTTTTGACAGGCTTGTTAATAAACATGAAAAATTATATTGTCCAGTCCAATCGCGAATCTGGCGCCGGGCGGCCGGATATTGTAGTAAAGTCTCCCAGCATACGGGGCGAAGGGATTATTTTTGAAATTAAGGTAGCCAAACGTTATCAGGATCTTGAGCAGAAGTGTCATGAAGCCTTGGAGCAGATTCGTGAGAAGAACTATGCGTCAGCACTTCTCCAGGAAGGCTACAGCAGAATCATCAAATACGGCATTGCCTTTTACCGGAAAGAATGTATGGTATGTAAAGAAAATATATAAAAATATATAAGAAAAACAGCCGGCACACAAGGGGGACTTTTGAGCCGGCTGTTGGTTTTATATGAAGATATTACTCATTCATATTGTAACTATTATCTGTAATGCTGCCATCGTCCGATGGAAGTGTATAAGTCACTTCATTTATACTGATAGAACCATCCTCATTTCTGCTGAACTGGCTGAGGAAATCCCAGACCGCCCAGTTATTTCTTGAAAGAATCTCATGGCCCTGTACAGAGGAATCCGCCAGCGCTGTATAATATTTTCCATCTTTACTCTGGAATAAATTCACAGTAAGTACGCTGTTTGTAAAATCATCCTTATCTGTTACAGTATAGGAAATATCTCCGCTAATTCCCCATGCTTTATTTTCCCAGTTTTCCTTATCCGTCAGTTCAACATTGTATTCTTTGTTTACCTGGTTTACAGAAAACACCTGAGGAATCCGGTTTAAAAGGGAACCGTTGGTAATGGTTTCCCCATCCAACAGCGCATGGGCTGGCAGCTCCGCGCCGAAGGAATTTTCTGCACCTACATAAAAGATAGGAACGATTACATCTTCATTTACATTTTCCACAGGATTGCCGTAGCTGTCAATCCCAGGCTCAAAAGAAGCGTCCATCGGAGCAATGCCCGCAAAAACTTCCGGATACTGTTCAAACAAATCCCAGCTCTTTGCCCCGCCCATAGAAAAGCCTGTAGCATAGATCCTCGAGGAATCAATAGAATATTTTTCCTGGAGCTGGCTGATAAGCTCAATAATTTCACCGGCAGTTCCATCCGTATCATGTTTATCTACACTAACGGTAATAAAACCGTTTTCCTGGCCGATTTCCGGCCACTCAGTTGCCAAGGCTTCATATAATGCTGTATTACCGCCGCCATGGAAACATAACAGCAATGGCACATTGCCATTCTCCACATCAAGGTTCTCATCATAGTAAATCACATAGCTGACTTCATGGGACTCTGTTCCTGCATACGTTTCGCTGGCATTATCCGGCGTTGTCTTGACAGTTGTATTTTCAATAATCTGTACAATGCCTTCCTCTTCATAATTATTGACAGGAATCAAAACTCCGCTCTGCCTTCTGTAATTTCCGATCACAGACACATACTGGCCAGCGTAATCCTCATCTTCCGCTTCCAGAATACTTCCGCAGTTTTCTGTAAGAACTTGGTTGATTTCCTCGCTGTTTCCAATAGAAACAACCGGTATATCATTCTTTTCAACGCTGGAAACATCCGTAGCATTGACCAGGGTACAGCCGGTAATGGTAGCATCGGCTTCACCGCCCCATTTACTTGGAATATTTACCTGTTTTAAAAGATTTGCAGCTACATAATCCGCACCGCTGCCAATGC
Organism: Candidatus Scybalocola faecigallinarum; assembly: GCA_018711005.1. Lineage (GTDB taxonomy): Bacteria > Bacillota > Clostridia > Lachnospirales > Lachnospiraceae > Catenibacillus > Catenibacillus faecigallinarum. Next base: position 46,557 of record DVIT01000046.1, on the reverse strand, counting down.
CGTAAACATAAATTCTTTGCTGCGTTCCTGAAATTCCCTGGGTTTCCTCGCCAGTCATAAAATCTGTGGAATAAAGTACGCCATTTTCCATACGGTCTGTGGAACTGTCGCTAATGGTCGAAGCAACATTAGCGTAATACTTCAGATCTGACATATCCCAGCCATCAGCATCCGGATTAATAAAAATGATGCTGGACCCATTATCAGCGGCAATCTGGGCGAGTCCGCTGCTTTTTGCAAATTCTGAGGCAGATGCCTCATCGTACATACTATCCCCAAAAATTAAAAATGACGGCGCTGTACATGTAGTGCTAACGCCTAAGGTTTCTGCGGCATTGGGCGTTGGATAGTAAATTAAGGCTGATACCCCGTTAAAATCCATCGCAGTTATTACTGCGTCTGAGGCCGTTTCGTTCTTGTCTTTAGTCTCTGTTTCTTCAATAGTCTCTTCCTCGCTCTGTGTATCCCTGCTTTCGGTCACAGCTTCCGTCTCCACTGCTGAAGCAGTCGGCTGCATTTCCGGCGATGCGGCCTCCTGGCCGCAGGCGCCTAATGTAAGACTGATCCCCAATACATATGCTGCTAATATACTTTTTTGTTAAACCTCATCACTATACTCCACTCCTTCTTCATTTTATTGCAAACGTGTATCCCACATACCGCAAAATGCGTCCGATGGGCTTTTGCCTTTAAATGGGCTCCTTCCGGTCATTTTATTAATCAACGCATCTAAAATTTCATCAGTGGATCCGAAAGTATTAATATAGGTGCGGATTCTCGGCACATCCGCCAGATGATACGGATTTTCAAGAGAAATAAAAATATTGGGAAGGTCATGAATATACACAGGACAGTCTGCGCCCATGGGCTGGGCCCATTCCAGGCGAACCACAGTCTGATTGGATTTTGTAGCCAGGTTTGCCACATAGATCAGCAAGTCGTAGTTATCTGTGACCTGGGACACCGGCGCTTCCACCCCTTCAAAGCCATTCGACGGCTTGTACACATCCACCTTAAAACCTTCCCGGCGCAGACGGTTTACCACTGCTTCCACCCGGCTTTCCACACCAAATGCCAGGTCTGTTGCTCCGGATTCTTTGGGATATACCAGAATTCTTGGATACCGCTGTGGGGTTATCGGGAAAACGCCCTCTTCTTCCTTAACAAGCACAATCGACTCATCAGCTACCTGTCTTGAGATTTCCATGTGGGCTTCACATCCAACGAACCGGGAGGCCTTTTCCAAAGAAGGAACCAGCGTTCCCTCAGCGGCTTTCTCAGGAAGTTTTAAAGCAGCTTTAAGAGCAAGAATCCGAACCACAGCTTCATTCATTCTTTGTTCTGAAATCACGCCATTTCTTACAGCCGTACGGATATATTCCAGATCCTCATCCATATTTTTGGCAAACAAAATCATATCGCAGCCTGCATTAATACACTGGGGAAGGGCGTCCTTTCTTGACATGGCACACCCTAATCCGGCCATAGCAGAGGAATCCGTAATAATCGTTCCGTTAAATCCCAGTTTTCCTCTTAAAAGGTCTGTCAAAAGTTCTTTAGACAAAGCCCCTGGAAGAATCTCTTCATCCTTCAATGAAGGATGAAGCCGTTTAGACCACGCTGGCTGCATAATATATCCCGCCATCACCGTCAGCGCTCCTGCGTCAATACTGGCCTGGTAAACTTTGCCATAAGTTTCCATCCATGTATCTGCATCCAGAGAGTTAATAGAAGTAACTAAATGCTGATCTCTTTCATCCACCCCGTCTCCCGGGAAATGCTTTATCGATGCGGCAATCCCGTGTTTCTGCACTTCTTTTACATATGCAGCGCCCATGGCAGCCACCGTGTCCGCGTCTGAACCATAAGTCCTTGTATTGGTAATGGGATTTCTCCAGTTCATATCAATATCGATCACCGGGGCAAATGCCCAGTTCATTCCAAGGGCATTGGCTTCTTCCCCAATGACCTGGCCAAGTTTCCGGGCATTTTCTACGTTTCCGGTCGCTGCAATAGCCATCTGGCAGCCTACCCTTGTTCCTGTATCACAGCACTGATTCATTCCTGCCTCCATATTTCCGGCGATAAAATACGGAATTTTTGCTCTGGACTGGATATATGAAGTCAAATGGATCAGTTCTTCTTTTTTCATTGTCCGGCACATCAGGCCGCCAAATGCGCCTTCTGAAATTCCTTTTAAATAATTCTCATCATCCAAATAGGCAATCGTACAAAACATTTGACGGATCTTTTGCTCTGTATCCATACCCTCAAGGGTATCAAGCACCCATGACATCTGTTCTTCTGACAGATCATAAGGAGATTTTTTCATTATTTCTTTAAAGCTCAATTTATGATGCACACCTTTCTGCTTTCAGCCGTTTTCTTCGATAATAGGATTCTTTCCATCTTGGCCACTGTGCGGTCAATGTATAGAAAGCCAGCATAAACGTACCAATAATAATCGACTGCCAGCCGCCGGCTCCCAGGCCGATGCAGCTTAAACCGTAGTTTAAAATCGCCATACCTAAGGAAGCTAAAATAACTCCAAGGGCATCAACGCTGGCAGCGCCTACAAACATTCCCATATACGCAGGGATAATATTGGAAAACAGCGTATCCGCTGTAGATAAGCCGGATTGAGGGGCAACCGTATTATTTGAGCCGTAAATCGCTGCCGCGCATCCTAAAAGCAGTCCGCACATAAAAAATGTCTGGATAACATTTTTGTTTTCCTTAATTCCAATATTCACACTGGCCTGCTGGTTATTGGATAAAAGTTTCGACCGTCTTCCCGGTACAGTTAAATAACAATATACAAGGAAAAAAGCCAGGGCAATCCCAAGGATGACAAGAATATAAGGCATGCGTCCAAAAATGGTCAGCCGGGTATTACTCATCATGTTCAGGCCTTCCGCGTCATACACAAGGTAAGTGATGGATTCATACAAAAGAGCTGCGCCAATCGTACAGATCATGATCGGCAGCCGCCCGCAAATATAGATCAAGCCTGTAAATGTACTTAAAGCTGCGCCAAAGACAATGCAAAGGATCAGGTAAATGACTGGGCTTAATTTAAAATCAATGGCCAGATTACCTGCAAGAATCGCCGCCAGCACCATGGTCGCTCCTCCGGAAAAATCAAAACGGCCGTTTTTGATCTGTGTCCAGATGGCAAGGGCTGCTACAGAAGTCATGGATGTTTCCACAAGAACTGTACGCCACATATCCACCGTTAGTCCGAAATAAGTGACGCCCTTACTTTTTACAATAATGTACATCACCACGTAAATGACCAGTGGAAAAAGAATCGTCAGGAAAAACCTTTTTATAAAATCTAAAAACTTATTTTTTTTCATTCTTTTCCTTTACTCCATTTCCGTCGGGCACTGATGGACAGTGCCCGGCATAAACCAGTGTTTTACTGAAGATCTTCGACACCCATATGGTTTACTGTATCCACCAGGTTCGCATAGGTTGCGTCCGGATTATAAGATGCGCAAAGATTAACAACATCTTCACCGGTCAGGAAAGCATCAGCATAATCCGCAGAATAGTAAATCGCGCCGTTAATGACTTTGTCCATATCTTCATCGCTTAAAACGATCATCGGTGAGCAGTCGGTCACTTCCGGTTCTTCCGGCAGATCGCTGTAGGTTGTTCCGTTTAATTTATCAATGATCAGGCACAGAGGATAAACAATGGCTTCCGGTGTGGAGAACATAACGCCCTGGTAGCACTGATTGCCCTTTGAACCAAAATTGTCCGCGTCATCGGTTCCCTCAAAGCCTGTAGTAAACAGTTTAATATCTGTCTTGCCATTGGCAACTAAAACCGGGTAAACGTTCCCAGCGCCGGCAGCAACAGAGAAGATACAGTCGAGATCCGGATTTTCACTTAAGTAAGTATCTTCAAGGGCTGTAAAGTTCAGCTCAATCGTATCAACAAGGGTAATCTGGTCGGCTTCATCGGCAGTTTCGTTGTATTCCTGGATTCTTTCCCTAAACTTAGCGTCAATATCCGCCTGTTTTGGATAAGCGTATGCAGGGAAAGTAATAACGCCCACATTCTTATAGCCGCCTTCAATCACTTTTTCTGCAACTAATGTGCCATATTCGCTGTTATCCGAACGTCCATCGCAAACCGTTCCAAGGAAATAGTCATTGCCAAATACTTCGTCATAAGCGGTCGTATAGCTTGTATAGTAATCGCACAGATAACCTGCCATATAAACGCCTGCAGCCTCACACTCTTCCACAATGGCCTGGGTTCCCATATCGGCTGTCAGAATAATGCCTTCGCATCCGGAAGAAATCAGGTTTTGGATGGAAGAAATATTGGTTGCCTCATCGTATGTACTTAATGTGGTATAAACAAATTCACAGCCAATGGTTTCTGAAATCCCATCAAGAAATGCTTTTAAAGCTTCCACGGATTTTCCGGAATCTGTGTATAAACCAATACCGATCTTATGGTCTACAATTTCTGCACTTACCGCTTCTTCTCCGTCTCCGGAAGCGTCTGCAGTTTCATCACCACCGGCGCCCTCTGTCTGAGCTGCACTTGTATCGCCATTATCATCCCCATTGTCTCCGGAATTGCTGCATCCGGCAAAAGAACCTACAACCATAACTCCTGCTAAAGCTGCTGCTAAAAGTTTTTTTAATTTCATAAGATTTACCTCCTAAAATCATTAGGCGTCCGAAAAAACGGCGCTGTCTTTTCTTTTTTAATCTTCCTTATTCATCCACAAACGTCCCCAAAACTTATTCCAATATTTATCTTGGCAAAATTCCATCTTTCTTTCTGCATGTAATTACAATAATTGCCAGGAAAATCACTGCCTTAATCACATACATATAGGATGTTTCCACCCCGGCCAAAGTCAATCCATTGGTTAAAATAACATAGGTAAATGATCCGATCAGCGCGCTGCTCACTTTTGATCGCATACCGCCGGACAATGGCATTCCCCCTAAGAGCAGGGCTACCATAATATCCATAGCGTACCCGGTTCCTGTGCCCTTCCCGGCGGCTCCGGTCCGGGCAGTTAAAAACAGAGCGCCAACCGCGATACAAAGGCCGAAAAACGCGTATGCAATCACCTTCCATTTGGTGGTACTGACACCGCATAGCTTTGTAGCTGTTTCATTTGCCCCGATGCCCTGGACATATTTCCCTAAAGGGGTAAATTTGTACAGGTAAACAGAAATCGCAGCGATCACTACGATTGCCGCAACCATGGAGCCGGTTCCCTTAAACATGGACATATCTGCTTCAATGCTGATACTGTTGGTTCCCTGCCACTCCATGATCAGCATTTGGACACCGCCGAAGATAGAATTAAGGAAAATCGATGTTACAATGGAAGGAAGCCCAAGCATTACTGCCACATATCCATTGATCAGCCCGCACACTAAGGCTATGCAAAGGATTGAAAGGAATCCTAAAAGCAGGGAGCCGGTAGCGTTAGAGATAAGGATACACAGCAGGCAGTACACGCCAATCTGAGCGCCAACGCTTATGTCCATGTATCCCATAGAGTAAATAAACACCGCGCCCATGGATACGATGGCGTACACACATACGCCCTGGAATAAAATGCGGATGTTATAGGCGCTCCACAAACCGCCTTGACTTAAAATTGAAAATACGATGATGCACAGCACAAGCCCGCCGTAACTGAGCAGACTTCCCAGGTGGGCTTTAAGCCATGTCTTATTTAATCCTTTACCCATAGCCAACCCTCCTAAATCATGTATTCAATAATATCTGTCTCTTTTAAGTCCGGGGAACGCATAAAGGTTTTTTTCACTTTAAAATCCTTCATGATCAAAAGCTGATCCGCCATACCGATCAGTTCCGTCATTTCCTCGCTGATCATCAGAATCGCCTTGCCCTCTCGCTTCATATCCGTAATCAGTCGGTACATGGACTGTTTAACGCCAATATCCACGCCTCGGGTAGGACAGTCCATGATGATAATATCGCTTTTTTTTGCGATCCACTTAGCAAAGGAAACTTTTTGCTTATTGCCTCCGGATAATGTGTTGACCCACTGATTTCCGCTTTCACACTTGATCTCCATAAGACTGATCTCTTCGTTGACCAGATCCCGCGCCTTTTTGGGTGATACAAAGCTATGTTTTTGCAGGCTGGACAAAGACGGCAGTTCAATATTTACATTAATGGAGCCATTAAGAATCAGGGCTTCCTGGTCACGGTTTTTAGAAATATAGCCGATTCCCAAATGGACGGCTTGAGTCGGTGTTTCTACCGCTTTTTCCCCGCAAACCACACTGCCCTTGTCAATATGCTCCAGTCCAAAAGCCATTCTTCCGATCTCATGCATCCCGCAGCCGGAAAGGCCTCCAATACCTATAATTTCCCCTTTATGAAGCTTAAGTGAAAAGTCCTTAATGTTATTGCTGGATACATTCCTGTATTCTAAAACAACATCCTTTCCATGAGACACATCATAATCGCTCCGGTAAAACTGATCCCCAATATCCCGTCCAACCATCAACTCACGAATCTTTCGGATACTTCCCGGCTGGTTCATTTCTTCTTTGCTAATCTCCCCGCGTATTTCTCCATCCCGAAGTACGGTAAGGATTGTGCAGTGTTCCATAATTTCATCTAAATCGTGGGAAATAAAAATGACAGCTTTATTTTTGGCAACCATTTGATCCATAAGCTTGTATAAAATTTTTCGCCCGTCAAAAGACAAAGCCGTTGATGTTTCATCAACCACCAGAATTTCTGTTTCATCCGTCACGGCACGGACAATTTCAATGAGCTTGCGTTCTTCAAACCCATATTTTGTAATAATGTCTTTCCCCTTAATAAAATCCAGCCCAAACTTTTTCAGCAGGTCATCCGCCGCTTTATTAAGCTTCTTTGTGTTAAAAAAACCCAATGTAGAAAACTGGTCTTCCTGACCGGCAAAAAGATTTTCCGCTACCGTACACCCCTCAATCGTGTTGGCTTCCTGGAGGATCATGGATATGCCATGCCTTTGGGCTTCCACCATGGAAGTTGGCTTCCAGGGCTTACCCTTATAGAAAATTTCTCCCGATGTGGCCTGCTGCATCCCTGCAGCAATGGACGTAATCGTTGATTTTCCGCTGCCATTTTCACCAATCAGTCCGTGGATCTGCCCCCGGCGGATAGTGAGATCCACATCTTTTAATGCAACAATGGAACCAAACTTTTTATTCATATGTTTGATTTCCAACAAAATTTCTTCCACCTTACCATCCCTTCTCTATAAATTTAAAAGAGTTTACAGCATTTTTTATGTATTGCTCTTTAGTATTTTGTGCTATTTGCTCTTTTTTGTATTGTATCACCAAGATTTTATTGTTAAAACGTCAATATTAAACGAATAAACATCATGTTTTTATCTATTTTATTTACAGCAAAATGACGAATCCGGTAAATGTCATCAAATTGAGTATTGTTAATGACATTGTGAATATATATCTTGCATAATGCATCTTTTTATGGGATTTTAATCTTTTTTATGACATTTTTTAAATATTCCTTGAACACATTCCTGGAGTATTTTATACTGAAACCAAAAGAATTTTAGGGGGATACTATGGAGAATATTCATGAAATTATTTCATTTTCATCCGAACTGCCGATTCGCTTTTTCTTTCAGGAAATCGGCTCTATTGGAAAACACTGGCACACAAGCATAGAAATTTTATTTATTCTCTCCGGAGAAGCAGATATTATTGTGGATGACCGGTCTTTTCATCTTTTGCCAGATGACCTTTTGCTCATTAACAGCAACGCGCTCCATGAATTATACGCCTCGTCCTGTGAGCTGGCTTTATTTCAAATGAATTTAACAAAGCTGCCTTATTTTGAAGAATACGGGAACCTGTACTTTGATTGCTGTTCTGCAGGTCAAAAACACACGGAAAAATATGACTATTTGCGGTATCTTCTTGCTAAGTTAATTAAAGCCCAGTCCGCCAAAAACGTAAAACTTGCCACGCTCTCTTTGCTGTCCATGATTTTAGACGAATTAGCAACTAACTTTTTGGGGAAGCCGGATTCTGTCCAGCAGAAATCCCAAAAGCATCTCCAGCGGTTAAGGAGCATTACCCATTATATCCAAAAAAACTTCCGTTCAGGGATTACCCTGGCTCAGTTGGCCGAAAGCGAACATCTATCCCCTGCTTACTTGTCCCGGTTTTTTACCCAGCATTTTGGCATGAGTTTTACTGAATATGTCAATAATATCCGTATGGAATATGCCGTTAATGAACTTGTAACCAGCGACGCCGCCATCGCCGATATTGCCCTTAATAATGGATTTTCCGACGTCCGGGCCTTTGTCGCCTTATTTAAAAAACGCTATCATGAGATTCCCAGCGCCTACCGAAAAAATAACGCTCTATTAAATAAAGAAATCCTTCCTGCCAACGGGGTAAACTATTTTTCTGTTTCTTCATTTTCTTCCTTGTCCAGTTTAGCAAAGTATCTTTCGATTTATGAAAATGAAAACGTCGGCCAGGCACATCTGGTAAAGCATGTTGCCCAATCTTACGCTATTGCCGATTATACAGAAAACGGCATCCGTCTGAGCCACAACTTTCATACAATGTGCTGTGTGGGCACTGCCAGTGATCTGCTTAACGGACAAATCCAAAACATGCTGCGCAAGCTCCAGAAGGAAATCGGTTTTAAATATATTAAATTTCACGGTATTCTTTGTGATGATATGATGCTTTATCACGAAAACGCAGACAAAACCCTGTCTTTAAGCTTTACCCTTGTGGATAAAGTCATGGATTTTCTTATAGAAATAGGATTAAAGCCTTTGCTCCAGCTATCTTTTATGCCTAAGCAGCTCGCTTCTATTCCTAATAAAACAAATTTTTATATTGAATATAATGTTAGTCCGCCCAATAATGTCGAGCGCTGGAATGATCTTATCCGGGAGCTTATTCTTCACTTTATCCACAGATATTCTCTGGAGCAAGTGCGCACCTGGCTTTTTTGCGTATGGAATGAGCCGGATACTTCCACCAGCATGTTTGGGTTTGAAAATATTAACGACTTTTTCAGCCTTTATAAAAATACATATGATACTGTAAAATCCATTGACCCGGGCTTTGTTTTTGGAACGCCCTCTCTGCTTTTAATCTCAGAAATCGCCCGGAACTGGGATATGCAGTTTTTCCGCTTTTGCGTAGAAAATGACTGTGTACCGGATTTTTTAAATATCCATTACTATGATGACAGTATTGATCTTCTGAATCAAACTTCCATATCCGAGGAGAGGCTCGCTAATGTACTCAACACTAATGAAAATTCCTTCAGCCTTTATCTGGATACTTTATACAATGAGCTGACCTCCTATGTGGGCCGGGAGCTTCCAGTCTACCTGACAGAATGGAACTTAACCGTAAGCCACAGAAACTTAATTAATGATACATGTTTTAAGTCCTGTTATATTGCTAAAAACCTTTTGGAAAATTATGACCGGATTCAATCCTTCGGATACTGGGTTTTAACAGACTATATTCACGAACAGCAAATTCCCAATACACTTTTTCACGGGGGACTTGGCCTTTTTACCATGAACGGTATTCCCAAACCGCCTTACTATGTATTTCGGTACTTATCAAAACTTGGCAATGAATGTATCGGAAAAGGCAAAGGCTGGTTTATTACGAAAAGCCCGGGAAAAATACAGATTGCTCTTTACAACTATGAACATTACAGCAGGCTTTTTGCCAGCGGAGAGCTTTTTGATATGTCTATAACGAACCGTTATACCCCTTTTACGATGCTTAATCCCATGGAATATCATCTGACTTTAAAAAACGTCCCTGGAAACTGTGCCCGCATTGGGGAATATTATATTAACCGCGAACACGGTTCATGTTTTGATCAGTGGGTCGCCATAGGCGCCCCGAATCAGCTTATGCCGGAGGATGAAAAAATATTAAAAGAGCTTTCCGCCCCCGGGATGCTTATTCACAATGAAAACATTGAAAATCAGACATTAAACCTGAAAATACTTTTACAGCCTTTGGAATTTCGCTTTATCATTGTGGAATTTTTCTAATACTGCTGTTGTTTTCACTATTTCCTGACCATTATCCGGGAAACGGCGCCCCGTACTGCTGCATAGCGCCGACAGATCCCCGGATTTAAAAGAAAAAGACGATGAAACCAAAGCACTTTCGTTCCATCGTCTTTTTTATCATTTATGGCAATTTTTATAAAAAGATCTCTTATTCGAAATCTATCGACTTTCCTGTCCGTCCCGATTCCCTTACTGCATCCATCAAAGCCAGGACGCGCCTGGTTTCAGGGATTTTTACAAGAAACTCTTCCTGTCCATGGTAAGCATGAATATAATTTTCAAAATAGTTCTCATGGCAGGTATTAACCTGAGGTAAAGTTTCTGTAAGAATCTTTCCTTCTGGCGGCGGCCCGAAGGAGCGCGTAGGGCCTGCTGCAGTCATGGTGCGCCGTCCGCCTACATTTTGGAGCAGTCCGGCAGTACGTACGATTTTTCCTTCCGGTTCAAAGCCGTCTACATAGGCGCTTCCTTTATTTCCTCCCAGAAACCAATGACGTTCAAACCACTTATCATTCATTTTATCTGTCAGATAATACGTTCCCAGCTCTACTTCAGCGGTAATATTATTATCAAACCGCATAAGGATCTTAAAATAGTCGTCCACTTCAAAGTTGATCACATTGCGGATGTCTGCAAATACACTTTTGATCTTTGCTCCAGGCATCATCCAAAGCATCTGATCCAGCAGATGAACGCCCCAGTCATAAAGCATTCCGCCGCCCTCGGCAATATATACATGCCAGTCATGCATATTTCCGTTAAAGCCGTAAAGGCTGCTTTTAATCGTATATATATCGCCAAGAGTCCCGGAATCATACACTGCCTTAGCTGTCCGAAAATCCGGGTCAAACCGGCGCTGGTGATGGACCGTAAACTTAACGCCACATTCTTTTGTCACCCGAACCATCTCATCCAGCTCTTTAAGACTCATGGCTACCGGCTTCTCACAAATAATATCCTTGCCTGCCCGGGCAGCCTGGAGCACCAGATCATGATGCTGGTTGTTATTTGCCGCAATAAGAACCACATCCACCTGGGGATCATGGATTAATTCTTCATTGGAAGCGTACCGCTTTAACCCTTCCTGAACATCCTCAAGCTGCTTAGGATCAATATCTGAAAAGCCCATAAGACGGATTCCTTCCATCTTTGTCAACATTTTTTCATGCTCATGCCCCATAAATCCATGTCCGATAATCCCAATCCTAATATCTTCCATAAGGTTCCTCCTTTACAAATCAGGCGGCATTTTCATGCCGCCTGGAAATTACTTTTACTTTTCACCATATCCGATATAAGGCGCTTTAAGTTCCTTTAAGTTGGAAATCTGGCCCGGCCCTACTGCCTGAGTCTTAATCTCTGTTGAGTGTTCCAGCTTACCGTCCCAGTGGAGGCGGGAGCGTTTCTGCTGTTCTCCACTAAAGCTTACTTTAAGTTCTCCGTCTTCCACTTTAAAGCTTCCTGAGATGCCGCATACCGGACATTCCACAGATTTTCTGTCTTTAGAGACTGTCAGCATATCGCAGTGGCATACCGGGCATACCCCTTCTTCATCGCCCCGCCATTTTGTCCGCTCCTGCTCGCTTTCAGCCATAACCGCCTGGGCAATATTTTGTCCCATTTTTCTCATGCGCTCCATCTGTTCTTCATTTCCAAGAACATGTTCATGAGCCATGGCCCCATGATATTCATGCATATCTACCACATCAATCCCCATAGACATGGTAAATTCATACATGGTCGGCAGCATAAATGCCAGCCAGTTTTTGGTCATAGCCCCGCCCACGGAAACTAAAGCGCCCACACGCTTTTTAAAAGACCTGGGATCCGGAAGATCCTTGGGGTCTTTTCCTGCGGCCAGGCCTTCCTCGTAGGTAGCTTTGCGGAAAGTCACATCATGGGATGGGCCGATCCGGTCACAAACGGCTTTAAAGTGACCGGTCGGGCCAAGAACATAGGTCGGCGATCCAACAATCACAGCGTCACATTCCATCAGTGCCTCATCAAGGATATAAAAATCATCCTTAATGGGGCACCCGCCTTTGCCGCGGCCTGTTGTCATGCCAACCACACAGGAGATGCATCCTGTACATGGTTTTATGTTAAGATCATCTGCCCGGATAAAACGCACTTCGCATCCGGCTTTTTCACATTCCATCAGGGCGGTTTTGATCATAACATCTGTATTCATCATTTTTCTTCCAAAAGAAATACCTAATACTTTTTTCTTTTCCATTTCTGTCTCCTTAAGCAATCACCTATTTTCTTACTGCCTGCGCCATAAATGACCAGGCCTGGAGAAACGATTATGCGATAACAACTTCTCTTTCTTTATTGCCTTCCAGAGGCACAGGAATATATGCGGTCCGGGTGGCTACGGTCAGCTTCACTTTGTGAACCCCTTTGGAAAGGCCTCCGTCTTTTAATACGCGGATATATAAAGGTTCCCCATATTCCCATTTATATGTTGTCACCGTTTCTGCTTCTTTTAATGTAAACCAATCGATACGGTCAATAGAAATGCGAATATCTTGGGTGGGCGCTTCCTCTCCGTCTGCGGCCACTTTAATATACTCGATCATGGACATAGGGATCCCTCTGTAATAGGTAATGTTTGTCTGCAGCTCATAGCCGGTCACTTTTCCGTTTTCTTCCACATTGACGCATGTATTTTCAATAAAAACATTATTATCAAACATTGTTTTTCCCCCTTAACCCTGAATTTCTTTCAGACAGTCTTGCACATATGCAAGCTGCGCGGCTACCTGTTCCTTTTCCATGACTTTTTTGCCGGGGAGGGTAAAACGGTTGCCCTCATATTCTGTGGAAACATAACCGTCATAGTGATGGTCGTGAAGATACTGGAGCAGTCCCTTGTAATCCATAGAATATTCCGGGCCTTCCGGTGTCATTTCAAACATTTTAAAGTGGAAATGACGGATATAAGGCATGTATTCATCTAAAACAGAATAGTCATAGTTTTCATAGCCATCGCATAAAGGCACAAACATACGGTCATGCTCCGACTGAATAGCCGCTTCCAGCTCCGGCGGGTATTTTCCGCCATTTTCAGCAATCTCCCGGTGCAGGTCTGACCCTTTGTCAAACAGCGTCTCAATATAGTCAAAAACCTGCTTGCTTGTGCCAAACAATGTTTCATAGGCGCTGACAACTCTTGGGAATTTCCGGCAGAATATTCCTGTATCAATAACAATCCCGGCATACTTGGAATTTACCCGCTTCACTTCTTCAATAAAAGCCTTTGTTTCCGGAATATCAAAAGCCATGCCCGCATGGACTTCAATGGCAATAGCCACATCGTATTTCTCACAATAAGGCAGCAGCGGTTCGATCACCCAGTAAGGCACCATGGAAACCAGCCGGATCAAATGGATGCCTAAGCGGGCGGCTTGCTGGATCTCTTTAATCAAAAGATCAATGCACTCTCTACGGGTCAGCGTCCGGTTTTTATACAGGTTCGTATTTAAAAATACGTCTGCGCACACCGGCTTGAGCCCGGTTTCTTTTAAAAGCTTATGCCACTCATCGGCCGTTTCCTGAGAAATATCCGGAGCATTTTTTAACATCTGATCCGGAAGAATTTCCACGCCTTCGGCCCCCTTCTCCTTCACATAATACATAATATCTTTCAGGCTCATGCGTTTATTTAAAAATTCATCCTGTAAGCTGTAAAGACTTACACAGGTTTTAATCGATGACATCATTCTACCTCCCGTCATGCTTAAAGATCAGTCAAAACGGACTTCTTTGCCCTCTCTGGCTGCTTTGTAAATGGAATCCAGGATTTCTGTAACAACAAAAGCCTGTTCCGGTTTTACTAAAGGCTCCTTGTCCTCTAAAATCGCCTCAAGCCACTGTTTGCACTCTTTTACCTCAGGTTTTCCATCGCCGCTGCCTTCAAAAAATGCGATCGCGCCAGTATCCGAAATATGCTCCTCTGTCAGTACGCCTGCTGTTGTCTCGTTAAAAACAAGATCATAGCCTTCCTGGCTCATACCGCCGATCATTTCCGCGCCAGCCTTTGTTCCGCAAAGGGTTGTGGCTGCTTCTCTGGAATTTTTCACATTCAGCGCCCAGGAAGATTCCAGGAAGATCGCAGCCCCGTTTTTCATTTTAATATATCCGAAGGCAGAATCTTCCACTTCATAAGTCTTTGGATCCCAAGGGCCGAACATATTTCCTTCAGTAGCTTCCGGCAGATGTCCCAGCTTTTCAAAGACAGAGCCCGTCACGGTTTCCGGCTCATAATTATCCATACACCATAAAGTAATGTCCAGGGCATGGGTGCCAATATCAATTAATGGGCCGCCTCCCTGTTTAGACTTATCTGGAAATACGCCCCATGTAGGAACGGCTCTTCTTCTTACCGCATGGGCCTTGGCAAAATAAATATCCCCCAGTTTTCCTTCCTCACAGGCCCGTTTTAACATTTGGGCGTCCGCGCGGAACCGGTTCTGATAGCCAATGGTAAATTTCTTTCCAGACTTTTTCCATGCGTCCATCATCTTTTGAGCATCTTCTGTAGTCGCTGCCATAGGCTTTTCGCACATCACATGTTTGCCTGCTTCAAAGGCTGCCACAGTAATGGGACAATGGGCCACATTGGGGGTGCATACATGAACCACATCAATAGATTCGTCTTTTAACAGCTCATGATAATCTTCGTACACCTTGGCGTCCTGTGTCCCGTATTCTTTTGCTGCTTTTTCGGCCCGTTCCAGGATAATATCACAAAATGCCACAATCTCACATTTGTCAGACTGGGATGTTAATGCAGGAAAATGTTTCTGATTGGCAATGCCGCCGCAGCCAATCACTGCTACTTGTAATTTACCGTTTCTCATTTAAAAATCCTCCTTAACCTTGCTTTAACATCATTATAAAAGGTTAAGAAAAAAACGGCTTCTCTCTACATTCATAATTCCACTGTTTTATTTCATTTTTATTTTGATTCAAAAAAAGAACGCAACAAATGCAATACATTTGTTGCGTCATTCCATGTAAATATGGATAAGAACCATCTCATAGGCTCCCAGTGTTTCTGTAATATGCAAAACACCCTGCTGCACGGTCTGCTTTTTCCGGTGAATCCTTGGAAAACAAATCTGCCGGATATACTTAATTTCCTGGCCGGACAAAGTATCGTCAAAATCAAATTTCTGCCATTCCCATAAAAGGCTGCCGTCTTTAGGGCTGATGATTCTTCGCTTTACCACATATTCCCCGTCCTTCATCCCTGTCAAATCCATACAAATATTGACAGGCACGTTATTTTCATAAAGCTGCTTTAGCTCTCTTGGGTCTTCCCCATAATCATCGGCAAAATCTGCTTTTTCTTCCAGGGATTTATAGTTAAAGCACAAAATATAATAATCTTTCCAGCCGTTTTTTGTCACCCAGTAATGTTCGCCTTTTGCGATCACCTGTTCTCCCAAACTGTTTAAAAACTGAAAAGCATAAAAAACCGGCTTGCATATGGTATTTTTAGTTAAAAGGCCATTGCCTCCGTTGGCCATGCCGCCCACATCGTAATAACTGCTCACCCAGTCGGAGGCCATCCACACCCCGGTCAGATCGACCATTTCCCCAAGCCGGGCCAGCTTGCTTATAAAATAGGCGCCTCTAAAGCAACTGTCATTTAAATAATTCCTGCTGGACAAAGTGTTATTCCATTCCGACACATAAAGTTTTGCCTTAATCCCTGCCTTTTGAATCATTTTTCTCACCCGGGCAATCTCTTCCAGCTCAAAATCCGGGTTCCACGTTCTCCGATAAGATATGTCTCCATTTTTTTCTTCCGTAATGTATGGAAATAATAAAATAGAAACAAAATCCGGAATACATCCCATATCTTTGCACTGTTTCAAAAAATTTTCCATAAAACCTTCCGGAAAATGAGGAATCCCCATAGGCCCTCCTACAAAAGCGTTGGGAAGATTTTCCTTAACCGTTTTGTATAAAAACCGGTATGCATTAAAAAAATCGTAATTTTCTTCTTTATAGCACCGGGTTTTGTGACGCACATCAAATCACATAAACCACCCGGATTTCCCCGTAAAAGTGCATTTGCTCCCTGGGTTCCTGCTGTATCTTATAATTCATAGATTCATCCGCTTCCATGGTTATCGCCTTCCCAAGTTTTTACTACTTTTTTCATTTGCACAGGCCATTAAGTTTCCCGCATTTTACCCTGTATTATACGCATCATAACCTGTATTATATCGGTATTTCTGTGGAAAGGCAAGAGGATAACAAAGTTTCTCGAAATCCTAAGGGACTGCAAAGCCGAACTATCTCTCCTATCAATCAATTCTGTCTTTTTTGCGTTGCCTTTTGTCAAACTTAACGCTATACTGATTTTAAAGAGATGTCCCAGCCATTTTTAAAGAACTATCCCAGTCATTCGTCAAGCTTTTATCCTAAGGATGTGAAATAATGTTTGAAAAAAATACCTATGCAGATCTGATCTGCCAGGATATTCAAAACGAATACCACAGCCTGCCAGAGCATCTGTGGGCCCGTTTTCCCAATTACACAGTTTTCCGCCATCAGGACAATCAAAAATGGTTTGCCCTGATCATGGATATTCCAAAAGAAAAGCTGGGGATACCGGGAACAGATATTGTCCATATTCTTAATTTAAAGATCAGTGATCCTATGCTTCGGGATATACTTCTTTCTCAGAAAGGCTATTTCCCGGGCTATCACTTTGGTCATGGCAACTGGATCTCCATTTTGCTGGATGGCACGGTGTCCCTGGAAGAAATACAGGGCCTGATCCATGACAGCTATATGGCCACTGCCTCAAAGGCGACCAAAGGGCAGCTTCGGCCTCCAAAGGACTGGCTGATTCCTGCCAATCCTAAAGTGTTTGATATTGAACACGCCTTTGACCACACAAATACTCTGACCTGGCACTCCATCCGCGGCGTTAAAACCGGGGATACCATCTTTATTTATGTTACAGCCCCGGTAGGCGCTGTTTTGTTTCAGTGCAGCGTCACCTGTACCCCATCCCCAGAAGCTTCAGACATAACAAGTCCTGAGACTGAACCTGTCTGTCTCAAGCTTGAGCGGCGATTCAGTCCGGAGCAGTTTCCGTTAAGCCGCCTTCGGGAAGATTACGGGATTTATTCTGTCAGGGGCCCGAGAGGTGTACCGGAAGCCCTGGCTAAAGACATGAAAGATTTATAAGGTCCTTATTTTTCACATTTGCCCCATCCTCAACATATGATAAATCAGCAAATATCAGGAGGATGTTTATGACAAAAAAGTTTTGCGCGCTTTTGTGCATGGCGGCTCTTTTTGCCGGTGTGCTGGCCGGATGCAATAAGGAAGATACGGGCCTGACAAAGGTCACTTTAAATGAGGTGGCTCATTCTATTTTCTACGCGCCTATGTATGTGGCCATTGAAAAAGGTTATTTTGAGGAAGAAGGCATTGACCTGACGCTGGTTAATGGCAATGGGGCGGACAATGTTATGACCGCCCTTATTGCCGGCGAAGCAGATATTGGATTTATGGGCTCTGAGGCCAGCATTTACGTCTATCAGGAAGGCTCCCAAAATTATGCCATTAACTTTGCCCAGCTGACCCAGCGGGCAGGAAATTTCCTTGTGGGCCGGGAAGCGGATGCGGATTTTACTTGGGAGGATCTGAAAGGAACGACTGTCCTTGGCGGCCGCGCCGGCGGAATGCCTCAGATGATCTTTGAGTATATTTTAAAACAAAACGGCATTGACCCCCAAAAGGATCTGACCATTATCCAAAATATCGACTTTGGCGTTACCGCTGAAGCCTTTGCCTCCGGAACTGCGGATTACACGGTGGAGTTTGAACCCTTTGCTACCTCACTGGAACAGTCCGGCAACGGCTATGTGCTTGCTTCTCTTGGTGTTGACAGCGGATATGTGCCCTACACCTGTTTCTGCGCCCTGGGCAGCTACATGGAAGAAAATCCCCAGGTGATCCAGGGATTTACCAATGCCATCCAAAAGGGCATCAACTATGTTGCCGGACACACGCCGGAAGAAATCGCCCAGGTCATTGCTCCTCAGTTTGAAGAAACAGACTTTGACGCCCTGGTAACCATCGTGGAACGTTATTATGAACAGGACACATGGAAAACTGACGTCATTTTTACCGAGGATGCCTTTAACCTGCTCCAGGACATTTTAGACGAGGCCGGCGAGCTGTCCCAGCGTGTGGATTATAATGTCCTTGTAAATACTGAATTTGCCGAAAAGGCAAAGGAAGCCAACTAAAAACCGTCAGGCCCCAGTCCCGATTTTCTGCTTGCACAGAAGGGATTGGGGCCTGTACTTCTGTCTGATCTGTTGTTTCTTGTTGACAACCACTGGTTTCTCATTTATGATAAACATAACACAAGACACTGTGTGTCTGTTCTCTGGCAAGCCGCGAGGCCTTTCTTTCGGCAAGCCGGACATTTTCCATTTCCGCTGCTATCCGGCAGCATAATGATTCACTGAGCTTAAAGGTTATTCCTGAGAGTAAAGGTACATGATCATATTCCATAAACCCGCAGTTTCCCCTGTATTTTCCGGGCTCTTAAAAGATCCCCGGGTACGGACACTGTATATTCGGGTACGGTCCTTTGTATTTTCTTCTCTCTGCCATTGTCGGCATAAACCTTTCCGCCAGTAAAACACTTATATTTAGCTGCGTCAGCTGCGAATCCCAGCGGGCACGGCTGAATAGTTACTATATTTACGGAGGTATTTTATTTTGGAAACACAACCATCGCGAATTGCTGTGATCGGCATTATTGTGGAAGATCCTGAATCCGTAGAAAAGCTTAACGCTATCCTTCACGATTACAGCGCCTACATTTTAGGCCGCATGGGCATCCCTTACCGGGAAAAAAATATGTCCATTATCAGTATTGTTATGGACGCCCCGGCCAATGAGATCAGCGCCTTGTCCGGAAAGCTGGGCATGCTGCCAAATGTAAGCACCAAAACCGTTTATTCAAAAGTCACATCCTCTGCCCAAGACACAGGTGCGCCACAGAACGGAGGCAAGCCATGAGCGGGCTGATCCGCCGGGACATTGATCTGCTGGAGCAAAATTCCGGCCTTCCCCGTGAGTCCCTTAAGGGTCTCCTCACCCACCTGTTTTCTCCGGATGCGGAGGATGACCGCCAGTATCTTTATAAGAAGGCCAGGGACACAGCAGCTAAAACCTTTAAAAATAAGGTGTATTTAAGGGGGCTTATTGAATTTACCAACTATTGCCGCAATAACTGCTATTACTGCGGCATCCGTGCGGGAAACAAAGAAGCCTCCCGCTACCGGCTGACACAGGAGCAGATCCTGGATTGCTGCCGGGAAGGCTACGCTCTGGGGCTGCATACCTTTGTCCTGCAAGGCGGCGAGGATCCCGGCTGTTCGGCACAGCATATTGCGTCTCTTGTATCTGCCATTAAGGAAACCTTCCCGGACTGCGCCCTCACCCTTTCTGTAGGCGAACACAGCCATGAGGACTATGTCCTTTGGCACAATGCCGGGGCTGACCGTTTCCTTTTGCGCCATGAAACTGCCGATGAAGGCCATTACCGCCGTCTCCACCCGGAAAGCTTAAGCCTGGCCCACCGTATGAAATGTCTGTATGATCTTAAGTCCATCGGCTATCAGACCGGCGCCGGTTTTATGGTAGGCTCACCGGGACAGACCATTGATACCCTGTTAAAGGATCTGGCCTTTTTAAAGGAGCTTCAGCCGGAAATGATCGGCATCGGCCCATTTATCCCTCACAAGGATACGCCTTTTGCCAATGAACCTGCCGGAACTTTGATCCAGACTCTGGTGCTTTTGTCCATTGTGCGGCTGATGCATCCCAAAGTGCTGCTGCCGTCTACCACAGCCTTAAGCACTATTGTTGAAAATGGCCGTGAGCTGGGGATCCTGGCCGGCGCCAACGTGGTCATGCCGAACCTGTCCCCTGGCAGCGTGCGTAAAAAGTATATGCTTTATAATAACAAACGATCCGACGGCAGTGAGGCCGCACAGCATATTGATGAACTGGATGCCCGTTTTCGTGCCATCGGCTATGAGATTGACTTTAGCCGGGGAGACGCTCCCGGCCTTTAACCAGTACGTTCAGGACAGGGCCAGGTCTTTGTCCGGGCCTGTCCTCATTATAGAAAAAAGGAGTGGAACACATGTATACATACAACCCAAAATCCATGGTCGCTGAAGAATTTATCAACGACGAAGAAATCCAGGATACTCTGGAATATGCGAAAAAGAACAAAAATAACCGGGAGCTGATCCATCAGATCCTTGAAAAAGCCAAAGCCATGAAAGGCATTTCCCACAGGGAGGCTGCTGTTTTGCTGGAATGTGAGCTGGACGATGAAATTGAAAAAATGTTTACCCTTGCCAAGGAGATCAAGCAGCGTTTCTATGGCAACCGTATTGTTATGTTTGCGCCCCTGTATCTGTCAAACTATTGTGTCAACGGATGTACTTACTGTCCATATCACATGAAGAACAAGCACATTGCCCGAAAGAAGCTGACCCAGGAGGAGATCCGCCAGGAGGTTATCGCCCTTCAGGATATGGGCCACAAGCGTCTGGCGCTGGAAGCCGGCGAGGATCCTAAAATGAATCCTCTGGAATATATCCTGGAAAGTATTAAAACGATTTATTCCATTAAGCATAAAAACGGAGCCATCCGCCGGGTAAATGTAAATATTGCCGCTACGACGGTGGAAAATTACAGAAAGCTTAAGGAAGCCGGCATTGGCACTTACATCCTTTTCCAGGAAACTTATAATAAAGAAAGCTATCTGGAGCTGCATCCCACCGGCCCGAAGCATGATTATGCTTATCATACCGAAGCTATGGACCGTGCCATGGAAGGCGGCATTGATGACGTCGGCTGCGGCGTACTTTTCGGCCTGAACATGTACAAGTATGATTTCGTAGGTCTGCTGATGCACGCAGAGCATTTGGAAGCAGTATGGAACGTAGGCCCTCACACCATCAGCGTTCCAAGAATCTGCCCTGCCGATGACATTGATCCGTCCACATTTTCCAACGCTGTGCCTGACGCCCTGTTTGAAAAGATCGTGGCCCTGATCCGTATCGCTGTTCCATATACAGGCATGATCATTTCCACCCGTGAATCCAAACGGATGCGCGAAAAGGTCCTGTCTCTTGGTATTTCCCAGATCAGCGGCGGCTCCCGCACAAGCGTAGGCGGCTACGTGGATCCTGAACCGGAAGAAGAAAATTCCGCTCAGTTTGATATTTCCGATTCCAGAACACTGGACGAGGTTGTCCGCTGGCTTGCCCAGATGGGACATATTCCAAGCTTCTGCACCGCCTGCTACCGTGAAGGCCGCACCGGCGACCGTTTTATGAGCCTGCTGAAATCCGGCCAGATCGTCAACTGCTGCCAGCCTAACGCCATTTTAACCTTTAAGGAGTACCTGGAAGACTATGCTTCCCCGGAAACAAAGGCTGTAGGCGAAAAGCTTATTGAGCAGGAGCTGCTCCACATTGGCAGCGACAAAGTCCGGGAGATTACCCGTGAACGTCTGAACCTGATTGCCGGCGGCCAAAGAGATTTCCGGTTCTAAAACCTTCCGGCTCCAGAGACTTCCTATTCTAAGCCATCAAAAACTTCTGCGGGCAGCGCTTCAAGCCTCAGGTTCAGCGCTGTCCTTTGAATAAAGGAGGAAACATGAGTTTAAATGATACACCCAGAGCCAACCGGCTCCATATTGGCATCTTTGGAAATACCAATAGCGGAAAGTCCTCTCTTGTTAATGCCCTGACCGGACAGGATACGGCCCTTGTTTCAGAAATTGCCGGGACAACCACAGATCCCGTATATAAGGCCATGGAAATCCACGGCATCGGCCCCTGTGTGTTTATTGACACTGCCGGATTTGACGATACAGGCAGCCTGGGCCCTTTACGTATTGAGCGGACAAAAGACGCCATGAAGAAAACCGATATTGCCCTTATGGTTTTTTCGTCAATGCCTGACGATACAGAGCTTTTCTGGATGAAAGCCTTAGCTGACCACAAGATCACCACCATCCCGGTGCTGAACTGCCGCACAGACATGCCGGAAGCCGACGCCATCCGGGCCATCGAAGGGGCCGCCGGTACTGCGCCGGTGGTTGTTAATGCAAAAACCGGCGAAGGCATTCCGGAACTGCGCCAGGCTTTAATCCGAGCCCTGCCCTCAGACTATGAGGCCCAAAGCATTACCGGAAGCCTGGCAAAGCCCGGGGATGTGGTATTGCTGGTCATGCCCCAGGATATTCAGGCGCCCAAGGGCCGTCTGATCCTGCCCCAGGTCCAGACGATCCGTGAGCTTTTAGATAAAAAATGCAGCGTTTTAAGCTGTACTACCGATATGCTGGACGCTTCCCTGGCTGCCCTTAAAGGGGCGCCGGATCTGATCATTACTGATTCTCAGGTATTTAAGACTGTTTATGAAAAGAAGCCGGCTCAAAGCCGCCTTACCTCTTTTTCTGTGCTTTTTGCCGGATATAAAGGGGATATTGATTACTTTGCCCAAAGTGTCCGTGCCATCGACGCCCTGACGCCTCAGTCCCGGGTACTGATTGCCGAAGCCTGCACCCACGCCCCTCTCACAGAGGATATTGGCCGTGAAAAAATCCCTGCCATGCTCCGCAAAAAAATCGGCCCGTCCCTTGGGATCGATATTGTCTCCGGACCGGACTTTCCCGATGATCTGTCCGGCTATGACCTGATCATCCACTGCGGCGCCTGCATGTTTAACCGCAAATACGTCCTTTCCCGGGTGGAACAGGCCAAAAACAATCATGTGCCCATGACCAACTACGGCATTACTATTGCCTATCTTTCCGGGATCCTTGATAAGATCGACCTGAAAGCCTGACAATTTAAGGCCCGCAAAAAACTGCCTGTGCAGCAGCAAACAGCTTTTGCACAGGCAGTTTTTTACGGTTATTCTTCGTTATGATCCAATATTTTCTTCAGTTCATCCATAAATGTGTTGACATCTTTAAATTCCCGGTATACGGAAGCAAACCGCACATAAGCTACAGGATCTAAGGATTTCAGCTTGTTCATGACGATTTCTCCGATCACATTGACACTGATCTCCCGGTCCTCCCGGTTAAAAATCTCCGTTTCGATCTCATCCACCAGCTTACTGATCTGGGCTGCCGATATGGGACGCTTATGGCAGGAACGGACAATACCCGCTTCAATCTTCTGGCGGTTATAAGGTTCACGGTTATTATCTTTCTTAATCACGATCAGGGGGATCGTCTCCACCTTCTCGTATGTAGTAAATCGCTTTCCACAAACCTCGCACTGGCGTCTCCGGCGGATCGCACAATTATCATCCGCGGGTCTGGAATCGATTACCTTTGTATCGTCTGCACTGCAATATGGGCATTTCATAAATTTATGTCCTCCTGGCGTCTTTATCTTCTTCCCCGGAACAGCCAAACGCCTTCGGCTTCCGGTATTCTATAAATATTATAAACAATTCCCATATTATGTCAACAAAATTTTACAAAGAATAAGCGTACTGTCATTTACACTGTTACAAGTTTACAGATCCTTGTCACAGTTTTTACGGATCGCTTCCACATTAACATCTACCAGGATAATATCCGCTCCGATCTGTCGGACGCAGTTCCAGCCAATGACGCATTCTGTATCCCGGCCAAAAAGTCCGCAAAACTTCCCGGGGCCCGGAATGATCAGCTGGCATATTTTCCCGCAGCATGGATCAAACTCTATATCTGCAACAAAGCCAAGACGCTGGCAGTCCCGGACATTGATCACTTCTTTTTGTCTCAGATCACAAAAGCGCATCCAACTCACCCCTTTTCTATATACTATGCCCCAGAGGCGAATAGTTGCACTTTTCTCTGGCCATACGCACTTTTTTACGGTATAATGGCTATTATACCGCGTCTTTTGCGCAGCGAAGGAAAATAGCCGCAGAGCTTATTTTACAAAAAGGGGGATAAATTCATGAAATTCAGACCTTGTATTGATATACATAACGGACAGGTAAAGCAAATTGTGGGCCAAAGTTTGACGGACGTTAATGACCAGGCCCGGGAAAATTTTATTTCCAGCCGTGACGCGGCCTGGTATGCAGATCTTTACCGTCAAAAAGGGCTTACCGGAGGCCATATGATCTTATTAAATCCCGCATCCTCCCCTTACTATGAGGCCGATGTCCGCCAGGCACGGCAGGCACTTGCGGCCTATCCCGGCGGTCTCCAGATCGGCGGCGGCATGAATGAGGAAAATGCCCCTGCATTTCTCAGCTGGGGGGCTTCTCATATTATCGTAACCTCCTATTGCTTTAAGGATGGCCAGATCCATATGGAACGGCTGAAAAGCCTTAGCCAAAAAATCGGCAAAAGCCATCTTGTCCTGGACTTAAGCTGCCGGAAAAAGCCGGAGGATCCGTCGGATGACAACTACTATATTGTCACAGACCGCTGGCAAAAGTTTACCCAGGTCCCTGTGTGTGAGGAAACCTTTGCCATGCTGGAGCCTTACTGCGACGAATTTCTCATTCACGCCGTGGATGTGGAGGGAAAAGCTTCCGGCATTGAAACAGAGCTTGTGTCCCGCATGTGCCAAATGACCGCCCTTCCTGTCACCTATGCCGGAGGCATCCACTCTATAGAAGATATTCACACGATCCGCACCCTGGGCCAGGAACGTATAGACTTCACTGTAGGCAGCGCCCTGGATCTTTTCGGCGGTTCCCTTGCATTTGATGATCTTTGCCGCCTGGGATCCTGAGCTTATATCTTCACACGATCAAAACTATTTCTCCGGGCTCAGATAATGACGCATGGTCTTTAATGCGTTCTTTTCAATACGGGAAATCTGAGCCTGGGAAATACCCAGCTCCTTAGCCACCTCCATTTGGGTCTTTCCTTCATAAAAACGCATCTGTATGATCTTTTGATCCCGTTCTCCCAGACGTTTCAGCGCTTCACTAATAGCAATACTCTGAACCCAGCATTCCTCGTCGTTTTTTTTATCACTAACCTGGTCCATAATGCATAAAGCATCGCCGCCCTCAGTATACACAGGTTCATATAAAGACACCGGGCTTTGGATCGCGTCCATGGCAAACACAATATCTTCTTTATTAATGCCGATCTCGCTGGCAATTTCCATGATCGTGGGCTCCCGGTTATTCTTTTTTATATAAGCTTCTTTGGCATAGATCGCTTTATAGGCGGTATCTCTTAAGGAACGGCTCACCCGGATACTATTATTGTCCCGAAGATACCTGCGGATTTCTCCAATGATCATAGGACATGCATAGGTAGAAAACATAACCTGCTGACTCAGGTCAAAATTATCGATCGCCTTGATCAGGCCAATACACCCTACCTGGAACAGATCATCCACATTTTCACTGCTGGCGGAAAAGCGCCCGATCACACTTAATACAAGACGGAGATTACCTTTAATAAAGGTCTCCCGGGCATCCATATCGCCTGCCTTAATGCGCCGCATCAGCTCATCCTTTTCCTCTTTTTTCAAAAGAGGCAGCCTGGATGTGTTTACGCCGCAAATTTCAACTTTATATCCTGCCATAGAAAAATCACCGACCCATTCTGTAGATTTAATGCTACCTAAATCATGCTCATTTTCAGATGGGTTTATACGGATTCCTCTATGGATTCATTTTCCAGCAGCCACGGATCATAAAAAGCCCCGGCTCAAACCCGAGCCGGGGCATATTTTTTATTCTTTATAAATATTTTTCCAGCAGTTCTTCCCGGCAGCCTTCCATATTGGTCTCAAGAATGATCTTTCTAAGACCAAGGATGCGTCCCGGTGACACAGAAAGCTCGTCAACACCCATGGCCAGGAAAAGCTTTGTCAGCTCCGGATCTGCGCCAAGCTCGCCGCAGATACCTGTCCAGATGCCTGCCTTATGGGAATTTTCCACAACCTGTACGATCATGCGCAAAACAGCTTTATGATGAGGATTATAAAAATCATCCAGTTTTTCGTTCTGACGGTCAATGGCCAGCGTATACTGGGTCAGGTCGTTGGTACCGATACTGAAAAAGTCCACTTCCTTTGCCAACAGATCGCTGATCATGACTGCGGCCGGAGTTTCGATCATGATCCCCTGCTCTACCTCACCGAACGCAATCTTCTGGAAAGCCAGTTCTTCCTTAACCTCGGTGACGATCTCCTTGATCCTGCGCACTTCTTCCACAGAAGTGATCATGGGATACATAATGGCGATCTTGCCGTAAGCGCTGGCACGGAAAATAGCCCTCAGCTGGGTCTTAAAGATCTCCGGCTGAGTCAGGCAGATACGGATGGCACGGTAACCCATGGCCGGGTTCTCCTCCTTGCCCAGGTTAAAGTAGTCCGCCTGCTTATCTGCGCCAATATCCAGGGTTCGGATGATCACCCGCTTACCTGCCATCGTTTCGGCAACCGTCTTATATACCTTAAACTGTTCTTCCTCTGTTGGGAATGTATCTTTGTCCAAATAAATAAACTCGCTGCGGAACAGGCCAATGCCGCCGGCGTCGTTTTGCATGACCATACCCAGATCCTTAATATCTCCAATATTGGCATACAGCATGATCTTCTGGCCATCCAGGGTAATATTCTCCCTGCCCTTTAATGTCTGAAGGAGGTTGCGCTTTTCAATATCCTCCTGAAGTCTGGCCTGCTTTGCTGCCAGTGTTTCTTCATCCGGCTCAATGTACACCCGGCCTTCATAGCCATCCACCACGGCCATCTTGCCATCCACAGCTTTAAGATCAATATCCGCGCCGATGAGGGCAGGAATATTCATAGTCTTTGCAAGAATAGCTGTATGGGAATTGGTAGAGCCATGGATCGTCACAAAAGCAAGCACCTTTTCCTTATCCAGCTGCACCGTCTCGCTGGGCGCCAGATCGTCAGCTGCAATGATTACCGGCTCATCCGTATGCAGCGCATCCTTATGATTGCCGTGAAGGATAGATAAAAGACGTTCTGAAACATCCTTTACATCCGCTGCGCGGCCCCGCATATATTCATCATCCATAGAAGCGAAAATCATCTGGAAATTATCACTGGTCTCAGCTACGGCAAACTCAGCATTTACCGACTGGGTCTTAATGATATTTTCAATCGATTCCACGTAATCCAGATCTTCCAGCATCATCTGATGGATCTCAAAGATTGCCGCACTGGCTTCGCCCACTTCTTTCACGGCCTTGTCATACAGCTGGGCCAGCTGGGCGGCTGCCAGATCTTTCGCTTCATGGAAACGGGCAAGCTCGCCGTCTACATTTTCAACCTTACTGCGCTTTACCTGCTGTTCTTCTTTCTGGTAAACGCAGATTTTTCCAATGGCAATTCCGCCAAACACGCTTTTCCCCTGAAAAATCTCCATAATTTTCTCTCCTTTACCTTCATATAAATTTATTTTACATGATGGTCATATGTTCGTCAATGGTGTTTTTCATCCTGTTTAAACAACTTCATTTTTTTGAAACGAAGTCAGTAAAATACTGTCAGTCCTGCTTTAGCATTTCCCGCTTCAGACGCCCGATGATCTTTTTCTCCAGCCTGGAAATATAAGACTGGGAAATTCCCAGCCGGTCAGCCACCTCCTTCTGAGTCCTTTCTGCCCCGTCCTTTGTCCCAAGGCCGTAGCGCATCATAATGATCGTACGCTCCCGGTCCGTCAGCTTTTCCAGCGCCGCCTTTAACAGCACCCGGTCCGCCTCATCCTCCAGGCCTCTGGAAACTTCATCCTCGTCCGTGCCTAAAATATCCGACAGCAGCAGTTCATTTCCGTCCCAGTCCACATTTAAAGGCTCGTCAATGGATATTTCCATACGGGTCTTATTATTTCTGCGCAAATACATAAGGATCTCATTTTCAATACACCGGGAGGCGTAGGTGGCTAATTTAATTTTTTTATCCGGTTTAAATGAATTAATGGCTTTGATCAGTCCGATAGTACCAATAGAGATCAGATCCTCCACTCCAACGCCTGTGTTGTCAAATTTTTTGGCAATATAAACGACCAGCCTTAAATTGTGCTCGATCAAAAGCGCTTTGCCCCGCTGCTCCATTTGCGTCCCCAGCATACGAATGGCCTGCTGCTCCTGATCCCCCTCCAAAGGGACAGGAAGGACCTCTGCCCCTCCAATGTAGTATATTTCACCGTTTTTGGGATAAATAATACTGTAAAAGCCCTGAAGCATCCTGGAATGGAGCTTTTTGGAAAGATGCATACCATTAAACATAATAAAATCCCCTCGATCTGATTTATTTTTCCCGGCCACAGGTCCCTGTTGGCTGGCCGGACACCATATCGGGATGCAAAATAGCCCTGTAGGCCCCATTTCCGGTAAAATGGCCCGGATAGATCCCGATCACCGCTTTTGTATATTCCCAGAGCTTGTTATCCCGGCACACAGTCATACGGTCGGCCCTGACGGCAAACAAAATGCCATGGTCACAGCCCACCGAATGAAAGGGAATGACCAGAAGCTCCCGGATTTCCTCCTGGGTATATTTATGTTTCAGATATTTTTCCAATATGTCCTTTTCCACAATCGACACAGGGTTCCTTCCTGCCGGATCATAAAGCCTGTTCCCGGTATCAAGGAGCGCTTTCAAATGGATCGTTTCTTCGCCGAATTGAAGGCACAGCTCATACAGTCCGCTATTGGCCCCAATATGGCTGTTTTTTGCCCGTATAAGCCATAATCCGCCTGCAGACACAGGAATCATGACGCCAAAAAGCTTCAGCCATCCAAAAAGCAGACCATGGGTGTCCTGCGCTTTTTCCCCGCCGGATACAGCGATCCCTTCAGTAACAGGGAGGTTTTCAAGAAGCATGAACGCGCCGGCGCAAAACACTGCTGTCCCATAAAGAACTGCCAGATTTTTCATTAGGAGGTGCTTGTTATGTATGCCAAATGCAAGAATGATCATCAGCATACATATAAGAACGTAAGAAATGATTGAACTTGCAATATTAAATATAAGACCGTATATTCCCGAAAGACTGTCAGAGGGACTCAAAGCTCTCCAAACAGTAAGGATCGTATAAATGCAGCTGTAAAGGCTGCCGGCTGCCGACGCTGCCAGTATCCGCAGCCATGTGGTCGTCTGCCTGAGAAACAGACTGACAAACAGCAAAAGAAAACTGTCCATCATAAGATTTTCCAGAAACAGCATATCCACATACAGAACAATGGCCTGATCACCTCCTGCTCAAACACCTGTGCATTGTGCCTTTGCCGGGAAGTTTCATTTTCCTGCTCCATCCGGCTGTGAACAGTATACCTTCTTTCCGCTGAATATTTTGTCAAAACCATGGACAGTCTTTCTTAAATTTTATCTACGGGTTTTTCATTATTTCGCACGGATACGGGAACGGTCGATTTTGCGGATCACCTTATCGGCCAGCCCTTTTAACTGAAAGATCAGCAGCATCAGCAATCCCGCGGGTACTGCCAAAACGGCAATCAGCCATATTAAAATCCATGCAATAATATTACAGCAGATTTTTTTCACCTGCCATGCCTTTCCTGCCATAAAAATCATCCTTCCTTACCATCACTTGTCTATGTGTTCCCCCGGGCCGCCGGCCCCGGGGATATATTTCATGATGATTTTATTATAGCAAAAGGGAAAATCCGGGGTGATCGATTCGGCTTACATTTTAGGATGTAAACCTTACAAAATTGCAACACTGAGACAGATATGCTATAATGAGGAACGTATGAACAAGACTACAGATAGGAGCTTATAAATGAAGAAACAAAAAACAATACTGCCCGCCCTGCTTTTGCTGACATTTGCCCTTATTCTTGCCGCTTTCCCGGCAGGACCGGCAAAAATGCCTGTTTTAGCCGCAAATACAGTAAATACATCATCCCCGGCCGCTGCAAACGAAACCGACCCAAAAGAATCCGAAGATGAGGATCAAAAAATTTCCCCTATGGTGATCGCTGCTGTGCTGATCCTGCCTCTGCTGTCCATTGGCCTTACCATTGGGACTGCAGTGATCATGATCCAGTACCGGAAAAGCCATCCCTCCAAACAGAAGCCGGAAGACACGGATACACTAAAAAGGCCATAAAAAAACCCATGCCGTATGGCATGGGTTTTTTTATGCAAAAATGTAATCATTATTTCTTCTGTAAGAAGCTTGGAATCTGAATCGTGCTGCCTGTAGGCGCATCCTTTCTGGGTGCGAAGCTTGGCTGAACCGGATGTGCATGGCTGGCGCTGCTGCTTCTGAAGGAGCTGGAAGAAGCTCCGGAGAAGCCCGGCTTATCCGCTTTCTTTGTATATGCACCGCCCTGGCCTGCGCTGGCTACTTCTTCAAGACCTGTTGCAATAACTGTGATCTTTGCAGTATCCGGTGTGGAATCATCATACATAGCACCAAAGATAATATTTGCAGACTCTCCTGCAAGTTCTTCAACATATGTCGCAGCTTCGTTAGCTTCGATCAGGCCGATATCACCGGAAATGTTGATGATAATATCTGTAGCGCCTTCAATGGTTGTTTCCAGAAGCGGACTTGTGATGGCCTGCTTAACAGCGTCGATAGCTTTGTCATCGCCATGGCCTTCACCAATACCAATATGAGCAATACCTTTATCCTTCATAACGGTCTGAATATCTGCAAAGTCAAGGTTGATCAGTCCGGGCAGGTTGATCAGGTCAGTGATACCCTGTACGCCCTGCTGGAGCACTTCGTCAGCTTTCTTTAAAGCTTCCGGCATACTTGTTCTCCGGTCAACGATCTCCAGTAACTTATCGTTAGGAATTACAATCAATGTATCAACATTGGATTTCAGGTTTTCAATTCCCTGAAGGGCATTGTTCATACGCTGCTTTGCTTCAAAACGGAAAGGCTTTGTTACAACGCCTACGGTAAGGATGCCCATCTCTTTGGCGATCCCTGCGATAACAGGAGCTGCACCGGTACCGGTACCGCCGCCCATGCCGCATGTAACAAATACCATATCAGCACCTTTCATAAGTTCTGCCAGATCTTCCTGATTTTCCTCGGCAGCCTTTGCGCCAACTTCAGGTTTTGCTCCGGCGCCCAGACCTTTGGTAAGCTTCTCGCCGATCTGAACAAGCTGACCTGCTTTACATAACTGTAATGCCTGCTTATCTGTATTAATACCAATAAATTCAACACCTACGATATTTTCGTCAACCATTCTGTTGACAGCATTGTTTCCGGCTCCGCCGACACCGATGACAAGAATTTTAGCGGCTGCATCCATTTCATTTGTTTTTATCTCAAGCAAGAGTACGTCCTCCTTTAATATTAATCTTCTGATTTGGTTTCCTATACTATATAATATATTTTTTTCTTTAAATTTTCAACTACTATTTATGATTCTTTCGTAAAAATTATGGAATCTGTTGTCGAATCATAGTTTTCAAGATGGAGAGTTCCCTTAAGCCCCCGGCTTGTCAGCTCAGGCAGAAGGTTATTGACCTCTGCGATCTTATCTTCCATATTTCCTGAAGTTCCCAGCATAACCTGTATATCTCCCATTTGCATGCTCATGGAACCGTCCGCGTCAAAGATGACCTTATCCGCGCTCAGCTCATATTTCTGCAGCTGAAGGGTCAGAGATAAAAGTGTATTGTAAACATTTTCATCTGTTACTGTCAACATTTGGTTCAGCTGAGGATTTTCATAATCCAATCCTTCGATGAGAGGGGTATCCTCCTGTCGGGTATCACTGATCTCGCACACGATACCGTCAGTATCAATATAAATATAGTTTCCATTGTCCTCAATACATCCAGTCACTACCTTTTCAACAACTTCCACATTAATTGTATCAACACCGCCAATATCCATATAGATGGCATCAATAAACGGTATACCCGCAACATCCATATTTCGTTTTTCAAAATAAAACAAAAGGGTGTTCTGATAGGATGCATCGTCAAATTGAAGGAGATCTAAAATTTCTTCATTTGTATATCTGCTGTTGCCTGTCACATTCACTGTCTTCAGGCGGAAACCAAAGATCAGGATCAGTGCGGCAATAGCGATCACTGCCAAAAGAATCAAAACTGCACGGAAGAAGCGGCGGCGCTTTCTCCGCCTGCGTTCCTCCCGGATCTGCCTTCCTCTTTGGGCAGCAGGACTTAACGGTGGCCTTTTCTTTTTATTACTTGATTTTTCTTTCATGAATATCACCTGTATTACAACCTGCAGATCCCGGCTCCTAACTGACTAAAATCTCTGCAAATATCTTCATAGCCTCGCTCGATATAGCCGGAGCCTTCGACTCTCGTATCACCTTCTGCCATTAATCCTGCGATCACCAAAGCTGCGCCGCCCCTCAGGTCCTGCGCCGAAACACAGCTGCCTGTCAGCCGGCATCCGCCCCGGATCACCGCTTTGTTTTCATTAACAAGTATCTTTGCCCCCATTTTTTCAAGCTGGGGCACAATCTTGAACCGATCCTCAAAAATATTCTCACAGATCACACTTGTTCCTCTGGCCGCCGTCAGGCAAGCCATCAGCTGAGACTGCATATCTGTGGGAAATCCAGGGAACGGCCGGGTACAAATGCTTTCTACCGGTAAAAGCAGCGGCGGTGCAATAAGCTGGAGCTGGTCCCGGCGTATAATGATGCCGCAGCCCATGGCTGCAAAAACATCCAGCACGCTGCGAAGATCCTTTTCCTTCACAGGATAAGCCAAAATATTGCCTCCTGTAGCTGCTGCCGCTGCAAAATAAGTTCCAGCCACGATCCTGTCGGGCATGACTGTGTAGGAAATACTTTTAAGCTGCTTTACTCCGTTAATCGTGATCCTGTGCGTCCCCATCCCATGGATCTGAGCGCCCATTTCATTAAGAAAGTGGCAAAGATCCACAATTTCCGGCTCCTTTGCCGCATTATGGATCGTTGTCGTTCCCCTGGCCAGGACAGCTGCCAGGATCACATTTTCTGTGGCTCCCACACTTGGGATCGGCAGACATATATCTTTGCCCTGCAAATATGGTGTGGTACATTCCAGACCGCAATGATCAGATCTTATGGAGACATTCATCTGCTCCAATGCCTTTAAATGCAGATCTACCGGACGCTTTCCAATAGAACAGCCGCCAGGCCAGGGAAGGGACACATACTTTTGCCGTCCTAAAACAGCGCCCATGAGCATAATTGATGAACGCATGGAAGCGCCGTCTCCCATAGAAATGACCCCGCTCAGATTTCCGGAGGTATCTACAGTCAGGCAGTCGCCGCAAAATACTGTGCTGCAGCCCATGTTTTCCAATATCTTTATCATATTATAAACGTCCGTTATATGCGGACAATTATAAAGCTTTGTTTCTCCCCGGGAAAGAAGGCAGGCCGCCAGCATGGGAAGGGCGGCGTTTTTGGAACCCTGTATACGGACTTCTCCGTTGAGGCTGCATCCTCCGCGGATTTGAAAGGATGCCATACCAAACACCTCCACAGACATACTATACAATAGTATATGCTATTTCCCCGGGTATGGTGTTCAACATTTTCACATATCCGGAAACCTTCGGCCCGGCTATGCGCCAAATTTTCATAACGATCCGGCCATGCCGGATTCCAATTAGTTTTCCAATTTAATCTGCCTTGATACGCCCAGGACAAGGCCGATCTCACACAGGAGGATGGCCACCGAGGTTCCCCCGTAACTGATGAATGGCAATGTAACGCCTGTATTGGGAATAAAATTGGTTGCCACGGCAATATTGATAAACGCCTGGATACCGATCTGCGTCATAACACCCACAACAAGCAGGGCTCCGAAAAGATCCGGTGCATTATTGGCAATAACCATGCACCGCCAAA
The DNA here is from genome assembly GCA_018711005.1 of Candidatus Scybalocola faecigallinarum. Taxonomy (GTDB): domain Bacteria; phylum Bacillota; class Clostridia; order Lachnospirales; family Lachnospiraceae; genus Catenibacillus; species Catenibacillus faecigallinarum. The sequence goes on along the minus strand of DVIT01000046.1, from coordinate 12,550 downwards.
GGAGGATAATAAACAGCAGGATCACTGCCACAGCCCCGAAAAGGCCAAGTTCTTCGCAAATGATCCCGAAGATCATATCATTATGTGCCTCCGGAATATAGCCCAGCTTCTGGATGCTCTGTCCCAGGCCTTTGCCAAAAATCCCGCCGGAACCAATGGCATACAAGGACTGACGGATCTGATATGCATTTTCATCCGTTTCCACATTCAGCCATGCGGTAATACGCCCGATACGGTAAGGGAACATTAAAAGTCCTCCCACCATACCTACAACGCACACGCCGATAATGGCTGCAAATGGCTTATAACGGTCGCTGGCAACAAAAAGGATAACAAACGTAATGGCCAAAAGGATAATGGCGGTACTTAAGTTTGTTAAAACCACGGCAAAAATCATGGGAGCTGCCAGCAAAAGCACTTTGGCAATGCCCAGCAGGGAATGAAGGCTTTTTACGGTTTTGCTGCACACATAGGCTAAAAACAAGATCAGCGCCACCTTAGATACCTCCGAAGGCTGGAACTGGATCGGTCCAATCTCGATCCATCGGCTCTGGCCATGACTTTCCGTTCCCACATAAGGCGTTATAAACTGGATGACCAGCATGATCACATAAGCGACAAATGCAAATTTAGCAAAAAAGTGGTAATCAATCCGGCTGATAATGATCGCTCCTATGAGACCAAGAACAACACAAAGCCCCTGACGGGTCACATAGTAGGTTGAATAGCTGTAAGCCGTAATACTGTAGATCATTACCAGACCAAAACACACTAAAAATATAACAACAAAAAATAAACTATAATCAAAAAAACGCTTTGGCTTTTGTTTTGCCCTCTGCTGTTCCCGGGACAATGTCCCTGAGGATACTTCCGGCCTTGCACTGCGCGCCGGCGCTGCGGTCTTTCTGACCGCCGACTTTGTCTGCCTGACTGCCGGTTTTGCCCGCCTTACCTCCGGCCGCGTTCGCCGTACCTGCGGCTTCGTCCTCCTGACTTCCGGCCGCCTTTCCCGGTCCGGAAGTCTCGCTCTATTACTCTGCTCCATTTGAATCACTCCCTGGGATTGATGCAGCAGCCTTTCTTTCAGTGGGACGAACGCCTCTAAGGGTTCCGCCCACCGGATCAATCCTCAAGCTGCTGTACATACTGCTTAAACAACCGGCCGCGTTCTTCATAATTTTTAAACATCCCCCAGCTGGCACATGCCGGAGACAGTAAAACTGCATCTCCGGGACATGCATGGGATGCGCATACATCAACAGCCTCCTTAAGACTTTCCACGCGGATAATGGATGTAAAACCATGGGCTCTGGCACAGTTCTCAATCTTCTCTGCCGTCTGTCCCAGCAGCACTAATAACCGGACCTTATCCCCAAAGGACCGGATCCACTCATCATATTCAGACTGTTTATCATATCCGCCGCCAATAAGCAATGTGGGGCGCACCATTGCTTCCACAGCTTTGATGGCTGCATCCGGATTTGTACCCTTTGAATCATTATAATAGTACACGCCTTTTTTCTCAGCCACATACTCGATCCTGTGCTCTACAGCCTTAAACCGGGTCAGCGCTTTAAAGATCACATCCTCCGGTACGCCAAGGCATGTTGCAATAGCCACTGCGGCCATAACGTTTTCCATATTATGTAAGCCCAGTATATTCAGATCACTGTCATAGCATATGTGCCTGTGCCGTCCTTCGTGAGCATACAGGATTTCCCCGTCTTTAAAGTAATAGCCTTCCTCAAGGACATGGCGTCCTGAGAAGAAGATTACCTGGCCCTTTGTATCTTCGGCCATGGCACGGGTAATCTCGTCATCATAGTTTAACACTGTAAAATCACTGGCATCCTGGTTTTCAAAAATTCTTTTTTTCGTCTGGATATAGCAATCCATGGTATGGTGCCGGTTTAAATGATCCGGCGTAATATTCAGGACCGCTGCCACATGAGGCCTAAAATCCCGGATCGTCTCCAGCTGGAAGCTGGAAATCTCTGCCACAGTCACACTGTCGTCTGTTGTTTCCAACGCCCGCTGAGTGTAAGAATTGCCAATATTGCCAACCACAAAAACCTGGCTGCACCATGCCTTCATAATCTCTCCGGTAAGGGCTGTAGTCGTTGTCTTTCCATTGGTGCCGGTAATGGCTGCAACAACACCCTTTCCATAATGATAGGCCAGTTCGATCTCGCCCCATATGGGAATCCGGCGCTCCGCCATTTCTTTTACAAATGGAGCATCGACAGGTACTCCCGGACTTAAAACTGCAAGGTGAAGTCCCTCCATAGCTTCGGGACTCAGTTCTCCTGTGATTACCGAAATCTGAGGCACCGGTGTGTCAAACCGTCCTAAAATTTCTTCTTTTGTTAATTCCGCATTGCTGTCATAAAGAACTACATGAGCCCCTACAGCCAGCAAAAGCTTGGTGGCGCCTATACCGCTGATGCCTGTACCGGCCACCAGCACTGTCTTATTTTTTAATTCCATGATCATTTCCTCCGATGTAATCCCATTAAAGTGCCAGGAAACCAATCACGCATAAAATGGCTGTTGTAATTGCAAAAACAGCCACCACTTTGGTTTCTGCCCATCCGCACAGCTCAAAATGATGATGGATGGGGGCCATTTTAAAAATTCTTTTTCCGTGGGTCAGTTTAAAATAAGTCACCTGAAGGATGTCAGATAAGATTTCTACAAGGTATACCAGGCCTACAATAGCGATAAAGATCGGCATATTCATCATATAGGCCATGGATGCCACAAATCCTCCAAGAGCAAGAGATCCTGTATCTCCCATAAAGACCTTGGCCGGATAAGTATTAAATAAAAGGAATCCAAGGAGCGCACCCATAACCGCTCCGGCTACCGGGTGCAGACCGCTTCCCACGGCTACAGAAACCACAAGGAAAAAGGCAGCTACAAGCACGGTCACATTAGACAGCAAGCCGTCCAATCCATCCGTAAGATTGGTGCCGTTGACAGTTCCCAGCATGATAATAAATAATGCAGGGATATAAAGCCACATAGGCAGTTCCAGATAAATACCGTTTTCAAAGCCGCCGGTAAAAGGAATGAGCATCTTTGTGCCCACATCGCTGTACCGGATCAGATAAAATGCAAATACCGCCGTTACAAGGATCTGGGCAGCAAGCTTTTGTATTTCTGTAAGTCCAAGATTTCTTTTCTTTACCACTTTAATATAATCATCCAGAAATCCGATCACACCAAAGGCCAATGTAGTAAACATAACCGGAACGATCTTCGGATAATCTCTGACAAAAAACAGAGATGCCACCATAGCCGCCAAAAGAAAGATGATCCCGCCCATGGTCGGCGTACCGGACTTCTTTTGGTGGGCCTTTGGACCTTCCTCCCGGATATACTGTCCGAATTTCAGCTTATGCAGCCATGGAATGATCACCGGGCCAAGAATTGCGCTGATCGCAAATGCAATTAATATTGGCAGTAAAATGGAATATTTCAGATCAGATAACATGTACTTTACCTCTCTCTTATATGTTTTTATCCGGAAAATCTCTATCCGCCGGCCTCCGGATGCCTGCGGACAAGTTTTTATATATTATGGGACCGGATCATGCCCCATAATGGCACTTGGCTCATATTATAGTACAAATCATTTCTGTTGTAAAGCCGCCCAGGGCCGCATCCCGTGGCATTTTCCGGCAGTTTGGCCCATGAGGTATCCGGCGGACTTACTGCTCCCCGGACGCCTGTGTGTCCTCTGCTGCCTGAACAGCTTCTATTCCTAAATATGGCAAAACATTTTCAAACACTTCTTTCATTACAGGGGCGGCAATCGTACCGCCGTAATAGGTACCCGTCGGTTCATCGATCATGATCAGCCCGATGATCTGGGGATCATCGGCAGGTGCAAAGCCAAGAAAGGAGGCAATATATTTTCCCGAATTTCTTGGAAGCTTCTGGGATGTAGCTGTCTTTCCGCCAATACTGTAGCCTTCAATATAGGCTTTGTTTCCCGTGCCCTCAGACACCACCTTTTCCAGCATCATTTTCATCGTCTCGCAGGTTGCCTCAGACAGTCCGCAATCGGACGTTTCATATGTAAACTTTTCCACAACGGAAAAATCTTCATCTGCTGCTGACACGGCAAAATGAGGCGTGACAAGGGTGCCGCCGTTAATAATGGCACTGACGGACCGGAGCAGCTGCAGCGGCGTGATCTGGAAGGACTGTCCAAAAGAGATTGTCGCCAGCTCCACGGCTCCCACTCCATCAACGTCATGCATAATGGAGCCGGATTCTCCCGGAAGATCCACTCCTGTTTTTTCAAACAGGCCCAGGTCTGTAAAATGGCTGTACATGCTGTTGATCCCGACTCTGGCGCCTACATTTATAAACACCGGGTTGCAGGAATTCATAAAACCTTCCAGGAAGGTTTCGCTTCCATGACCTGTAGTTTTGTGGCACCGGATCCTGCGGTCCTCTACAATACAGTAGCCCGGACAGGAAAATGTATCATTAAGGCTGACTACCCCGTCCTCCAGGGCTGATGCTGCAGTAATGATCTTAAAGGTCGATCCCGGCTCATAGGTGTCATTAATACATGTATTGCGCCACATTTGGTTCAGTTTGTCGTTATCGCTTAACCCGGCCAGGGCCTCATCTCCTTCCACTGCGGCAGTAAAAACATAAGGCTCGTTCAGATCAAATTCCGGAGCATTGACCATGGCGTAAATCTCTCCGTTTTGTGGATTCATTAAAATAATGGAAACGCCTTTGGCCTCCTTCTGCTCCAGGATCTTATCGGCCACCTGCTGGGCATAGGCCTGCATATTGTAGTCAATGCTTGTATACAGATCCATGCCGTTGACCGGCTCAATACGTTTTTCTGCCGCATTTTCCACTTCCAGGCCCCGGACGTCCGTGGTTGTTAAAATGGCGCCCTCCGTGCCCTGAAGGTAATCATTATATTTCACCTCCAGGCCGATAATGCCCTGATTATCCCCGCCGGTAAATCCCAGCACTTTTGATGCCAGTGACCCGTAAGGATAATACCGGGCATAATCCTCATCCACATTAACGCCATCCAGCTTGTAGCTGCGGATCACATCCCCCACAGCCTTTGGCACATTGGACTTGATCCGCTCAATGGAGCTGACCTTTTCAACCCGCTTGCGCACCGTTGCCTCATCTATATCCAGTTCCCGGGACAGCACCTGGATCACCTGCTCCGGGTCTGTGATCTGGTTATGGATCACAGTAACCGTACATACCGACTGGTTGTCTGCCAGCACAATGCCGTTGCGGTCATAGATCCTGCCCCGGGCCGCTTTAATAGCGCGCTCCCGCTCATGGAGATCGCCGGCCCGTTCTTCATAATATCCGGACTCAGGGATCATAAGGAAGCCCAGCCAAATGGAAAGACCTAAAGCGACACATAAAAACACCCACATGCATATGCGTATTTTTCTGCGATGATAAAAAAGCAAAACCGGCTTTCACCTTCGCTCATCATTTTATTGATTTATTTTATGACCATTCCGGTACATGTATGCATTTGTTTTCCTTTCAGGAAGGTCATTGCTCTGATGTATCGCTTTCCGATTCATCGGATTGAGATTCATCGCTTTGGGATTCGTCTGTCTCAGACTCATCAGTTTCTGATTCTGCTTCAGCAGCTTCCTGGGCGCGCATCTCCTCCACTGTTTCTGCACCGGGACGCACATCGCTGCGCGATTCCACGCTGTTTGACATGCCCAGATACTCCAGGATCACCTGATTTTTTTCCTCATCGGTTAAGTGGGGCCATGCAAAGGTGCTGCTGCCGGAAGTGGTCACAGAAGAACTGCTCCCTGCACTTTCATCGGTTCCGGTCTCGCTTTCTCCGGTCTCACTTTCAGAAGTTTCGCTTTCTCCAGTCTCACTTTCTGCGGTCTCGCTCTGGGTGGTTTCAGTTTCTGTTTCTGTTTCGTCTGTATCTGATGCGCTGTCGGAAAAGATCTGTAAATACGGCAGAAGTTCTTCATAAATCTTTCTGCTCATGATCGTTGCCAAAGAGCTGACGCCCTGGTCTGCTGTCTGGGGCTCGTCAATAACAACATACACAACAACCTCAGGATTTTCAGCCGGCGCACAGCTTAAGAAAGATACGGTACACTTTCCATCCGTAAGCGGGCGTTTTTCTGCTGTACCGGTTTTTCCGGCAATGGTATAGCCTTCAATATAAGCATAGCTTCCGCTTCCCTGAAGAAGGGAGCCATCGGACTGATACTCTCCTACAGTTTTTAACAGTGCGTCTTTAATAAATTCACTGGTTTCCTGAGAAACGGTTGTCCGCATCAGCTCAGACTCCATAGTTTCCACAATACTGCCGGACTCTGTGCTGATCTGGCTGACCATATGGGGCTGATAGTAGCTGCCCCCATTAACGACTGAGCAAAAGGCCGCCGCCACCTGAATGGCTGTAGCATTAAAGCCCTGTCCGAAAGAGTTGGTTGCCAGTTCCACCGGCCCCATGTTGTCCTCATTATAAAGCAGTGTCGATGCACTGGCCTCACCAGGAAGATCAATATTGGTCAGCTGGCCAAAATTAAACTCGGACTGGTACTTAATAAAGGTACTTTTTCCCATAGCAGCGCCGATCTGCATTAAGGCATCGTTGCAGGAATGCATCAATGCGCCTGCCAGGTCTAAGGTCCCGTGAAGGCCGTTACATGGAATAGATGTATAGCTATTGCCATCCTCAAACCGCTCCCCTCCGTCACAAACAAAGGTATCCGTGGATTTTACAATATCCTCATCCAGGGCAGCGGCCACAGTAAAGACCTTTGCTGTAGAACCCGGCTCATAGGTATCGGAAATAACAAAATTGCGCCACAGCTCGTTATAGATGACGGTCTGTTCTTCATCGGTATATTCTTCAAGTTCTTCATCCGTATAATAGTTGCTCAGATCTCTCGGGTCGTTCAGATTATACACCGGGTAACTGGCCATTCCAAGGATCTCGCCATTGTTGGAATCCATAACAATGACTGCTGTATTCATACTGCCGATAGCTTCATTAAATTCCCATATTTTTTCTTCAATGATCCGCTGAATGTTTACATCAATGGTCAGCTGGACGTTTTCTCCATTCACCGGAGCAATGGTTGTCCGTTCCAGGTCTGTCTCCTCTGTCAAATATCCATACTCACGGCCATCAACCCCATTCAGCACATCATTATAATACTGCTCGATTCCGTAGGTGCCTACATTGCCATCCACAGTAAAGCCGATAACATCACAGGCCAGAGTATTATAAGGATACCGGCGGATATAATCATCTTCAAACCAGATACCTTTAATATACTGGCTTACTTCCTGATCTGCTTCTTCCTCAGAGTTGATCAGACTGTAATAAGGCTCAACTTCATCATAGGTCAGATCCTGAAGCATTACAATGTAGCGGCTCTCCGGATTCTCGTCAAGGATGTCCTGGACATAGCTTTTTTCCAGGCCAAAGTATTCCTCCAAAATATCCAATGTCGGATCCACGCAATCGCCTGTCTCCTTTACTTTGGAGTTATTTAATACATAGGCATCCAGGATCAGATTATAAACTTTTTCACTGGTTGCCAGGATCGTTCCGTTCCGGTCAGTAATATCCCCTCTTCGGTAAGGAATTGTTGTACTGTTATAATTCAGCTGGGACAGTACCTGTCGGGTATAGGTTTCTCCGCTGGACACATTTATATAGGTAAGTCTTACAATAAGAGCTGTCAAAAGCAAAACAATAGAACCGAAAGCTACCAGGAGCTTCCTCCGGTTGTCTCTTAAAAAACGTCTGGGTGGTTTCTGTCTGGGCAGCCTTTTTCTTCTTTGCCTCATGGGGATAAGATTACCGGATGAGGCCCTTTCCGGGCGGGGCCTGGCGGCCGGACGCCTTTTTTGACGATTCTGTCTCATTCTGTCCTCCATTTTTTAATCAGTCACATATGGAAAACGAGGTTGCCGCAACTTTCTGCAACAGCCCCGTTTCTATCATCTGCTACTATTTTTTTCATCTGTCTTTTCATCAATCGGACTGAGGGATTTCTTTATACTGCTTTACATAGTCGTCGGTGGATCCGGAATAATAAATGATCTGATCTTCAGACGGATAGTCCATTCCAAGCTCGCTTGTGGCAAGCTCGTAAACAGCTTCCAGATCAATAGCATTATTCAGTCTTTCCCTCGTTGCCTGATTGGCATCGGTAAGTTCAGTCAGCTGGCTTTTCAGGCTGGAAATCTCACTGTTCTGCGCAGAAAGCCGGCTCTGAAGGTTCAGGTAATAAATACACATAAGCAATGTGATCATCATTGCCGCACCAAGAAAAATCGCATACTTAAGATCGATCTTAAGCATTTTTGCCCGATTGCGCACCGCAATCTCCTGATTTTTTGCACGCACGGCCTCCCGCCGCTTCGCTTCCCGTTCACGGCGGATCTGTTCCCTTGATTTACGTTCTTTGTAAGGAGCCGGTTCCAGTTTCCGAACTGTATTTCCATCCACATATCCCATATTGTACGTGTTTGACGGCCGTTGGCTGCGTCTTACTGTCTGTCTGCTTTGTGGCATGTCCTTCACTCCTTCATAAATACCCGCAGCTTTGCACTTTTAGAGCGGGGATTTTCTTCCATCTCTTTTTCAGACGGAATAATAGGTTTACGTGTGATCACTTTTCCTTTTGATTTTTTCCCGCACATGCATACCGGGAAATTAGGGGGACACACACAGGGATTCTCATTCTTCTTAAAGATCGTTTTTACGATCCGGTCTTCCAGAGAGTGAAAGGTGATGATGCATATACGGCCATTTGCATTAAGCAGGTCGATCATGTCGTTGAGACTGTTCTGCAGTACAGCCAGCTCCTGGTTCAGTTCAATACGAATGGCCTGAAAGGTTTTCTTTGCCGGATGGCCGCCTGTAGCCCGGATCTTCATGGGAATGGCGCCCTTAATGATCTCTGTCAGCTCAAAGGTCGTCTCAATAGGCTTTTTCTGCCGGGCCTGGCAAATATGCTTTGCTATATTTTTCGCAAACCGGTCTTCTCCGAAATCACGGATGATCCGGTATAATTCACTTTCACTGTATGTGTTCACAATGTCTCTGGCCGTCATCTCCTGCCGCTGGTCCATACGCATGTCCAGGGGTGCATCTTCCCTGTAGGAAAATCCCCGGGCAGCATTATCAAACTGATAGGAAGAAACTCCCAGATCCAGCAGTATGCCATCCACCTTGTCAATTTCCATCTGCCACAGTAAATCTTTCATATGGCAGTAGTTGCTGCGGACAACGTGAACCTTATCGCCAAATTCTGCCAGGCGCTTTTTGCTGGCCTCAATAGCCGCCTCATCCTGGTCAATGCCAATAAACCGGCCGTTTTCACCCAGCCTGCTGCAAATATGCCAGGCATGTCCGGCCCCGCCTAAGGTTCCGTCTACATAAATTCCGTCGCTCTTTATATCCAGATTCTCAATCACTTCATCTACCATAATAGATACGTGCTTAAATTCCACAGATGTCTCCATCATCAGGCCTCCATCAATCAGAATGTAATTCCAATATCTTCCATATGCTCGGCAATATTGTCCATATCTTCAATGTCCACATCGCTGATCTTCTCCCAGTTGCTGCGGCTCCAAATCTCGATACGGCTGGACACACCTACAAGCACAGCATCTTTTTCCAGACCGGCAAACTCTCTCAGCACGGCCGGAATTAAAATCCTTCCCTGTTTATCCACTTCGCAGGAAGCGGCACCGGCAAGGAAAAAGCGGGAAAACTGACGGGCATCTTTTTTGGTCAGGGGCAGTTCTTTTAATTTGTCGGTGAAAGCAGTCCATTCTTCCATAGGATATACAAACAAACATCCGTCAAGCCCTTTGGTCACTACAAACTCATCCCCTAAGGCCTCACGGAACTTGGATGGAACGATCAAACGTCCCTTGGAATCAATTGTATGATTGTACTCGCCTATAAACATACTACATCACCTGCCCGGGGAAAAGGAACACTCTACCACGAGATTTCCATTTTCCACCACTCTCTACCACTTTTCACCACTTATGGTACTATTGTATATTAATCCCGGCAATTTCGCAATAGAAAATTTGTTAAAATATTTTTAATTTCCCTTGTTTTATCAAGGTTTTCGCGGCTTTTTCCAGGTATTTCCATCCCGCCGGGACAGGTCTGTTTTGACTATGATCCCCCACTTTGGCACGGTTTTTGTTAGAAAAAAACCGGTATTTTTTCACTTTCAAGTTTTTTCTAAGGAAAAAATCCCGTTTTATTTCCCATTTTTCAAAAAAAGTGGGACACGCTCCCACCTCCGTCTCCACAGCAAAGCTCCTCTTTCCCTTCCCCCACTTTTATAAAAAATGGTGGAAAGTGGAAAGAGGAGCCCCATTTAAGCTTCTTCTTCATCCTCCACATATTCAAGAATATCTCCCGGCTGACATTTTAACACCTTGCAAATGGCATCCAAAGTGGTAAAACGGATCGCCTTAACCTTTCCTGTTTTTAAATAGGAAAGATTTACGTTGGAAATCCCCACTTTCTCTGCCAGATCATTTAACCGCATCTTCCTGTCTGCCAAAACCCGATCCAAACGTATAATGATCATAATGTATGATCCACCTCATCTTGTAAATATATGCCATAATGGATAATATATGACGCAATAATAAAAGCAATGCCTGGGATAAGTCCGCTAAGCAGTCCCGAGCCTGTGGAAACATAAATACTGTCCGCGGAAACCTGGTTTACCACAAAGCTGATAAAAATCTTTAAAAATGGCGCCAAAACCGAAACACCGCACTGAAGCACACCATAATAGAACAGGCAGGAGGCATTTTCCTCAACAAATATCTTCTTTTGGATAATATTAGAAAATACCTGGTACAAAAACCAACAGGCAATAAAGAAAGGAACAATATCCAGGGCATACATCAAAGATAATCCCACCTGGATCGTCCACTGGATATGCTGGGGATCGCCGGCCCGGACATGAACCTGATCCGACATGGACACCGTCAGCCCCCGCATCGCCGGTTCATGATCCTTCTCGGCATAGATGGCATCCTCATAGCTTCCGGACTCTGTAACAAGATCAAAGGTCTGGCGCCCCATAACACTTAATGCCATGCACAAGACACAAAAGATCATGGACAAAACACATAACACCCGCAAAGCCCGCGCTCCGGAGCTTATAAAAGCCCCCTCTAAAACGCTTTGTTTCAGCTTCATTTTCATCACCGCTCCTTTTCTGGTATCTTTACATTTTATCTTCTATCTTCATTATAGGTGAGTATTTTAAGTATGTCAATAAATATTTAATGTTTATCGTTAATTTTTTAATGGTAATTCTCATGCAATATGCCCCAGCTCTACACCAAAGCAGCTCTTTCGTTTTTCTGCCAAGGTAAAGCGGAATAACACGTTTTTCCGACATTTGGAGTTAGTAAATACACATTTTTCCAAAATTGAGTTTTTATATGATCTTAGTCTTACAGCGAAAACTTAAGGATGGTTTAAATACGGAATATATATCTTGTCTCATAGCAAAAAAATCCTATTGACAGATGAATGTCAGAAAACTACCATAATATTCAATTCTACGCTTCGTAGATACACAAAACTCTACGCTTCGTGTGTGTTTATTAAGTTCCCATTACCTATAATAAAGGCAGAAAGGGGGAAAGAAACTCATGGATCAAATCCGGATCGGCAAATTTATAGCCGAATCAAGAAAATCAAAGAATCTTACCCAAAGGCAGCTTGCCGACGCACTTTCCATTAGCGATAAAACCATTTCCAAATGGGAGTGCGGAAAAGGACTTCCCGAAGTTTCTCTAATGCTGCCATTATGTGCGGCATTAGATATTACGGTCAACGATTTGCTTTCGGGTGAAAAGGTTTCTGAAACAAACTACCAAAAGAAAGCAGAGGGAAATATGATGAACCTGGTAAAAGAAAATGAAGAAAACAGGAAAAAAATGGCATTGTCCATGATTACTGGCACAATCACTATCATTGCTGTATGTGCCCTGGTTATAATAGCGTCTTTTATTGACTTGCCTGCGATCGTACGGATTATATTAATTGTGTTCTCTATTGCCGTGGGAGCAGCGGGTATAGGGGCGGCGGCAATGCTTGATATTAAAGCCGGTTATTTTCAATGTCCGCATTGTAAGGAACTCTTTGTTCCCCACATGGACGAATATGTAAAGGGCTATCACACGTTTACAAAACGCAGATTAACCTGTCCTAAATGCGGTAAAACGGGAATGTGCAAACATCGTGTTGTTCGATAACAAACGCTGACATTTTTTACTTTTTAAAATTCAGCCCCGGGCCGCCGTCATTGCATTATCCCCATGAGTGTGCTACACTAAATGTGTGAAGCTGCCCAACTGATGGGTACGTGCAAAAGATGGCTTCATATATCATGTGCAGTTTTTCAATTTGATCACACCTCATGGAGAAAGGATGTGAAGCTGTGGAATCTAAAACACAACTTGCAAAATTGATCGAACTCACAAATGA
>DVIT01000045.1 GCA_018711005.1 Candidatus Scybalocola faecigallinarum | reverse complement strand
GCATTTTCAGCCAGTCTGCGTATCTGTTTTTTTCATTTTTCTATCTAAATAGCTGTTTTACAGCTATTTTTAGAGTAAAAAATGTAAATAATAGGCGTTAAAACGCCATTTTTAGCTTTAGGGCAAACATTCCTCCCCCTCCAACCCACACCCTTCAGCCGCATTTATCATACGAACCTATCCGGTGCGGGAACAGGGGCATTTGCTATGTTTAAACACATACAAAATCCAAATTTATTTAATTGAATAATCTGACATAAAGCCATCCATCCCGCTTCCACCCTACTCGCCGTAGATGATTTCCTGAAGCACCCTCCGGCATTCGTCCAAATCAGGCACCAGGACGGACATGCCGCGGATGCTGGCGGATCTGTAGGAGGCATCTTCCGGGATGTTATGGGTTTCAATGTCGCTGATGCCTAAGGTCAGAACATCAGTGGCCAAACGGATCAGGTCGCCGCTGCTCATGTCTGTGGTTAAAAGGGGCAGGACTGTGTCCGCAAGGGAGAGCATTTCAGGAATGCTTAAATTGCTCACTTCGTCAAAGGCAGCCATGAGGACTTTCCTCTGACGCTCTGTCCGGCCGAAGTCGCCGTTGCCTACGTAACGGATCCGGGAATAGGCCAGGGCCTGGGTCCCGTTCAGATGCTGCATACCGGCCTGAGTGACCAGGCTGCTTTCAGTATTTTCTCCGGTCTGACGGTTAATGTCCCGAACATAGTCGTTCATCACATCGATCTCGTCAGCGTCGATTTCCATATCAATGCCGCCGATGCTGTCGATCACATCCTTAAATCCGGAGAAGTCCACTTCAATATTTCCATCAATGTCAATATCAAAGTTTTCCTTGATAGTCGCATCCAAAGTTTCCATGCCGCCGAAGGCATAGGCCGCATTTATACGGTTATCGCTGTATCCCGGGATCTGCACATACATATCCCGCATCAGGGATGTAAGCTTGATGGTCTTGTCCGTTTTATTAATAGAAGCAATGATCATCGCGTCTGACCGGGCCCGCCCTTCACCGGGGCGGCGGTCCTGGCCAATGAGCAGGATGTTGACCACATCGTCACTTCCGCTAACGGTTTCACTGTTGCTCCAGGTCACATCCTCCGGATCCATTGTTTCCAGATTGCTGTCCGGCTCATCGGTTTCAAAGTATTCCGATTCCGGATTCAGCTTTTCCACATCCACCGCCCTGTTGATCTGTCCCAGCTTGGCCAGTACAAAGATCAGTCCGGCAAGAACCGCGGCGAAAATAACAGCTACGACAATGGTTAGGATCCTCACCCATAAAGGATATTTCCGTTTTCGCTTTTTCCTTTTAGCAGATACATTTTTGTTAGCAGGCGCCTTTTTGTCCGGCAGCCGGCCTCCTGTAGAAGCGTTTCCCGGCTTTTGTCCATGTCCGGCGGCTTTTTGAGGTTCAATGTTCTTTCCAGAATCCTTTTTATTCTTTTTTAAATCTGTACTGCTTCCCTTTTTCCAGGAAGCGCTGTAGTGAGGGCCTTCTTCCATGGTCCGGCACTCCTTTCAAAATCCATCGGGCTCTGCCTGAAATCAGACTGAGCCTTTTCTGGCAAAAACAACTAAAACAGTTTTAAACAATATTTTCAGATCCAGGCTGAGACTCCAGTTTCTTATATATTCATTGTCCAGCCGTACCACTTCTTCAAAATCTGTGATCTGGCTGCGGCCGCTGACCTGCCAAAGTCCGGTAATCCCCGGCTTCATGGCCAAACGGCTTTTGTGATGAGGTGCATACTGGATATATTCATCCAGAGTTGGCGGGCGAGTGCCGCACAGGGACATATCGCCTTTTAATACATTGAAAAACTGAGGGAACTCATCCAGGCTTGTTTTTCTCAGGATATTTCCGAAAGGAAATATTCTTGGATCATTATCCATCTTAAACATAAAGCCTTTCATTTTATTTTGGGCCATCAGTTCTTTTTTCCGCTCCTCTGCATCTTTATACATGGAACGGAACTTGTATATTTTAAACCGGCGTCCGTTTTTTCCCACACGGGTCTGGGAGAAAAAGATCGGTCCCGGCGCCTGGATCTTAATAATAGGCGCCACAAAAATGGTAATGATCAGTGTGGCAAGGCAGCCCACGAAGCCGCCTAAAATATCCATGCCTCTTTTCACAGCCATCTGCCATAAAGACGACGGGGTGATACTTGTTGAAAGGGTCATGATCCCATTAATGGTGTTGACCTGATATTTCAGATAATTATCCTCCAACTCCACCATGTTCCTGTGAACACGGATGCCCATATTTAGTAAAATGTCTCTGTATTTTTTCAGGCAGAGCGGCGTGTTGAAAAATAACACATCGTCTACCACATTTAGCTTGCAGTAGTTCAGCAATGCATCTTCATTGCCAATGACCGGTATTCCCATGATCTCCGGAATCTCAGAATCCTGAGACGGCGCCGCATAAGAAACCGAAGCATGTCGTCCGTCTCCCGTAATCGTCTGAGCATCTGGGCCATTTTTATCCAGGAGAATAACGCCGCAAAGCTTTACCACGCCATAGGGATTTTTTAAAATCCGCTCCACACATTTTCTTGCTTCCTTACGGCCCACAACAAGGATCATGGCTCTGCCCCGTTCCGGGGCATTGGTCCGTCTGCGTATCCACCGTTTCCAGAAAACGTGTGAAAAATATGTAATAACAATGTTAATGGCCACAAAATAACCCAGCATTAAGCGGGAATATGTGGCTGTGGAATGAACAGCAAACAGAAAAACAAGAAGTACAACCATCAGACCCACATTGTTAATGATCACAGACCTTAATTCCCGAAGGTAACCTCTGCGCAAAATTCCTGAATAAGGCTCCGCAAAAAACATATATGCGACCAGCAGCACCGCTGCGCTCAGTGCCAGATAAATGTATGTATTGCTTTCCGTAAACGGGTATAACGGCCCATGGCGCAGCATGTTGGCCGCCAGCAATGAAACTTCCATGCAAACCAGATCGATCACAGCAAAGTCAATGTGCTTTACCCATTGATTACTTTTTTCATAACTCATCCTATCACCTAAAATCTACCGTTTTTTCTTATTTACCGCATAATCTGATAAGTAATCTTTCCCGTAATAGCTATTGTAATATTTGGAATAATATCCTTTCTTCTTTACCGGAACCATGGAAAGGATGGCTCCCAAGATACGGCAGCCGGATTTTTCCAGCTGATCCTTGACTTTAGCCGCAAATCTGTAATCAATCGTATTGGCTTTAATGATCAAAATAGCACCGTCACACTCTCTTGCAACGATCGCACTGTCGATCACACTTCCCAAGGGCGGTGTGTCGAGGATAATGTAATCAAAAACTCTGCGCAAAGCCACCATCATTTGCTGAAAGTATTTATTTCCCAGCAGCTCTGACGGGTTTGGCGGAGTCGGACCTGCGGTGATCATATGCAGGTTTGGAATATTCGTTGAATAAATGCAATCATTGATCCCGCATTGGTTTGTTAGGAAATGTGTCAGCCCTTTATTGGCTCCCTGAATCCGATATCTCCCTACAAGGGCTGTCCTTCTCAGATCCGTGTCAATATAAACGACCCGTTTCCCGCTCCGCGCCATATCAATGGCCAAATTAAAGGATATGGTAGATTTTCCTTCCCCCGGCGTACAGCTGGTTAACGCAATAGCTTTAATATCGTCGCCGCTGAACTGGATGTTCGTTCGTAGGGTCTTATAGGCTTCGGATTTGTAAAAATCCAAATGATCTACTTTATTAATGGTGATAGACTCCATTTGTCTCTCCTGCCTCATTACTTTTTCTTTGCTTTTTTCTGCTTTTGTGCATTTACCTGTTCTTCATTGTTCAGTCCCTCATTGCTGTCAGGAATAATCCCAAGCACACTGATCCCCAGGTATTTTTCCACATCATCCTGTGTCCGAATCTTATCGTTGGTAATAAATATAATGATAATCACTGCGGCTGCGATCACGATCCCGCCTAAAAATCCAACGACCGTATACATTTTTACATTAGGACTTGATGGATTTTGGGGAAGATTCGCTTCTTCTACAGTATTTACTGCCTGAAGATCCATGATCTCCACGAAATTTCCGGCGGCAACTTCTCTGACAGTATTGGCGATCTGCTGCGCCTGGGCCGGATCGGGATAGGTCACTGTAATCTGGATCACACGGCCGGAGCTTGAAACATCTTCAACGCGGATACAAGAAGCCAGTTCTTCATCTGTCATATCCAGTCCCAGTTCCTCGATCACCTGGCTTGTCACTGTCCTGCTCTGGATCAGAGCCGCACAGTCCTCTGCAAGCTGAGTACTCATCTGGAGGTCATTGTATGACATAGCTTCTGAATTTTGTTTAGATAAAACATAAATCTGTGTCGATGACGCATACATGGGAGTCATAAAAAAACGGGTTACAAGGAACACTGCCAGAGCGCACACAACTCCCGCCAACAGGATCCACAGGATCTTGTCCATGAGTATCGCAAAGAGTTCCTTTAAATCAATCTCCACTTCGTCATCCTGAAACTTTTTTTCCATAACTACCTCGTTTGCCAGGACATTACTTTCCAATGTCCTATATCATTTTTTTAGAAATAATCTTGCCGGGGTTGTCGATCATAATGGTCCGGCACTGCTCCTCTCCGAATTTCTGACATAAATAATCGGCACACGCCTTCAGCTGCGTCGTCCGCCGCTGCACATTGTGCCCGTCCGAAGCGATAAAGTGTACCTCATTTCTTTTAAGCATCTTATGGATGGCATTTTTTACTTTTTTGCCGTCAGAACCAAGTAAATGCGCTGCATTTACCTGAATATATGCTCCCTCGGCAATTAAATCGCCTGCCCGCTCCGGCACTTCTGCCACAGCCACATAGCGCTCCGCATGAGCTACTACCGGCCAGAATCCGGCCCTGGAAACCTCCCGGACCGCTTTACAAATATACGCGAAATCCTGATAGGGTGCGAACTCCACAAGCACATACTGGGAATCCGCCAATGTCTTTATTTTCCCCGAAAGCATATCTTCAACGCTTGTGCTGGTGAAAAACACTTCATTCCCCGGATAGATTTTAAGGTCATCAGCAATATCCATCGCCGCGATCTTTGCCAGGATCAAACGCTGTTCATAATCCGCTGCCGTATAATTAAACACCTCCGGATTATAATGGGAAGTCGCAATTAAAGCCCGGGTACCGCTTTCATAAGCCATTTCCAGCATCTGCTCAAGCATCTGCCGGTCTTTGGCGCCGTCATCCAGCCCCGGTAATATATGGCAGTGAATATCCGTAAAACCAGTCATCGAATCCTCCGTTCCCGCAAGAATATGTGTGTCCGTCCAGCGCGTACGCTGTCGTAAAGTAAAATACTTTACGAAAAAGAGGGGGTACTTTCATGAAAAAGTTTGGAGATTTAGCTGAAGAATGGCTGGAATACACAAAAAAACGGGTAAAAATATCCACTTATGCCTGCTATGTCCGTCTCTTGCGGACACACATTTTACCATGTTTTAAAGAAATGGAAATAGAAACGATCAATCAGATAACGATTGGAGGATTTGTTGATAAAAAAATTCAGTATGGCCGTATTGATCAAAAAGGAGGCCTATCGGAAAAAACAGTGAAGGACATGGTTTCCATTATTAAAAGTATTTTAAAATACGGTGAAATTATTTATGGATTAAAGCAGCCGGTTTTTTACCGCAATGCTCCACTGAATACGAGAAAAACAGTTGAAATTTTTGACGAAAAAGAACAAGAAATTTTAGAAAAAGCGCTAATTAAAGAATTGGAATTGCCTGAGCTTGGTATTTTACTTTGTCTTCACTGCGGTCTTCGCCTGGGGGAAATATGTGCTTTAAAATGGGGAGATGTGGACTTTGAACGAAAGATCATACATATCCGGAACACAGTACAAAGAATTTACATGCCGGATCATTCCCGCCATACACAGATTTTGCTGGGAACGCCTAAGACTCTATCTTCCATCAGGGATATTCCCATAAATACATTTGTCTATGACTACCTTAGTCATTACAGAAAATCCCCGGATGTATATATTCTGTCAGGGAAACGGAAAAAAATTGCAGATCCCAGGACATATCAGAGACAGTACAAGAAAATTTTGGAGAATTGCGGGTTGAGATACCGGAATTTTCACTGCTTAAGGCATACATTTGCCACACGCTGCATCGAAAAGGGCGTGGATGTAAAAAGCCTAAGTGAAATTCTCGGTCATTCCAGCGTGACCATTACATTAAACTGCTATGTTCACTCATCACTGGAGTACAAAAGGAAAGCCCTTGAAAAAATTGTTCCAGACTACATCCATATTTCATAAAGCATTAGCTTTATTTTATTAGTAATTGACCATATACATTTATTTTGTTTTGAATGTGATTTGATATATGATTTTGTGTGATTCTTACTGGAAATATTTGTGATAAATAATTTGACAAGCTGTGACATGTTGTATATAATAATTCATAAAGTATTTTACTTTACGAAATTTTTTCAAAAAAATAACTGCTGTTTCATCCCTATGCTTCCGGCATTTTCCGCCAAAATCCGCATATTTCTAAAACAGCAGTGATATTTTCAGTAACCTTTATACAGAATATTTTCTGTGTTTTTGCGGCTTAGACCGCTTTTTACTTATTCCCTCAGAAGTTCTCTGATCTGAGACTTCTTTTTCCGCAGTTATCTCCTCAACGTGTTCACACATCCAGCATATCCATCGTCCTTCCGGAACATAAGCTCCACAGCATACACACTGATCCATTTAATCACCTCGGATACATTATATGCCATATGCTGCTCACTATTCAAGTTTATCTTCTTATTCCACGGTCACGCTTTTTGCCAGATTTCTTGGCTTGTCCACATCCAGTCCTTTTGCGAGAGATATGTAATAGGCCAAAAGCTGTAAAGGGATCACAGCCAGACTGGTAGTAAAATAATCCTCTGTCTTTGGCACATAAATCGTAAAGTCCGCAATGTCTTCCATGGTATAATTACCGTACTGGGTCAGTCCCATAACGCAGGCTCCCCGGCTGCGCACTTCCACCAGATTACTGATTTCCTTTTCAAAAAGCTCCGGCTGTGTTGCTGCACCGATGACAAGCACGCCATCCTCAATAAGAGAAATCGTGCCATGCTTTAATTCACCGGCGGCATAGGCCTCTGAATGAATGTAAGAAATTTCCTTCAGTTTCAAAGAGCCTTCCATAGAAATACCGTAGTCCAGTCCCCGACCAATAAAAAATACATCTTTTGTATGAGAAAATTTATTGGCAAGCCATTGGATCCGTTCTTTTTCATCCAGGATCTTTTGGATTTTATCCGGAATACGATCCAGTTCTTCCACATACCGGTCATAATCCTTCTTGGAAATTGTTTCCCGTGTTTGCGCAAAAAGCAATCCAAGTAAATAAACCGCAGCCAGCTGAGTGCTGTATGCTTTTGTTGTAGCTACAGAAATCTCCGGCCCTGCCCATGTATACAAAATACTGTCTGCCTCCCTGGCAATGGAGCTGCCAACCACATTAACAATGGCCAGCACTTTATGGCCCATGTTCTTTGCTTCGCGCAAAGCAGCCAATGTGTCCGCAGTTTCTCCAGACTGGCTGATCACAATAACCAGTGTATTCTCACAAAGGAGCGGATGGCGGTATCGAAACTCAGATGCCAGATCTACGTCTACAGGAATCCTTGTCATTGATTCCAGAACATATTTTGCGCAGACACAAACATGATAAGCCGAACCGCAGGCCACCATTTGTATCCGGCTGATCTTCTTAATATCCTCCGGTGACATTTCCAGTTCATCCAAAACAACCTGCCCATCTTTAATTCTCGGGTGGATCGTATCCGCCACTGCCTTAGGCTGCTCATAAATCTCTTTCAGCATAAAATGCTCAAAGCCTTCTTTTTCTGCCGCCTTTGCATCCCATTCTACAGTTTTAAATTCCTTTTGGATTTCCTCCTGATCTGTATTAAAGAAATGGATTTCATCGGGAGACAGCCTGGCAATTTCCAGATCATTAATATAGCAGACTGTTCTGGTATATTTAAGAATTGCCGGAACATCTGATGCAATAAAGCTTCCCTGGGGCGCCGTACCAATAATTAGCGGGCTGTCTTTACGCACAGCAAAAATCTGGTCAGGAAAATCCTGAAATAAAATCCCAAAAGCATAAGATCCCCGAACACGGCCCAGCATCTTACACACCGCCTCCAGAGGATCGTCTTTATAATAATAGTCCAGCAGATGTACAACCACCTCTGTATCTGTCTGGGAAATAAACTGGGCTCCCTTTTTCTCAAGCCATTCCCTCAGCTCCTTATAATTTTCAATAATGCCATTGTGTACAACTGCAATTTTCCTATCCTTTGAAAAATGGGGATGAGCATTGACAACAGACGGATCACCATGAGTTGCCCAGCGAGTATGGCCAATACCGCAAGTCCCCCGAACGGTTCTCCCGCTATCCGTCATTTCACACAAGGCCTGCAGCCGCCCTTTTGCCTTGATCACCTCAATTACCCCACTCCCATCTCCGCTGCCTGTCACAGCAATCCCGGCAGAGTCATAGCCCCGGTATTCCAGCCGCGACAGGCCTTCAATAAGTATCGGCGCTGTCTCCATTGTTCCCGTATAACCTACAATTCCACACATTATGCTTTTCCTCCTTAGTCAGAAAAACAGAGAGAACATATCTGCATACATTCTCTCTGTTCATCCATACATATTTTCCTATATTTAAGTGTCCCCATAGTTCATTAATCCCACAGGAGACATTTCATCCGTTATTGTAATAACACAACCGAAAGATTATCAGCTATTTTACAGCAGGCACACCCTCTGCCAGCCATTCCCTTACCATACTGATGCTCACCTTCATAATCTGCGCAATCTGTTCTACCGGCATGCCAGCCCCCTTCAGAGATAAAGCGATTTCTTTTTTCGTTTCCACGGTTCCCCGCCTAATTCCCTGTTCGATGCCCTGCTCAATTCCCCGTTCTATGCCCTGCTCGATGCCTTGCGCCATACCTTGCCTCATGCCATGCTCCATACCTAATCTTGCAGCCAGCTCAAATTCGTCTTTAAAATACTTTTTGAACACTTCACACATATGCGTTACTCCTTCCGGTGTCTTTTTAAGCTCACGAACACGCTTTGCTAAAACTTTGCTGTACATTTTATCCGGATCTTTACAATGCAAGTCATGCATCAAACGGCCCAGCTCTGTATCATCATTCTTAATCCCAGAGTTCACGTATATGATGCAGGCCCCATCCGCAAACGCTTTCCCATTCTCATCGATCCTTTTACGGATATGATAAATGGGAAGTCCATCTCCAAGCACATCGTCTCGTGTAATAAATATAACGTAGCTTTCCGGAAGCTGATCAAAATCCTGCCCGGCATGTAGCATGTTCATATCCATTAGCCCGCTGTGATACCGGCTCCTTTTAGGAGATGCTCCATCATTTTCCTGTTGAATCTCCATATCATATAGTTTATCTTCCGTATCCCGTGCCACACAGTCAAGAATAACAGATCTTCCCTGAAGGTTCTTATAGTCCTTTTGTATAACCTGTTCCTGTACCTTAAGATCCTTCTTTTTCATAATGACCTGAAGAATAAATTCAGTGCATTCCTGACTTTTGAGTACATTTCTCATAAAAATATCACTCATGATCGTCAATTCTTCAAGTATGGCTCTGTACTTCTCATAACGTGCCTCGAGCTCATTTTCTGCTTTCATGATTTCAGGGGGCACGCCTTTATCTTTGGTAAAAATGTTGTTCCCATTAAGATCTGAATGACCCATATTGGATTCCCCCATTCTTACACTTTTGTGGAAAAGTCAATGGCATGTATATGTTCGCCAATATGTTCTTTACCATGCCTTTATTTTAGCATTAAAGATGCAGAAGCACAATAGATACGCTGCACATTTTTAAACCGGTTCTCCAAAAGTATCCGGATGCCCAGGATCAAAAGATTCATTGGCCCACATGACGGTCACAAGATTTTGCGTATCACTTAAATTAATGATATTGTGGGTATAGCCCGGAAGCATGTGGATAGCTTCCAGCTTATCTTCGGTCACTTCCGAATGGTTGGTGAACAGCACCTCCAGCGCATAACTGCCTCTCACGCGTACCAGTGTCTTGTTGATGGCATCGATAGAACCGGCATGGTAGTTCTCAATAATCCCGTTATGTACTCCCACAACCTCTAACTCCGCCAGACTGGAGCCGGAACGTATACTGTTTCCGCTGGCATGGGGATGGGCATTGGTCTGACTGGACTCCCCATAAGTCGCCCATCTAGTATGACCGATCCCACAGACACCATGGATTGCCAGCCCATCGTTCGTCTTCTCCGCCAGAATCCGCAGCTTCCCGGTGGATTTCACTGCCTCAGCCAGGTTCTCTCCATTCCGCACATGTAAAAAGTACCTCAAAAAATATTTCTTCAAATACCATGTCCTTTTTTCCGGATCACAGAAATGACAGCCTCTACATACCCACAGCAGATCTCCTCACTTTCCGCCTCGACCATCACACGGATGACCGGCTCTGTTCCGGATTCCCGCACCAGAATCCGTCCGGTATCCCCGAGCTTCTCCGTGACTTCCTCCACGGCCTTCTGAACATCCGGATCCGCCTGCACCGCAGCCTTATCCTTCACCCGGACGTTTTCCAGCACCTGTGGGTAGACGGTAAAGCCTTCACTGAGTTCGGACATCTTCTTTTTACGGGCCAGCATCACCTCCATCATCTTGAGGCTGGTCAGGATGCCATCGCCGGTGCTGGCGTACTTACTGAAAATGATATGGCCGCTCTGCTCCCCGCCGATGCGGCAGCCGTTTTTCGTCATATATTCATAGACGTACTTATCACCCACCGCCGTTTTCGCGTAGCCGATCCCGCACTCGTCAAAGGCCTTGTAGAGGCCGAAATTGCTCATTACCGTGGTAACCACCGTGTTGTTGATCAGCTTTTCCCGGTCCTTCATGTATCGCCCATAGATATACAGGATATGGTCGCCTGTAACCACATTTCCCTTTTCATCTACACAGAGACAGCGATCCGCGTCCCCGTCATAGGCAAAGCCCACATCGCACTGGTTCTCCACCACAAACTTCTGAAGCCCCTCGATATGGGTGGAACCGGCATTGGTATTAATGTTCACTCCGTTAGGCTCCGCATTGATCACCAGCGTTTTGGCTCCCAGGGCGTCAAACACCGCCTTGGCCACGTTCCAGGCGGAACCATTGGCACAGTCCAGGGCCACCTTCACGCCCTTAAAGGAATAAATCCCAAGGGAAATCAGATAACCGATATAGCGATTCCGCCCGGAGACATAATCCACCGTACGGCCGATCCTCTCGTGGGACGCGAAGGGAAGCTCCTCCCAGGTTTCTCCGAAGGCCTTTAAATGACCGTCCAGATACTCTTCCACCAGACCGATGGTGTTTTCATCCATCTTCTCACCATGGCCGTTGATGAGCTTGATCCCGTTATCGGAATAAGGATTGTGGCTGGCAGAAATCATAATACCGCAGTCAAACTCATCCACACGGGCAATATAGGCCACCGAGGGCGTTGTGGTCACGTGGAGCAGATAAGCGTCCGCGCCGGAGGCTGTCAGACCGCCCACAAGGCTGTATTCAAACATGTAAGAGCTGCGGCGTGTATCCTTGCCAATCAGAATCCTTGCCGGTGACGGATCACCGGCCTGCCGCTTCAATTCTCCATAGTACCAGCCGAGAAACCGGCCAATCTTAAATGCATGGTTCGCGGTTAAGGTTATGCCGGCTTCACCGCGAAAGCCGTCTGTTCCAAAGTATTTTCCCATTTGTTTCTCCTCTTGTGATTAAACATCTCTCATGTACTTTATTAATGATTGCCTGTCTGGATAGTTCATTTCCTCCACACCATCTTATTCACAACCCCGGTATAGCTCTGAATGATCTTCACCACCTTCGTGCTGACATTCTCCTCCACGTAATCCGGCACCGGAATCCCATAATCCCCTTCCCGGTTCATGTTCACGGCTGTATCCACCGCCTGCAGCAGACTCTTCTCATCAATTCCCGCCAGGATAAAGCAGGCTTTGTCCAGGGCTTCAGGGCGCTCGGTGCTGGTCCGGATGCATACCGCCGGGAAAGGATGCCCGATGGACGTAAAGAAGCTGCTCTCCTCCGGCAGCGTGCCGGAATCGGACACTACCGCAAAGGCGTTCATCTGCAGATGGTTGTAATCATGGAACCCCAGCGGCTCATGCTGGATCACGCGCCGGTCCAGTTCAAATCCGGAAGCAGCCAGACGGTTCCTGCTTCTGGGATGGCAGGAATACAAAATCGGCATATCATACTTTTCCGCCATCTTATTGATTGCTGTGAACAGGCTCAGGAAATTCTTTTCCGTATCAATGTTCTCTTCCCGATGAGCGGAAAGCAGAATATATTTTTGCGGTTCCAGTCCCAGTTTTTCCAGAATATCCGACTTTTCAATCTCCGCCAGGTTCTGGTGCAGCACCTCTGCCATGGGACTGCCCGTTACATACACCCTTTCCTTGGGAAGGCCGCACTCATGGAGATATTTTCTGGCATGCTCGGAATATGCCAGGTTCACATCGGAAATGATATCCACGAT
>DVIT01000010.1 GCA_018711005.1 Candidatus Scybalocola faecigallinarum | reverse complement strand
GGCACACCGGCAGCCATCTGCTTCACCATGGTCTGGACTAAAGGCACACGGCTTGTGCCGCCCACCATTAAAATAGCTGACAGATCCTTCACCTTGATCCCAGCGTCTTCCACCACCTTCCGGCACACATCCACGGTCTGGCCTACCATCCCGGCGATCATGGTGTTTAGCTTGTCTAAGGTCAGGGTATATTCAAAATCGTCCATACCCACTTCAATGTATTCCTCATAAACGGACGCTGTGCTTAAATGATGTTTCGCTTTAACTGCCAGCTCCGAAAGCTGCACATTCAGGCGCATGGCTTTTTTCGGGTCTTTGGCGATGGACGCAAGGATTTCCGGGTCGATACACTTTTGCATATCCTCAAAGATCATCCGGTCTATGTCAATACCGCCGCACCGCTCCAGGCCGGAGGGCTCCGTCATTAGAGAAAAATGTCCGTTATCATAGGCCAGCAGAGAAACATCAAAAGTCCCGCCGCCAAAATCATAGATGAGCAGCTTTTTCCTGCCGGATAATATTCCGTCATCTTTAAAGCTCATAGCTGCTGCCGTGGGCTCGTCTACAAGCTGCACATTGAAAAATCCTGCTGCCTTAGCAGCTTTTAATACTTTTTCCCGCTTTTTCTTTCCAAAGGCCGCAGGACAGGTCAGGCACACGGTTTCTATGGACTCGCTGCTCATTTTTCCCACGCTGGCTTTCATGTGACGGAAAAGCTCTGTATAAAAATCTTCCGGCAAAAAGCTGGTATTGCCAAGGACAATGGGAATATCCTGGCCCAGATCCCGCTTAAATTCCATACGGAAGTTCTGGGGCCTGCGCTTGCGGCTGTTCATAGCCGCCTGGCCTACCAGGACATTTCCATAATCCTCCACAAACACTGCCGATGGGAGCGAATACTTGCTTCCAAACATACTTGTGCCTGTGGCAATGTCCACTGGCTTTATCTTTCCGCTTCCGTCCAGCACACAGATGCTGGAATAGCTTGTGCCTATATCGATTCCCGCGATCATTGTCATCACCTCATTAAACATCCGGCCCTCCACGGCACATCTGAACCCTATCTAAACTTCAGGGACGCAGACGCGCCGAATCTACATCCTTAATGCGTTCACAAAAAATATTTCTTCACATAGATTAATCGCTCTCTGGCCTGAGAAATGCCCTGATCCGCAGCCTTTTGATACCACTGGATCGCCTTTGCATAATCCTGCTCTACGCCCCAGCCAAATTCATAGCACTCTCCTAACCGGAGCTGAGCGTCACCGCGCCCTTTTTCAGCCCCAATGCGAAAACATATGGCTGATTCCATATAATATTTTTCTCCCCGGGTACTATATGCTTTGCCAAGAATATAGCCTAATGTGCCGCTGATCTTTTCCTCACCTTCGGAAAAATCACAGGCAAGACTCATATCCAGAGAACAGTAAACGGGACTTCCCTTTTCAAGCATTTCTTTCAAATTTTTATATAGGGGCATCCATGTCGTTATATTTCTGGCTTTTTCAAAATACTGAGACGCAAGTTTAGGATTTCTGGGCACTCCCCGGTTATCTCTGTAATATTCTCCAAGCCTTCCAAAAGCAGGCCCGATGCCCTTTTCTGCCCATCCACGATAAATATTTACTGCCTCCAGAAAATATTGATCTGCCTTAAAAGGATCCTTCCTAACCCCATAGCCGCCCTCATAACAGCGACCAAGGCCATCCAGAGCATAGGGGTGTCTTTTCTGAGCCGCTTTTTCATACCAATATACCGCTTCGCTATAATCTTTTCCAATGCCCTCTCCATAAAAATAGCAATCTCCCAGGTGGATCATTCCATAGTAGTCTCCCTGCCGTGCCGCTTTAAGATACCATTGGACAGCTTCCTTCCGGTCTTCATCCCGTCCATACCCGTAAAAGCAGCAATATCCATAATTGAATTGCGCCGCGCTATATCCCTTCTGCGCCCCGGCATAAAACCATTTAAGAGCTTCTGCAAAATCCCGCCTGTCCATTCCTATTCCATAAAAATACCTGCTGCCCTTGTTATTTATTTCCGCATCGGATTTCCGAGTCAATGGAGGATTCTGCTTTGCCCATATATTAAAGGTACGGTCAGATTTGTCAGATACTGTCTTTTCCCCTGCCAGAAGCTTTTCAGGCAGCCTGAATACCTTTTCCGGCAATGCCTGGATCCTCCCGCCGGAAAGCTTGCGAAAATCTGTACATAATACAGAACCATCCTTTTTTATACCTACTGTCCTTCCTGAAATACAAAAAACATACCGGATTTCCTTCCAGCCGGAAACCTGGCATTGTCCCTGTTCATTAAATCCTGCTGCCACAACGGTTCCATCAGATTTAAGGCCAATCGTCCATCGGGTTCCGCAGGCCACCTGTGTAATATTTCTCCACGAACTTACATAAAGCTGACCATCATCATTTTTCCCGGCGCCAACCACGGTTCCGTCAGCCTTAAGCCCTACCGTATGGCTGCTCCCGCAGGCAATAGCTACAATATCCTTCCATTCACCTACATTGCACTGTCCATAAGAATTACGTCCTGCGGCAACAACCGTACGGTCATTTCGCAGCCCCGCAATATGATAAAAACCGCAGCTTACAGCGCATATCTGACGCCATTGGCTTACTTCTGTCTGCAATCCGGAATTTTCAGTAACGATAACCCTCTGATCACTTTTAATCCCCGCCGCAAAATGAAATCCCATCTCCAGATCCGTTATATCTTTCCACTGAGAAATTTCTTTTTCTGTACCTTGAGGTATTCCCAACAATAAAGGATTACCTGTAAGCTGGGCTGCAACAGTTTTATCAGCCTTTATTCCCACTATGAGAGAATCGCCCTGCTGCTTTAGGATCTTAAGATTCGAAGGCATCTTCCCTGCTGCTGCTTTTAGTTTGTTCATTGCCTGTTCCGATGAAGCCTCCAGCGGATAAATTTCCCAGTGACTGCCATAAGCGATAAACAAGCAGGTATAGCCCGAAACCTGCGGCGGAACATCTCCTAATACTGCCGCCTGTTCACTATGCGATGCAGTACCAACTGATGAGACGTTTTTCCTTTCCTTCCTGTCTCCCACAGAAGGACCTGCTTTACTGCCAACATCGGTCTTAGCTCCCGCATCTTTCGCACCAGCTTTTCCCGCACCGCCAGCCTTTTCTGACTTACTCCCGTTTTCCAGCCTTTCCCCACTCTTGGCAAACATCAGCGCTCCTCTGGCTACCGCCAGATCCACATCCGCTGAACAGTACACCGGCACACCGGCAGCCATCTGCTTCACCATGGTCTGGACTAAAGGCACACGGCTTGTGCCGCCCACCATTAAA
>DVIT01000044.1 GCA_018711005.1 Candidatus Scybalocola faecigallinarum | reverse complement strand
CCCTTACGGGGCTAAGACTGCTTATGTGGGTGGGGTGACTGCTTCACAGTCCTGTTTCATACTTGGCAGCAGGTGCTTTTGTGCAAGCACAACGCGTCTGCTGCCAAGTATGAAACGGCTGTGAATAGTAATGAACAGGTATCAAAAAACGCGATTTTGCGGCGGAACAGCTTTTCAATTTAAAGTGTTTCATGGTATAATAATCGCAGAATGCAATGATCCGGCCCTGTGGCTGAATCGTGTTATAAATTAAGTAATTCAAGGGTGAGTAGTAGTGAAAAGAGCAGGGATAAGAGATGTAGCCAGGGAAGCAGGGGTATCGATCACCACTGTTTCCAAGGCATTAAACGGGTATAGTGATGTGAAGCCTGAAACGAAAAAAAAGATCCAGGAGATCGCTTCCAGGCTAAATTATATGCCGGATGCCAATGCCCGTTCACTGGGGGGAAAACCGAAGCTCAACCTGGCATTTCTTGTTTCAGGTCTTGTAAAGAAGGACGAAAGCGGTTTTGTTTTTGGCATGATCAGCGGGATGTACCAGGCGTCCCTGGATCACCATTTTGATTTTATCATATTGACCACCAATGCAGCAAAACAAAGTGAGTTAAGCTATATCCAGCTGTGCCGCCAGAAAAACATTGACGGAGTGCTTGTGTCCGGTTTAAATACCAATGAGCCATACTACCGGGAGCTGATGAACAGCGAGATTCCCTGTGTTGTCATGGAAGGGGAGTATAAAAGCAAAAATGTGTGCGGCATTTCCATTGACAACGCAAAGGCAGCTTATGACGTGACCCATTATCTTATCGGGCTTGGCCATAAAAAAATCGCGCTTATGAATGGAAAAGAAACAGCAACCGTGTCCCAGCGGCGTCTGCGGGGCTATTTGCAGGCCATGGAAGAAGCCGGTCTGGAAAAGGACAGCGCCTGGGTGGAAAATGGTGAATTTGAAGAAGAAGAAGCTTACCGGGCCACGTTCCGTCTGCTGGATAACTGTCCCGGCGTTTCGGCCATCTTTTGCTCCAGTGATCTTATGGCAATCGGCGTTATAAAGGCATTAAATGAGCAGGGCTTAAGTGTGCCTGAGGATGTGTCTGTGGTAGGATTTGACGATATTCCTGCGGCCCGCTATATTAACGGAGGGCTGACCACAGTGGCCCAGGATCCTTATGCCTTTGGACGCGCCGGGGGCGAGATCTTATATCATATGATCAATGATAAAAAAGAGTACAGCCATATTTATATGGATTATGAATTTATAAAACGGGCGACCGTCAAAGAATATTGTCCAAAGCCGCGCAGCTAAACAGCAGCGATCGGACGATATGGAAAACAGTAAAAAAGGGGATGTGTACAAATTATTGTGCATATTCCTCTTTTTGTGCGGATAGGGGAAGGGACTTTCCCCTCCGGTCCGGCTGTTGATGCACATTTGCCATGCAGGCCATGGACGGATCTGTGAGAGGAACAGTGCAATCGGTACTATGTCACAGTGATATATCCCCTGTATCAGGCGGATTTTTTTTCGGAAACTTACAAAAACGCTTTCGCAGACAAAACGAAAGAGAGACGCTTTGTCTAAGTGGATTTTATTTAAGGAGGAGATTTTTCATGAAAGGAAGACTTATCGCAAGCGTTTTATCAGTATCTATGATCGCAGGGCTGTTAGCCGGATGCGGCGGAGGAAATACTTCTCAGACTTCGGGGGGGGTACTTCGGACACGGGCTCAGCCACAACAGAAAGCACAGCTGAAACAGAAGCTGCCAATAATGAAAACAGCGGAGAGAAGATTACTATCCGTCTGACCAACTGGGGCACCACAGAAGAAGGTGCAGCTGAGCAGCAGCTTATTGATGAATTTAATGAAACCAATGATATGAATATTGAGATTGTGTTTGACCTGGTTCCTTCTGAGGGCTATGGCGACCGACTGACCACTTCTTTCTCATCCGGAGATGGCTATGACATCTTTACTTCCGGCGAAGGTGATTTCTTCAAATGGGTAGACCGCGGTGTTGCAATGTCCATGGATGAAGTGATTGCAGCAGATGAAGATTTCACTCAGACCCTTCCGGATTCTCTTATGAATATGGGTAAGATCAACGGCCAGCAGTATTACATGGTTATTGATGACAACCCCATTAATCTGTACTATGGAGCAGATCAGCAATATGCAGGTGCTTAAGCAAAGCGACCTGGTCGTGCTTATGTATCTGCTGGATGATCTGTTTGACGGAGAAACAAAGGAGAAGAACTATAATTACTATGAGGCCCGCACGCTTCATGATTCTTCCCTGAGCAAATCCACCCACAGTGTTCTTGCCAACGACCTGGGTCTCCATGAAACCGCATACCGGTTCTTTACCGGAGCCAGCGCTATTGACCTTGGGGAGGAAATGCGTTCCTCCAACGCAGGTATCCACAGCGCATCCATGGGCGGCATATGGCAGTCCGCTATTATGGGCTTTGGCGGCGTGCGTATTGTCGGCGGAGAGCTTCGTATCCGTCCGTCCCTTCCAAAGGAATGGTCAAAGCTTGATTTTAACATTGTATGGCGCGGAACAACCCTTGCCGTACAGGTTCGTCCGGATCAGGTAAACGTAACCGCTGTGGACGGCCAGACTTCCTTCGTTTTAGTGGACGAAAATGTCACATTAAATGAAAAGGAAACAGTATCAAAAGCGATCATCGCATAAATAGAGGCAAATATCAGGGCCAGGGGCAAGTCCGAACCAGGACTTGTCCCTGGCCCTTTGACAAATGGGCAGGAGGTATGTATTTATGGAAGAAGTGAGTGTATTAAAATTTCATTATGATCCGGAAGAAGGCTTATGCACAAGGGCAGAGCCTTTGCTGGAGCCCGGATCCGCCTATGAGATTTATTATTATGAAAGCCAGTGGGGGCGAGAGTTTGACAAAAAGACCCGGCCGTGGACACAGGGACAAAGATTTGACATTCAGTGTACCTGGGGACGTTCCAGCCACGGGTATTCCTCATTTCTTCGGATCGGTTCCCCCAAGGGCCATATTTTGGCCGTCATGGTGGCCTGGTCCGGCAACTGGAGCATATCCATTGACGAGTATGGCGCATTTCAGGCAGAAATCCCATATAAAGCTTCGGAGGCCGATGGCAGTGATCGATCCGGAACCTGCTGCACAAAAGCAGCCGGGGATTTTCCGTGTGTGTATATTTTTTCCGCCGCAGACGGAGACTGGGACAAGCTGACGGCAAAAATCCATACCTATGGCCGCAAGCATTTATATCCGCCGGCAAAGGTTTTGCCTGTGGAGTGGAATCCCTGGTGGACGTTTGAGGATGCCCTGATCAATGAGGATGTATTTTTGGAAAATGCCCGGACAGCCAGGGATTTAGGGGTGGAGCTGTGTACCCTGGATGCAGGATGGTACGGAGAAAGCGGGAAAATCCACTGGAGCCGCCAGCAGGGCGACTGGGATATAGTTAATACGGAGCGTTTTCCCCATGGGCTTAAGTTTCTTTCGGACCATATCCATGCCTTGGGGATGGCGTTTGGATTATGGGCAGAACCGGAGGCCCTTGGCAGGGAGTCCAGGCTGATCCGGGAGCATCCGGAGTTTGAAGCCATCTGCCGGGGCCGACACTATGATAATTCCTATGTATGCCTGGGGAACCCGGATGGGGCTAAGTGGCTGCTGGATACATTGACCCATTTGCTGGATACGGCCTGCCCGGACTGGATGAAGCTGGACTTTAATATGGATCCCGGGGAAGGCTGTACCCGCACGGATCATGGCCACGGGGCAGGGGATGGTTTGTTCTGGCATTATAAAGCATATTATGATATACTGAAAAAGCTAAGAAATAAGTATCCGCAGCTGGTGATCGAAAACTGTTCCTCCGGCGGACTTCGCTGCGATACGGCTATATTTTCCCTGACGCATCTCACCTTTTTAAGTGATGTGGATGAAACAAGCCACAGCCTGGACAGCTTTTACGAGCTTTCCCGTTTTATCCCTCCGGAGCATATCCTTCACTGGGCCTGGTCTGAGACACGTACCTACGATGACGGCAGCCATGCCTTTGAAGGTTTTGAAATCCGTGAGGACACGCCGGAGGATGAGATCCGCTATACCCTGCGTGCCGCAATGCTCCATGTTATGGGATTTTCCAGAAATTTTGCAGCGCTGCCGGAAAATATACGGGAGATTTTCCGGGAGGAGATCCGCTTTTATAAAACACAGATCCGCCCCATCCTTACCCGGGCCAGGGTGTTTCATTTGCTTAATGCGGACGGGGGCATGGCCTTACAGTATCAGGTCGGGGATCGCCAGCTTTTGTTTGTATTTTGCAAAAAGGATTTTGTGCAGCGTCCCTTAAAGATCCGGCCTGTGCATTTAAAGCCGGAGCAGGCGTATGACATAAAGTGCCGGGGCACCGGAAATACACTGGCAGACGCCGGGCGACGGACAGGGCGGCAGCTGATGGAGGAAGGGATCTCTCTTTTGGGAGAGCCGAAAAGAGCCTGGATTTTCCAGATAAAGCCGCTGACGGATACAGAAACATGGGAGGATGGTAAATGAGTCTTGAAATTTTAAATCTGCGGGACCACAGGGAGCTTGCCAATCAGGCGGCTGAGTGGTTTCATGAAAAGTGGGGGATCCCTGTACAGGAATATGCGTCCAGTATAGAAGCATGTCTGTGCCAAAGGGGATCTGTGCCTCAGTGGTATGTGGCTGTAGATGAAGGCCGTATTGCAGGCGGCCTTGGAGTGATCGAAAATGATTTTCATGACCGCAAGGATCTTTCGCCAAATGTATGCGCTGTGTATGTGGAGGAGGATCACCGCTGCCGGGGGATCGCAGGCCGGCTTCTGGATCACGTATGTGAGGATATGAAAGGGTACGGGATTTCTACACTCTATCTTTTAACAGACCATACATCTTTTTATGAAAGGTACGGTTGGGAGTTTTTGTGCATGGTACAGGGAGATGGAGAGGAATCTTTAAGCCGGATGTACATTCATCAGGAGCGTTGACCTGTCAGAAAGAAGAATTTGCCGGCATGATGTACCGGCTCCTTAATAAAGCCTGAAGCTTTATAGTGGCCGAGGTTTGGGCCGTTACAGGCCGTTCGTCTCAGACAACTTTAAACCTAAAGGTTAAAATAACCAAACTAACAGAGACTTCCGGCTTTGTCCCCCCTTTGATATAATACAAGTATCAAAGAAAAGGGGGATCCAGATATGGAATATATTACTTTAAATAATGGCGTTAAGATGCCTATGGCAGGCATCGGAACCTTTTTATTAACACCAGACGAGGCAGAGGCTTCTGTCCTCAGCGCATTAAAATGCGGTTACCGTCTTATTGATACAGCTAATGCTTATATGAACGAAAAGGCTGTAGGGCGGGCAATGAAAGCTTCCGGACTGAAAAGAGAGGAGATTTTTTTTGAGACAAAGCTGTGGCCATCCTTTTATGAACAGGATGACGCTGTAGATAAAACATTAGAGCGTCTTGGCACAGATTATATTGACCTGCTTTTAATCCACCAGCCTGCAGGAAATTATATTGCCGGATACCGCCAGATGGAAAAGGCTTATGAAGAAGGCAAGGTTAAGGCTATCGGACTTTCTAACTTTAATGAAGAAATGATCCGTGAGATCCTCAGCATTTGCAAAGTAAAGCCTGCTATCCTTCAGACAGAGGTTCATCCTTATTCCCAGGAAAAGGAATTAAAGGCATTTTTGGATAAGGAAGGCATCGTTATCCAGGCATGGTATCCGTTAGGCCATGGAGATAAGGCTCTGATCCAGGAGCCTCTGTTTGGCAGTCTTGCTGAAAAATACGGCAAGACCAATGCCCAGATCATCCTTCGCTGGCACATCCAGAATAAGAATGTAGTGATCCCGGGCTCTAAAAATCCGGAACACATTAAGGATAATTTTGATCTGTTTGACTTCTCACTGACGGATGAAGAAATGGCACAGATCGCAGCTTTAGATCAAAAGAAACGCTACTATATCAGCACACCTGACAAGCTGGAAAGCTATGCTAAGATTGTGCCTCCGGTAGACGAACAAAAATAAAAGGAGTGTAATAAAGATGCGTAAAGATTTTGGTAAAAAAACATGGATGTATCCCCTTCCGGTACTGCTGATCGGAAGCTATGATGATCATAACAATGCCGATGTTATGAATGCAGCCTGGGGCGGTATTTATGATTCTGATAAGGTGGTGCTTTGCTTAAGCGCCGGACATAAGACGACTGCGAATATTAAATCCCGCCAGGCATTTACTGTAAGCTTTGCCGATGCGGCCCATGTAGTTGCTGCCGATTATGTAGGTCTTGCATCTGCCAACAATACACCGGATAAGATGGAAAAGTCCGGTTTCCATACAACAAAGAGCGCCCATGTGGATGCGCCTTTGATCGACGAGATGCCCCTGACCATGGAGTGTCGTTTGATCAAGGTGAACGAGGATGGAAATATTATTGGCGAGATCGTTAATGTAAGCGTGGATGAAAGCATTTTAAGTGAAGAAGGTACCATCGACCTGACCAAGTTTGAGCCTATTGTTTTTGATCCGGCCAACGCAGCTTACGTAAAACTGGGAGAAAAAGTCGGCAATGCATTTTCTGACGGCGCTGCATTGAAATAAAAAGAGGTGTTTTTAATGGAAAAGCCTTTTGTAGTATGTCATATGTTCACATCCCTGGACGGGAAGATCGACGGCGCTTATATGACCGATCCCAGGGCAGTACCTGCCCGGGAGACTTATGGAAAGCTCCGGGGATTTTATGACTGTCAGGCAACCCTTTATGGAACCACCACAATGGCCGGCGGTTTCTCCTTTGGCCTTGCCCCAAAGCTTTCCAAAGCCGGGACCGCTTATCCGAAAGAGGACTATGTGGCATCTTCTGATGTGGCAAACTATATTGTTTCCGTGGATCCTGAAGGTATTTTAGGATGGAACTCCAAATATCTGGAGCTTAAAGGCCGTCCAAAGGCCCATGTGATCCAGGTATTGACAGAAAAGGTTTCCCAGGCCTATTTGGCTTATTTGCATAAATTTGACATTTCCTATATTTTTGCCGGTAAAGATCAGCTGGATTGCAGCCTCCTTCTATATAAGCTGAAAACTTTATTTCACATTGACCGGCTCATGATCGCCGGCGGAGGGACCATTAACTGGTCCTTTGCCCAGGAGGATCTTATTGATGAGCTGAGCCTGGTCATTGCTCCGGTGGCTGACGGAAACACAAGTTCCGTATCGATTTTTGAACGGATGGAAAGCCTTCCTCAAAGAAGCCCTGCGGCTTTTTCTCTGAAAGCTGTGGAGCGTGTTGACGGGGATGGCGTATGGCTGAGATATGTCCTGAAAAAATAACCGAAAATGAGACAAACGGCAGAAGGCCATCGTTTTTATAACGATTCAGCCATGCGTTTGGACAGACAAAGCCCCTTGCGCAAGTTGTTTTCGCAAGGGGCTTTGTCTGTTTGGCCATATGGCGCTTCCGGCTTGAAGGATTGTCAGTCTCCTACGCCGAAGTCTGTATTTTCATAAAGCACTTCGATGGAAGGATCATCCTTCAGCCAGGCATATTCTTTTATAAACCACTGGACGAGGGCCTCATCCCGCTTAACATCCGTGGTATTATCTGTATAAACATTAACTGTGCCCAGACGGAAATGCTTTTTCAAAAGCTCTATATCCCGGGCGATCATTTCCTTAGTCTGCCCTTTGATTCCAACCATGATACATGGAGAATCAAACCACTGGGCCACTTCTTCCGGTGATGTAAAATCCGCATGCTTGTTCAGGTAGTTTTCCCTGAAATCATTATCAAAGGTTTCCACACCGATCTTGTAGGTAATGGGACAGCCAAAATACTCCCGCATTTCATTAAGACGGCGGCGGTAGATCCAGTGGCTTTCAAAAAACAGCCGGCGGATTCCTTTTTCTTTTACAATGGTGCGTATATCTTCCAGGGTCTGCTTTGGCAGTTCAAAGCAGCTGGCTGAATCGATCACTTCCAGCACCCCAAGCTCTCCCGTAACATTGGAAAGCACCTGGCGGTTCAGTTGGACCATCGCTTCTTCATCTCTGGAATTATCATCAATGTAGTCGCAGAAACGGCATTTCCCCCATGCGCAGGGAAATGCTTTTAACAGCACGATCTCCCGTGGATTTTTCTGTGTGATCTTATTATATCTATCCATAAAGTCAACTCCTTCGTACCATGGCCGGAATTTGAGAACCAGCCACACTAAGCACCGCAGATGCAATGGCCAGCGCTGCCAGCTCATCACCATAATCGGTCAGTGCCTGGACAATAAAACAGCTGGCGGTTAATGGCACGCCCAGCTTGTCCAGCAAGACTACAATATATGTAGAGCCGGAGGACGTAATTCCGCCAAACAGAAACGCTGTTACAATAGAGCTTGCAATGCTGGTAGGAACAGATACTGCCAGCGTACCTGCAAGGAGCCGTCCGTGGCGAAAATGCTTCCTGCCTTCCTGCCCCTTTCTGAAAAGCCAGCCGGATGAAAAAAGCCATCCGCCCATCAGGCCGGTAAGGATCTGGGCCGGTGCATAGTAGAAGGAATACACATCGAAAAGGAATCCGCTGCATATACTTCCGAAAAATCCTGTGATCGCTCCTGCCACCGGGCCTAAAAAAGCGGCTGTTACAGCCGTGCCAATGGAATCCAGATAGATGGGCAGCCGCAGGTTCATCGCCAGGAAAGCCCCGACGATATTCATTACCATGCCAAATGCGATCAGGCACATCCACGTAACCGATGTTCTTTTTTTCTTCATATTCATTCTCCAATCTTTCTACGGGGATCATCCCCTGATAGTGATACTTGGTTTTTTATCCTGGGAAGTTCGCGAACCAGTCCGGGCATAGGCCCGATTTTATGAATACTGATTCATTATAGCAGTGGCGGCTGCATTTGTCCATTGAAAAATTTTTGACAGATCCCGCAGATTTTGATAGTATAATGAGACCAGGGAACGCGCAGTTCAGTTTGGTGATGAATTTACAGGGAGGAATGACAATGAACCATCTTGGAACCCGGTGCTTGGAGACGGAGCGCCTGATCTTAAGAAAGGCCGTGGAATCGGACGCGCCGAAAATGTTTGAAAACTGGACAGGAGATGCGGAGGTGACCCGGTATCTTACCTGGAATGCCCATGGCAGTATCAGCGATACACAAGGGTATATCCATTATCTTATGGAAAACTACAGCCAGCCGGATTTTTACCAATGGATCATCCAGCTGAAGTCTACCGGAGAGCCTATAGGAAATATTGGCGTTGTGAAGGTTTCGGAAAATATCCGGGGCGCGCATATTGGCTATTGCATGGGAAAGAAATGGTGGCACCAGGGGATTATGTCAGAGGCGTTTTCAAAGGTGATCGAATTTTTGTTTAGCCAGGTAGGCATGAACCGTATTGAGGCCAGGCATGATGTGCGAAATCCCCATTCCGGCGGCGTAATGATCAAATGCGGTCTGATGCGGGAGGGGATTTTACGCCAGGCCGATGTAAATACTTCAGGGCTGTGCGATATGGCGGTTTACAGTATTTTAAAAAGCGACTGGGAAAGCACCCAAAAGTAAATACTGACAAACTTTTTGCATCTACTTTATTTTTGCCTTCTGTTTTACAATAAAGGCAGGAGGTAATGAAAGATGAACAAATATGGTATACAATTTTCAATTCTTGACTTGGGGAAAATGCGGTCAGACATTAATCTAATGGTGCCGGGGACGGTGATCGCCACACGGTCTGAGCCGGAAGCCAAAAACCGCATGGTGGATGTGCCGATTGATTCAATACTGATCCATGTGCCGGACTACGGATATATTTTATGCGACCTGGGGTGCGATCCTAAGGGTATGTCCCAAAACTGGCCGGAATCTATTAAGGAAATGACACCCTATTATCAGGACGAGACTCAGACGCTGGAATATCAGCTGGGGCTGGTGGGGCTAACACCCAAGGATATACGGACAGTGATTTTGTCCCATATGCATGTGGATCATGCAGGCTATTTGTACTTGTTCCCTCATGCCCAGGTGATCGTCCAAAAGGACGAGTTTGCCCAGGCCTTTGCCTATGTTTTTGAACAGCTGGATCAAAACGGCCGGACATTATACATGCGCAGGGATATTACAGTGCCTGTGGATAAGTATACACTGATCCAGGGGGATTACCAGGTGTGTCCGGGCGTAACGTGTATTTCCCTGCCGGGGCATTCTGCAGGACTGATGGGATTGCAGGTGGAGCTGGATGAGGGCGGTACCTATCTTTTTGCGCGGGATGCGGCATATTTAAGAGAAAGCTATGGCCCTCCGTCAGTGGCATCCAGCTTTTCCTACAACGTGGAGCAGTATTATGCTTCACATGAGAAATTAAGGAAGCTTGAAAAGGAGACCCATGGCAAGATCATCTTTGGCCATGATGCTTCCCAGTGGCAGTCCATGAAACATGCACCTTATTTTTATAAATGATCCTTTTTTTATTTGCGAACATGTTTTGTCTGTGATACACTTTATAGTGATTAATGAATGAGATCAACAATATTATCAAAGAAAATGAGGTGAAGAAAGTTGGCAGAACAGAGGTTTGAGCAGAATCAGTTTTTCCTTATGAATAAAGATATTCCTATATTAAAATTTATATCTGAAAAAGATGCATTGGGTGATTTTGAATTTGATGTTATCGAAAGCTACTCTGATGTTCTTCCAATCGGTTTCACTGATATTGGTACATGGCTTCAAAATCGTCAGGCTCCCAAACACAGAGAACATATTGCCGCTTTGCTAAAAAGCTGTGGCTGTGATGATCTTGACGGCTATATCCGTTTCACCTATGCCTTAACTTTAAATGATAGTTTTTGGATCAGACCTGCAAACAAACCATTAAAGTGGGCGGATGTTTCATTGTTTTGCAATGAATTTGATGAGACGATTGCCAGGATTGCTTTTGAGGGCGGATTATATGGTGAACAATTTTCCACAACATCGCCGGAATTTGGTACAGATGGAACTTTTGCAAAATGCTGGATCAGGGAGGATGACAAGATCTATCTGATAAAACAGGGATCTTATGGCGCCAGAAATGCCGGATTGGAACCTTATTCGGAAATGTACACATCACAGCTGGCATTACACATATGTACGGATGCGATTCCATATGAGGTGGTCCGGTATCGGGGCAAGGTAGCCTCTAAATGTCTGTTATTTACCAATGAACAGGAGGGATTTGCACCGATCAGTCGTGTATTGCCCGGAAGACCCACTGCAGGAAAACTGCTTGAGTATTTTTCCGGCATTGGCAGTGATGATGCTTTTCGCCGAATGTTGGTCCTGGATGCATTAGTTTTAAATACAGACAGACATATGGGCAATTTTGGCATTTTGTTTGATACAGATACGATGGTACCGATCAGAATGGCCCCGGTTTTTGATAATAATCAGGCATTGCTGCCCTATGCAGAAAATGAAAATTTTATGGATTTGCAAAGGTATCTTGCCAGTCGGCCGACACGGATCGGTAATGATTTTAATGAGATTGCGCATGCATTATTGACCCCGGCAATACGGGCAGATCTCAGAAATTTATCGGATTTTAAATTTGATCGAAGCACACGTTATTCTTTGCCGGAAGAACGTTTGAAGGTTTTGGAAAAAGTTGTAAATATGCAGATCGATAACGTTCTTAAGGATGTACGTCTCTATGTGACGGAAGACGCAAAGCAGGCAATAAATAATAAAAATGTAAATCGGAAGCAGAGATTGTAAATGAATCATGGAAGAAAGACCCGAAAGCGACCAGGTGCGTTTTCGGGTTTTTTACCGCAAAAATAACGCTCTAAGCCTACCCTACGTGTAAGCTCAGGCCCATTGAGAAAAGATTAAATGATAAAAAATATCAATAAAGTATATTGACATTTTACAGCTGTTAGAATATACTAACCAGTGTAAGAAAAGAAATGAAAATGATTATCAATACCTTTTAGGTGTGAAGTGAATGAAAGAAGATGAAGCATGATGCCCTTAACTTTGTCAAAAAGCGGAGAAGAAGTGGTGATCCGAAAAGTCGGCGGTAAGGAAGAAACACGCCGGTTTCTGGAAAATCTTGGCTTTGTAGCTGGTACAGTGGTAACGGTCGTATCTGAGATTGGCGGCAACCTGATCGTCAATGTTAAAGATACCCGGGTGGCCATTGGTAAAGATATGGCGAATAAAATAATGGTAGGATAAGAGGTGCAAAAAGAATGAAAACATTAAAGCAGGTTCCTTGCGGTCAGACCGCCAAGGTAACAAAACTAACAGGAGAAGGCCCGGTGAAGCGCCGTATTATGGATATGGGGATCACAAAGGGCGTTGAAATCTTTGTGCGCAAAGTGGCGCCATTGGGAGACCCTATAGAAATTACGGTAAGGGGTTATGAATTATCTGTACGCAAAGCTGATGCAGAAATGATCCAGGTAGAGTAAGGCGGCTGTTAATCAGACGCTTTATAATTTCATAAATGGTTAGTTTTTACTAATGCTGACATTACTGGTTAGCAAAAACTAATCTGAAGTGCAGGCGCGGATTGTGATAATTCGGCGGACTGAACGGATATGATTTAAGACAGAAAAGAGGTAGGAGAGTAAATGAAAATTGCATTAGCGGGCAATCCAAACAGCGGTAAGACTACATTGTTTAATGCCCTGACCGGTTCCAATCAGTTTGTAGGCAACTGGCCCGGCGTTACGGTGGAAAAGAAGGAAGGTAAGCTTAAGGGCCATAAAGATGTGACCATTATGGACCTTCCGGGAATTTATTCACTTTCTCCATATACACTGGAGGAAGTTGTGGCAAGAAATTATCTTATTAACGAAAGGCCGGATGCCATCTTAAATATTGTGGATGGTACAAATATTGAGCGAAATCTTTATTTGTCCACACAGCTGATGGAGCTGGGGATCCCCATGGTCATGGCTGTAAACATGATGGACATTGTTAAAAAGAGCGGTAATAAGATACATATTGATAAGCTGAAACAAAAGCTTGGCTGTGAGGTTGTAGAAATCTCCGCCCTTAAAGGCACCGGCATCAGGGAAGCTGCCCAAAAGGCCGTGCAGATTGCTCAGAGCAAGACTGCAGTTCCTCCGGTTCACAAATTTGCCGACGCGGTTGAGGATGTTCTGGATTCCATTGAAACTAAGATCGGCAGCGCTGTTCCTGAAGAACAGAAGCGTTTCTTTGCCATCAAGCTTCTTGAAAAAGATGACAAGATCGGCATGCAGATGAAACAGGTACCAGATGTTAGTGATGAAATAAAATATATTGAGAAGGAAATGGATGATGATACAGAAAGCATTATTACCAATGAAAGATATACGTATATTTCCTCCATCATTGACGAGTGCTACACAAAGGTTCAATCTAAAGAAAAGATGACCATGTCCGACAAGATCGACCGTATTGTCACCAACCGGTTCCTGGCCCTGCCGATTTTTGCTGTGGTTATGTTTATTGTGTACTATATATCTGTAACTACTGTAGGTACATGGGCGACAGACTGG
Organism: Candidatus Scybalocola faecigallinarum; assembly: GCA_018711005.1. GTDB lineage: Bacteria > Bacillota > Clostridia > Lachnospirales > Lachnospiraceae > Catenibacillus > Catenibacillus faecigallinarum. Next base: position 89,261 of record DVIT01000044.1, on the reverse strand, counting down.
GCCAATGACGGAGTGTTTGGCGACGGCTGGCATTTGTTTGGTATTGAAAGCGTTTATGTTCCGGGTATTCCAACGCTGATCGGCAATGCCCTTGAAGCTGTCGGCTGTGCTGCATGGCTTTCGGGACTGATCCTGGACGGTATTGTTGCCGGTGTTGGCGCTGTCCTTGGTTTCGTGCCTCAGATGCTTGTACTTTTTATCTTCCTGGCATTTTTGGAATCCTGCGGCTATATGGCCAGAGTTGCATTTATCATGGACCGTATTTTCCGTAAATTCGGCCTTTCCGGTAAATCCTTTATTCCAATGCTTATTGGCAGCGGCTGCGGCGTTCCTGGTATCATGGCTTCACGGACCATTGAAAATGACCGCGACCGTAAGATGACTATTATGACGACCACATTTATTCCATGCGGTGCTAAACTTCCCATTATTGCCCTCATCGCAGGCGCGTTGTTTGGCGGTGCATGGTGGGTGGCTCCCAGTGCATACTTTGTTGGTATTGCAGCGATCATCTGCTCAGGGATTATTTTAAAGAAAACAAAAATGTTTGCAGGCGATCCGGCGCCGTTTGTTATGGAGCTTCCGGCTTATCACTGGCCCACAGTGGGTAATGTTCTGCGCAGCATGTGGGAGCGGGGCTGGTCCTTTATTAAAAAAGCCGGTACTATCATTCTGCTTTCTACCATCGTTGTATGGTTTACCACATATTTTGGATGGGTTGACGGACAGTTCCGTATGCTTGAGGATATGGAGCTTGACAACAGTATCCTGGCTCATATTGGAAATGCCATTGCCTGGATTTTTATTCCTCTTGGCTGGGGCGACTGGAGATCTGCTGTGGCTGCCATTACCGGCCTTGTGGCAAAAGAAAATGTGGTCGGAACCTTTGGTATCTTGTTTGGATTTGCCGAAGTGGCTGAGGACGGTGCTGAATATTGGGGAACCCTTGCCGGCAGCATGACTGCTGTGGCGGCCTATTCCTTCCTGACCTTTAACCTTCTGTGCGCACCTTGCTTTGCGGCCATGGGTGCCATTAAGAGAGAAATGAACAGTGCAAAATGGTTCTGGTTTGCCATCGGCTATCAGACATTACTGGCTTACATTGTTTCCCTGTGCGTATATCAGATCGGAACACTGATCACAACAGGCGCATTTGGGATCGGAACGGTGGCGGCTTTCCTGCTGATCATCGGATTCCTGTACCTTTTGTTCAGACCGTATAAAGAAAGCAAAACATTACGTGTAAACGTCAGGGCAATGGCCAGGGCAAAATAAATTTTTCCTGGTCCGCGCAGCATATGCACAGACCTGACCGGACTGCAAAGAGCCTGCACCCCAAAAGTGCAGGCTTCATTGCTATAAAAGGAGTGATAAATATGCCGGGGTGTCATCAGGCCAATGGCGTGTCTAAAGACTGCTGTAGTGGGAAGGAATACCGCCGGACCCAGATGCAGAAGGAAATGATTATTGAAAAGCTTAAAGCCCATGGCGGCCGTATTACAAAGCAGCGGCTGATGCTTTTGGATATTATATTGGAAAATGAATGCTCCAGCTGTAAGGAGATTTTCTATAAGGCATCCAAGATCGACCGCAAGATCGGGACTGCTACAGTATACCGCATGATTAATGCTTTGGAGGAAATCGGCGCGATCAGCCGGAAAAATATGTACCGGGTGGCCTACTCCTCAGAGTGTGCCATGGAGGATGCGTGTACGGTTGTGCTGGATGATGACACCACATATCATCTGTCAGCAAAAATGTGGAACAAGGTGGTGCAGGAGGGCTTAAATGCCTGCGGCTATGCCAAAGACCAAAAGCTTGTATCTGTAACTATAAAACCCTGTGAATGTGATGTAAATTCAAAAGGAGGCATACATGAAAAAGATCATTAACGGAATCTGTATCGGACTTGGATTTTTATGTGTCGGGTTAGGCGCCGTAGGGATCGCCCTTCCCATTCTCCCGGCAACCCCTTTTCTTATATTAGCGGCAATTTTATTTGCCAAAGGTTCCCAAAGATTCCACCGGTGGTTTATCCGGACCGGACTCTATAAAAAATATGTGATCCCGGCTATGGGCAAAAAAGCTATGGATCGCACATCAAAGATCAAGGCCATGATCACGCTGTTTATTATTTTCAGTATAAGCTTTATCCTTGTACCCATATGGTATGTGAAGGTGATCATATTTCTTGTGGCCATGTTCCATTTTTATTACTTTGGTTTTAAGATCAAAACAGCTGCTGCTGTAGAAAAAGAGGTGGCTGGAAGTGAATAAAGCGCCGGATACCCCGGAAATTGCACAAAAGCGGGCGCAGGAAAAGCGGACCATGGAAACAATGGTCCGTATTTTTTGCCGCGGCAACCGCCATATGCCGAAAACATCATCAGGGCGGCCGGGCGGAAGGAATGGGCAAAACGACCTTTGTCCACAGTGCCGGGCGCTTTTGGACTATGCTAATATGCGCACGGACAAATGTCCGTTTATGGCTGAAAAAACCTTTTGCAGTGCCTGTAAGGTTCATTGCTATTCTAAAGAAATGCAGGAAAATGTCCGGCGTGTCATGCGCTATGCAGGCCCCAGGATGCTTTTTGTCCATCCGGTCATGGCTGTAAGGCATATGAAAGTAACTTTGAAAAATAAAAGAAATTCCCAAAGGGGCAGCTGAAAAACGGCGCCCCCAACATAAGGAGAAAATAAATGTTTAATAAACGGCTGATGAAGGAATTTAAAGACAATCAGAAGTACGTGGCCGGGATGGTGGCGACTCAGTGGGTTATGCTGGCGGCCAATGTGATACTGATTTCTTTTATTGCATCTTTCATGGGAAAGATGTTAAAAAACCAGGTCACGGCGTCAAATATGGTCTGTCTTGGGGCCGTCTGTGGGGCTGTGCTTATTGTGAGAGCCATCATGAATACACTAAACAGCAAAATGTCTTATGCTGCGTCCACCCGGGTAAAGCGGGGATTGCGGCAGAAAATTTATGAAAAGCTTATGTCCCTTGGGGCCGGATACCGGGAATATATGGCCTCCTCTGAGGCTGTACAGATCAGTACTGAAGGCGTGGATCAGCTGGAAATTTATTTCGGGAAATACGTGCCTCAGTTTTTTTACAGCCTTCTTGCACCCATAACTTTATTTATTATTGTAGGGACCATGAGCCTGAAGGTGGCCATCGTGCTTTTGATCTGCGTTCCTCTCATCCCTGTTTCTATTGTAGCTGTACAGAAATTTGCCAAGAAAATGCTGGCAAAATACTGGGGAACCTATACCCAGCTGGGCGATTCATTTTTGGAAAATCTCCAGGGACTGACAACGCTTAAGATTTACGAAGCAGATGAGCGTTATGCTGAAAAAATGGATGCAGAGTCGGAAAACTTCCGTAAGGTGACAATGCGGGTGCTGATCATGCAGCTTAATTCCATTAGCGTTATGGATCTGGTAGCCTACGGCGGCGCGGCCATTGGCATTATCCTTAGTATCCTGGAATATGGCGCCGGGCGCATTACATTTGAGCAATGTGTTTTCATAGTCCTGATCTCTGCGGAATTTTTCCTGCCCCTGCGTCTGTTAGGCTCCTTTTTCCACATTGCCATGAACGGCAATGCGGCGGCCAATAAGATTTTTACCATTTTAGACCGTCCGGATATGGAAAAAGGAACGGAAACCCAGGTCAATGACTCGGACATTCTATTTAAAAATGTATCTTTTGGCTATACCAAAGAAAAGGAAGTCCTTCACCAGGTTTCCCTTACGGTGCCTTCCAATTCCTTTACAGCGCTGGTCGGGGTGTCCGGCTGCGGCAAAAGCACCATCGCTTCCCTGATCATGAAAACCTTGTCCGGATATGCGGGCAGTATAAGTGTCGGCGGCGTTCCTTTGGAAAATATCCGGGAGGACTGCCTGTATCAAAAGATCACCCGGATCCGCCATGACAGCTATCTTTTTGGGGGGACTGTAGAGGAAAACCTGCGCATGGGCAATGAACATGCCCCGGAGGAAGCGCTGTTTAATGCTCTCAGGGAAGTGGATCTTTATGACACTATTATGGAAAAGGGCGGCCTTTCCATGGTGATCGAAGAAAAGGCGGCCAACCTGTCCGGCGGGCAGAAGCAGCGGCTGTGCCTGGCCCGGGCCATTCTTCACGACAGTGATATTTATATTTTTGACGAGGCAACATCCAATATTGATGTGGAAAGCGAAAATAAGATCATGGAGGTTGTGGAGCGTCTGGCAAAGACAAAAACGGTGATCCTTATTTCCCATCGTCTGGCCAATGTTGTCCATGCAGATCAGATCCTTGTGCTGGAGGACGGTCGCATTTCCCAGCAGGGAACTCATGGAGCGCTTATGGCCGGCGGCGGATATTACAGCCGGCTTTATACACGGCAAAAACAGCTTGAAAATTATTCAGGAAAGGCGGTGGCGCAATGAACCAGAGAACACGCAGCGGACTAAAGGTTATGGCCGGGCTTATTGGCATGGTCAGACCTTTGCTGGGCTTTATGGCTCTGGCGGTCCTTATGGGATGTCTTGGAAATCTGATGGCTACATTTATTACTGTTCTTGGGGGCTGCGGTCTGCTCATAGGCACAGGCGCCGCAAAAGGAAGCCTGGCGGTGATTTTTGCCCTGGTCATTATTTTTGCTGTGGCCCGGGGGCTTTTGCGCTATGGGGAGCAGGCCAGCAATCATTATATTGCATTTAAGCTGCTAGCCCGGATCCGCCATAAGGTATTTGCCGCTTTGCGGCGGCTGGCCCCGGCCAAGCTTGACGGCAGTGAAAAGGGCAATCTGATCTCTGTTATTACCAGTGATATCGAGCTTTTGGAAGTGTTTTATGCCCATACCATTTCACCCATCGCCATTGCAGTGATCACATCTGTGGTCATGATCCTTTTCCTGGTATTTCTTCATCCTTTAGCGGCACTGCTGGCGGCAGTTTTTTATGTGATCGTGGGCCTTGTGATCCCTCTGATCAACGGACATGCCGGAGCGGCAGCCGGACTGCGCTACCGGAATCTTTTTGGAAAGCTGAATACCGCAGTGCTGGATAATCTGTACGGCCTGGATGAGATCCTTCAGTATGGCCGGCAAAAAAGCCGTATGGAAGATATGGATAAAAAGACCCGGAATCTGGAAGGGGTTTCTAAACAGCTAAAGGACAGTGAAAATGTCCAGCGGATCGCCACAGACTGGGTGATCCTTGCCGCAGGGGCGGTTATGGCCTGTGTTTGCGGAGCTCTTGTAATGAACGGACAGATGGACGGGGCTGATGCCATTATTGCAGTGATCGCCATGATGAGCTCCTTTGGGCCTACAGCAGCCCTGTCCTCTTTATCCAATAACCTGAACCAGACTTTGGCTGCAGGCAACCGGGTACTGGATCTTTTAGAGGAGCAGCCCCTGATCCGGGATATTGACGGCGGAAAAGATTCATGCAGCGGAGCCATTAACTGTCAGAATGTATCCTTTGCCTATCCTGAGGGCAAAGCCGGCCGGACGTCCGGCAGCGGTGCGGACAGAGCAGCCGGCAGCGGGGCAGAGGATAATAAAGGTATCCTTACAGACTTTAGCCACTGCTTTAAGCCGGGAATGATCCACGGGATCCTGGGAAAAAGCGGCTGTGGAAAGTCTACCTTGTTAAAGCTGCTGATGCGTTTTTATGAAACTGACGCCGGGAGCATTACTTATGGCAATACAAATGTAAATCAGGTAAATACAAAGGCCCTGCGCCGCCATATTGCCTATGTGACCCAGGAAACCTTTCTTTTTCATGACACGATTGAAAATAACATTAAGGTGGCCAATGAACATGCGACCCGGGAAATGGTCATTGAGGCGGCGAAAAAGGCGTCTATCCATGACTTTATCCAGTCCCTTCCCCAGGGCTATGACACAAAGCTGTCAGAGCTGGGCGAGGGTATTTCCGGCGGAGAACGGCAGCGCATTGGTATTGCCCGGGCCTTTCTCCATAACAGTCCGGTTATATTGCTGGATGAACCTACCAGCAATATTGACAGCTTGAATGAAGGGATCATTTTAAAGAGCCTGGATGAAGAAAAGGAGGGAAAAACCATTATTCTTGTTTCCCACCGGGCTTCCACCATGGGCATTGCCCAGGATGTGGTGCATATGTAATCTGTTGGAAATTCCGGCGGACAGTGATAAATAATCGAGAATATTTATCGATAAGACTGATTAGATTTGACTTACTGATAGGAAAATTATATGATAAAAGTTGTAGTAAACGCCCATGCTGCCTGACAGGCAGTTTTCATGAGCATACATAAAGGGGTGATCTTTTTGAAGCATCATAAGTTTTGGGCATGGGCCATGGTGATTTCATTTATTATGGTCATGTATACCGGATATAAGCATAAGTAAGGAGGTTTTTTCAAATGATTGACATTTCAAAATTAAAATGCTTAGGTATTTTTGCAGGCGGTGTGCTTTTTGGCACAGCCGGTGTGAAGCTGCTTTCAAGTAAGGATGCAAAGAAGGTGTACACAAGCTGTACGGCAGCTGCATTAAGAGCTAAGGATTGTGTTATGAAAACCGCAACTACGGTTCAGGAAAATGCAGAAGACATTCTGGCAGAGGCAAAATTGATCAATGAAGAAAGAGCTGCCAGGGAAGCTGCCAGCGTCCAGGAAGATGCGGACACTGTACAGACCGAAGAAGAATAATCGAGGTTTTTAGTGTGAAATTTATTATCAAACATGAAACAAAGGGCCGGATGCGTATACATCTGGCCCAGAATCGTATGACCTGTAAACAGGCGGATATTTTCCAGTATTATATGGAAAAATCAGAAAATGTTTTCAGCGTTAAAGTTTATGAGTTTACCTGTGACGCGGCCATTTGCTTTTCAGGCAGCCGTGAGGAGCTGATCCGGGTTATAAAAGCATTTCATTATGAAACGGTACAGGTTCCGGAAAATGTAACTGACAGCTCCGGCAGAGAGCTGAACCACAAGTTCCGCGAACAGCTGACGATGAAAGTCCTGCTGCATTTTGGCCGTAAGCTGTTTTTGCCCAAGCCTGTCCGCATTGTATACACTGTGCTTCGATCCGCAAAGTACATTTATCACGGACTGCGCTGTTTGTCCAAACGGCGGCTGGAGGTTCCGGTGTTAGACGCCACGGCCATTACCGTGTCTATGCTCCGGGGCGATTTTGACACGGCCAATTCAGTCATGTTCCTCCTTGGTATAGGCGAGATCCTGGAGGACTGGACCCACAAAAAGTCGGTCAGCGACCTGGCGCGGAGCATGTCCTTAAATATCAGCAGCGTATGGCTTTTAAAAGACGGGCAGGAAATCCTCGTACCTTCAGAAAAGATCCAAAAAGGTGATGAGGTTGTAGTCCATATGGGCAATGTGATCCCCTTTGACGGCGATGTGACTGCCGGTGAAGGTATGGTCAACCAGTCCTCTATGACCGGAGAGTCCATGCCGGTGAAAAAAGAACAGGGCGGCTATGTGTATGCCGGAACGGTTGTGGAGGAAGGAGAGCTTACGGTGAAAGTCCGCGCAGTATCCGGCGGCAACCGTTATGAAAAGATCGTGACCATGATCGAGGATTCGGAAAAGCTGAAATCCGGACTGGAAAGCAAGGCCGAGCATCTGGCGGATCGTTTGGTGCCCTACACTCTTTTAGGCACCGGACTTGCAGGGCTTTTGACCCGAAACGTCACAAAGGCTTTATCGGTCCTTATGGTGGATTTTTCCTGTGCCCTGAAGCTGGCTATGCCTATTGCAGTGCTTTCAGCCATTCGTGAGGCCGGCGGCCACCATATGACGGTGAAGGGCGGGAAATATCTGGAAGCCATAGCCGAGGCGTCAACCATCGTCTTTGATAAGACCGGAACGCTGACCAATGCACGGCCGGTCGTTAAAGATGTTGTGACTTTTGACCGCCGGGATCCGGATGAAATGCTGCGCATTGCCGCCTGTCTTGAGGAGCATTTCCCTCATTCTATGGCAAAAGCCGTGGTTGATGCTGCCAAGAGCAAAAATCTGGAACACGAAGAAATGCATTCTAAAGTGGACTATATTGTTGCTCATGGGATTTCCTCATTTATTGAGAATAAGAAAGTGATCATCGGCAGTTACCATTTCGTTTTTGAAGATGAAAAATGTGTGATCCCTGAGGGCGAGCAGGAGATTTTTGATCACCTGTCACCAGAATATTCCCATTTGTATCTGGCCATTGAACAGCGGCTGGCGGCAGTGATCTGCATTGAAGATCCGATCCGTGAGGAAGCTGCGCCAGTGATCCGAATGCTGAAAGCTTCCGGCATTAACAAGATCGTTATGATGACCGGAGACAGTGAGCGTACTGCTGCGGCCATTGCCCGGCAGGTGGGGATTGACGAATATTATTCAGAGGTTTTGCCGGAAGATAAGGCGGCCTTTGTGGAAAACGAAAAGAAGCTTGGCCGAAAGGTGATCATGGTAGGGGACGGGATCAATGATTCCCCGGCGCTTTCTGCTGCCAGTGTAGGTATTGCCATCAGCGACGGCGCCCAGATTGCCAGAGAAATCGCAGATATTACCATTTCAGCCAATGATCTTAATGAGATCGTTACCTTAAAGCGGTTAAGCGATCTTTTAATGGCCAGAATCCAGAAAAATTACCGCAGGATCGTTGTCATTAACACAGCATTGATCCTTCTGGGCGTTGGCGGCGTGATCATGCCCACCACCTCAGCACTGCTCCATAATATGTCCACATTAATTATCAGCTTAAGGAGCATGGAAAATCTGCTGGAAACATCTGAAAATTAAAAAACGTTCCTGTTCTGGCAGCAAGCTGGGACAGGAACGTTTTTTTATATTGGGTATGCTTTTAAAATAATGAGTTGCCCGACAAATGGGCATGAGACACGGATTGCTCCGCACTTCGTGGTCTTCGCTGCCGCTGCGGTCGGCGCTAAACGAACGTCCACCGGACGTTCAGCGCCCCGCAATCCTAAAAACACCTCAAATCCGCTCATTTTATCCGGTTTCGGCCCTGATTTTCATTTTCCGCTTTTTTGGCAAAGCATTCAATAATTCGAGTGTACTTTTTTTGCAGTAAAATAGGATTAGCTGTCAAATTTGTTCACTCCCTTCATAGTGTAAATAAGTTTCCAGAGCTTTGGGAGTTGGGAAACAAATAGGAACCATGGTACAAGATCATACTTTAATACCCCTTTCCTGCATTAAACTGATAATGTCATCCACAATATAGTCTTTGCTTTGTGTATGCAGTATTCCATACTCAGGTATAATATAATCGGACAGTATATTACTTTCTTCAGTTAGCATTTTATATATTTCTTCAGCATTTCTTTCAAGCCTGCTGGCAATGTTTTCAATACAAAAAACAGCAAATTCCAATTCGTTAGTGTTATTGATTTTAATATTATCGAACATAGTGCTGATCCCTCCGTTTCAGTCTTTATTCGCTTCGCTTTAATTGTATGTCGTAAATTACAGGAAGTCAAGAAGTTCATATAACCAATCCCCGCGGCATTCTGCCCCACTAATGAGAATTTCTTTTCATTAAGCCCTATTGACGAGTAAAAGGTTATCCGTTAGTATATAACTAAGTTAGTTAATACTAACTAAAAAAGGAGGACACATGAGCGAAGATGTATTTCAGATTATAACAAGTGCAGATATTAAAGCGTTGAAAATGCAGCTGGCGCTTCAGTGTTCCCCGCTGTTGGTCGGATTAAAGGTATCCAATCTGCTTATTGTAAGCAGCAAGGATGAAAACCATGTACGGCGGCTTTTCAGGCGCAGTGGTATTACGGCAAGGGTAATCTATAAAGGCGATGGAAAGACAACATTTCTTTTATACCGGCCGGATGCGCTGGAAGGGTACCTGAAGCTGGAGGGCGTGAGAAAGCTGCTTTTATGGCTGGGCTACAAACGGACCTGCCTGGAGGAGATCCTTGATATATTTTGCTGCAGGTATAACCAGTACCGCAGCCATAAAATGGATTTTCCCCATGAAATGGGACTGCTGCTTGGTTATCCTGTTGGAGATGTGTATGGTTTTATCATCAATAAAGGGAAAAACTATTTATATACCGGATACTGGAAAATCTATGACAACTTATCCGAAACACTGGAGCTGTTTGGTAAGTTTGATGCGGCCAAAGAATTTATGATCCGGCGGGTAAATGCCGGGGCAAGCTTTTCAGACATTATCATGAAAAACGGGGAAAACGGACAAACGCTGAAGCGTGCCTGAGGGCAGTCATCAGTAATCCGGATTTGCCAGTTGGAAGCGGATTGCAATTATTAAGATCAGGAGGATTTGCAGAATGAGTAAAATTTATGTTGTTTATTGGTCACAGACAGGAAATACACAGGCTATGGCAGAGGCTGTAGGCGAAGGGATCGTACAGGGCGGCAAGGAAGCAGAAGTGCTGGAAGTTTCAGAAGCTTCTTTAGATGAGCTGAAAGGCGCCGGGGTATTTGCTCTGGGGTGCCCGGCTATGGGAGCCGAGGTTCTTGAAGAAACAGAAATGGAGCCTTTTGTTGAGGAAGTAGAGAAATTTGCCGCAGGAAAGAACATAGCTTTATTTGGTTCTTACGGCTGGGGTGATGGCGAGTGGATGCGCGACTGGGAAGAACGCATGAAGACTGCGGGAGCCAACCTTGTAGGCGGCGAAGGACTGATCATTAACGAAACACCAGATGAGGATGGCCTGGATGAGTGCCGCAGTCTGGGACAGCAGCTGGCAGCCATTTAATGCTTAGTGGATCTTTTGGCCGCCACGGGGCGGCCAAAGATCCGCTGAAGAAATTGTTGAATGCCATGAGAGGAGTGTGCTTACACATATGAGTATTGTCATTGTCGGCGGCCATGACTGTATGGTTTGTCAATATAAAAAAATCTGTAAAAGCTACAACTGTAAAGCAAAAGTCTTTACCCAGATGTCTACAAAGCTGGGCAGTCAGATCGGAAAACCGGATATGATCATTTTATTTACCAATACAGTATCCCATAAAATGGCCAAATGTGCTGTGGCTGAAGCTAAAAAGTCCAACGCCCGGATCGTACGCTGTCACACCAGCAGCGGAAGCGCATTAACTGAAATTCTTGAAAATGCCTGTTTGGCGTAAAACAGGCCTGTTTTATCTTTAGCTGCCCGAAATCGGAAAATGCATGACAAATTGTGTGGCATAAGGCTTTTGGGGCGGGAGCACGAGGCTGATTTTGCCGCTGTGAAGCTCGGTGATCTGGCGGACAATGGCAAGGCCAAGTCCGGTGCCGTCTCCGCTGGTGCGGGCAGTGCTTCCTGTAATAAATGGGGCAAAGACCTGCCCGGCAATATCCTGGGGGATGCCGGCGCCATTATCGGCAACAGTGAGGATGGCTTCTGTATTTTTCACTTCCAGACGCACATAGATCGTGGTACCCTCCGGGTTGTACTTCAGCGCATTGCCAAGAAGGTTTTCCATAAGCCGACGCAGCAGCTTCTTATCGCCCTTAAAGGGGATCTTGGACGCCTGAATATCCACTTCCATCTGAAAATGGCTGCTTTCAATTTCACTGTACTTTTCTGCCAGAATCTCTGTAATAAACTTTGACAGGTCCATTTTCTCCAGATCCGGACGATATCCGGGATGCTCCATGCGCATGTATTCAAACAGCGTATCGATTAGCTGGGTAGCCAGCACAGAGCGGTTGTAAATGGCTGTCAGATATTTTTCTTTTTTGTCCTCAGGGATCATATCCTCCATAAATGCCTTGGCATAGCCCTGGATAACGGTGAGGGGCGTTTTCAGGTCATGAGAAATATCTGTGATCATACGCTGGCGCTCCCGGTAGATTTCGTCCTTTTCTTTCTGAACCTCTGCCAGCTGGTCAAGGAGATGGCTGAAATTGTCGGCCATGGGCTGAAATTCTCTGGGGATGGCCTGCCGGTCAACTTCAAAGACAGCGTTTTGAGCATATCCGGTAATGGCCTGGTTCAGAGGACGTATGGATCGGCGGATCTTCCGGGTAAAGAGAAACGCTTCCAAAAGAATGACCAGACCGATGACCAGGATCGCCATAAACCATAGCCCATTGGTACGGTTCATGACCTTATCATAAGCCTGCGCGGTCATTTGAGGGGCAACAAATACAAGAACACGGTATTCTTTGTTTCCGTTGGTGTATTCGTACTTTTCAATACTCATATTGTGTGAATAAATGCCCTGGAGCATTTCAAATTCCTGCTGACTTAAGGCTGTGCGCTCCGGAAAAAGATCACCGGACAAAATATTTAAGTCTGTATCCAGAGTACAGCTGCCAATGATCCGCAGCATATTGGTGCTGTCATCTTGCGTCGTCAGGCTGATATAATAGCAGGGATCTCCGTTTATATCGGTTTTTTCATAGACAGAGTAGTAGGCTCCGGCAAAGCTGCTGATCACCTCCACGTTATCAGCGTGGATATTTTCTGACAGATCCCGGTCCGAGGAAAAGACGGTACGTCCGTCATTATCAAAAACAATAAAACCGCTGACCCTGGGCAGCTTTAGGGAAACCTTGGAAAAATCGTCGCTTTCCAGGGCATCCTCATAGACCAGTACATCGTTAATGGTGGGAAATGCTGTAGTCAGACGGTACTGGATATAAGTGCTGATCCCCAGGTACAGGACCAGCAGGATCAGGGAATACACTAGAAAATGGAGTACACATGTAAAAACAAAACTTTTCTGAATTTTTTTCTCTTTAAATTCACGTTTCTTTATAGTCAATTTTATAGCCTAACCCCCTAACTGTTTTTATGTACTGTGGTGTTTCCGGGTTATCTTCGATTTTTGAACGGATATTGGAGATATGGACCATCATGGTATTATCATCGTTTTCATAATAGTCCCCGTTAATACATTCATAAAGCTGGGCCTTAGTAAATACCCGCTGGGGAGATTTCATAAGCATGGCCATGATCTTTAATTCTGTAAGGGTCAGGGGCAGGATCTTTCCCTGCTTGGAAAGCAGAAACTTTTCCGTGTCAAAAGTCAGATCTCCCACTACAAGCGTTTTGGGGTCCTGTGTCTGGGGGGTGGGAGCCAGCTCATAGGCCCGGCGCAGAACAGCATTTACCTGTGCCACAACTACCAGGGGATTAAAAGGTTTTTTAATATAAGCATCAGCACCGATATTTAATCCAAGCACTTCATCTACATCCATGGTTTTTGCGGAAATAATTATAATAGGAAAGGATGTGTTTTTGCGCACATTTTTTATAAATTCGTAACCATTCATTTTAGGCATCATAATATCTACCAAAGCAATGGAAATGTTATTTTCCCGGGCCAGTTCCATGGCTTCCTCACCGTTGCTGGCAGTAAATATGGAAAAATCCCCATTGTCCAGGTATAGTGTTAAAAGTTCGGTAATATCAGCATCATCTTCCACGATTAAAAGATTATACTTCATAAAATATAAGCCTCCTTGTCGTATGTGATCATGGATCTATTATACGATATAAATTTAAGTTCTGCCCGACTTTGACCTTAAGATTCCTTAAGATTCTTTAACAGGACGCCGGAAAAATCCGGAAAACAGCGGGATGGGAGGGGATTTTTCAGTATTTTTTCAGGCTTAACAAATCTTAATGCTCCATATAGGGAAAATAAAGGTGCATCCTCTATACTTGCTATTGTCAAGAGAGACAGGGAATTTACACCAAAGGCCGCAGATGGCCGGCAGGTGTTTACAGTAAAGGAGGAACGCTATGAGAAAAAATGTTTTGGTTTTAGATTACCTGGAAACAACAGCTCTTTGCCAGGAAAGGCCGGATGGCATTACTGATGGCACAGGAAGCTGTTCTTATAAAATGCTTATGGATATGAGCCGGCGTGTGGGCAGTGTCCTTGTTAAAGAAATTAAACGGCGTCAGCCGGTAGGAATATATATGGAAAAAGGCATCCATGCATTGGCTGCATTTTTCGGAACAATTTATGCCGGAGGGTTCTATGTTATGCTTGAACCGTCCCTTCCGGGACCCCGGCTGATGCAGATTCAAAGCGTCCTTGAAGCTTCGGTGATCATTGCCGATGAAGCTTCCTATATATCAGCGCAAAAAACTTTTCCGGATTGCCGGGTTTATAAAATTGAAGCCCTGATGACCATGCCGGAGGATGAAAAAGCTTTGGAAATGCGGCGCAGGACAATGCTGGATACAGATCCCTTATACGGAATCTTTACATCCGGATCTACAGGAATACCTAAAGGCGTTGTTGTCAGCCACAGATCAGTCATTGATTTTATCGATAATTTCACAGACATCTTTAACATTAATGACAATGATATTATCGGAAACCAGGCGCCCTTTGATTTTGATGTATCGGTGAAAGATATTTATTCAGCATTAAAGACCGGAGCCAGGCTTGTGGTCATCCCGAGAAAATTGTTTTCGAATCCGCCGGGACTGCTGGATTTTATATGTGAGCATAAGATCACGACAATGATCTGGGCGGTTTCCGCATTGTGCCTGATTACTACTTTCCATGGCCTGGATTATAAAACGCCAAAAACCGTCAATAAGGTTATGTTCAGCGGCGAGGTTATGCCGGTGAAACATTTAAAAGCATGGATGGAGGCATTGCCGGAAGCGGAGTTTGTTAATTTATACGGTCCTACGGAAATCACCTGCAACTGTACCTATCACAGAGTCCAAAGAGACAGGACTTATGACAAAGGGCTTCCTATAGGAAAGCCATTTCCAAATAAAGGTGTTTTCATTCTGGATGAAAATGATCAGGAGGTCACTATGGAAGGCGTGACCGGAGAAATATGCGTGGCAGGTACAGCGCTGGCATTGGGCTATTACAATGCACCGGAGCAGACCCAAAAAAGTTTTACCCAAAATCCGTTAAATCCCTGCTATCCGGAGAGAATCTACCGTACAGGGGATCTTGGACGGCTGGATGAGGAAGGAAACATTTATTTTTGCGGCCGGAAGGATTTTCAGATCAAATATCTGGGTCATCGCATTGAGCTTGAGGAAATCGAGTGGGCCATTAACCAGCTGCCGGGAATTGTCCGGTGCTGCTGCGTTTTTGATGAGAAAAAGAGCCGGTTGTATGGATTTTATACAGGAGATGTTTCTAAGGCAGAGCTTTATATTATGCTGAAAGAACAGCTCCCTGAGTTTATGATACCAACAGCCCTGCGTCCTGTAGATACTATACCGCTGACAGCCAATGGCAAGGCGGACCGGAAGGCTCTGGCCGCCTATGGGGGATAATCCCCAAGCAGCGGCCGCATGGTTAAGGAGGTTTATTTTTATGATGAATAGAAAACAGATGGAAGAAATTTTACAGAAGTATTCTACACCGTTGTATGTTTTTGATATTGGCGTGTTAAAACAGAGAATTGCCTATTTAAGAAAAATGCTGCCGGGACATGTATCCCTGTGCTATGCCGTAAAGGCCAATACATTTATCCTTTCTCATATGAAGGATGTGATCGACCGGTTTGAAGTTTGCTCACCGGGAGAACTGCGTATTTGCCAGGCACAGCAGCTTCCGCCTCAAAAGCTGGTAATTTCCGGTGTGTACAAGACGCCGCAGCTGATGGAAGAACTTATCAGCGGCCGCTTCCCGGCAGGAATTTATACGGTAGAGTCTGTGGAGCAGTTTTATCTGCTGAAAAGCCTGGCTGACCGGTACGGTGAAAAGATCCGGCTTTTGCTCAGGCTTAACAGCGGCAGCCAGTTTGGCGTGGAAGGAGATGAAATCCGGGAAATGGTCCGTATCGGGCTGAGAGATCCTAATTTAAAGATTCAGGGCATACAGTATTTTTCCGGAACACAGAAAAGCTCCATAAAACGCCTTGCAAAAGAACTTAAAATAGCAGATGCATTTTTACAGAGCCTGAATGAGGAATTTGGGATCCAGCTTCCGGAGCTGGAGTTTGGTCCGGGTTTCCCGGTGGCATACTTTAAGGGCGAAAGCTTTGATGAGGATGATTTTCTGAAACAGTTTTCAGAACTTTTGGCAGGCATTACCCATAAAGGAAAGATCACTTTGGAACTGGGCAGGAGCATTGCCGCTTCCTGCGGTACATATATGACCCAGGTGGTGGATATAAAGACGAACCGGGGACAAAACTATGCCATTATGGACGGCGGTATCCATCAAATGGTCTATTACGGACAGTCCATGGCCATGAAGCAGCCAATATGTGAGCTGTTTCCCCCAAGAACCGGGGAGGCGTCCCGTCACTGGAACCTTTGCGGCTCCCTGTGTACGATGAATGATATTTTGGTTAAGCAGTTCCCGGCGGATGATCTGAAGATCGGCGACACGGTATTATTTAAAAATACAGGCGCCTATGCCATGACAGAAGGTATAGCACTGTTTTTAAGCAGGGATCTTCCACAGATCCTTATAAAAGAAGAACATGGCGGGCTGACCTGCGCCAGAGCTGCGCAGCCGGTATATCCGCTGAACATGCCCCAATAAGGCAGAAAGGCAGGTTTATATTATGGAAAGATTAATTAGAATTTTAGAGGATATTCAGCCGGGAGTGGATTATAGCACATGTACAAATTTGATTGATGGTCACATTTTAAATTCATTGGCGATTTTGTCTTTAGTAGCTGAGTTGGAGGATGAATTTGACGTTGTTATTCCTACAGTAGAGATCATCCCGGATAATTTTAATTCAGCTCAGGCAATGTATGCGCTGATCACAAGGCTTGAGGAGGAGGACGGTTATGGCGATTGATTCTTATTATTCCATTGCTTATCTGGCAATTTTTTTGCCGGCAGTGGTCATCGCCTACACGGTTTTTCCTAAAAAAGCCCGGTGGTTTGTCCTGCTCATCTCCAGCGGAATTTTCTTCTGGAGCATGAGCGGGAAGCTGCTCATCTGGCTGATCGTGTCCATTTTTTCCATCCACTATGGGGGTATTTATTTAAGTCTGCTTCAAAAGGAAAGGGACGGGAAAATGGCCCGGGCAAAAGCTCAGCAGGGAGGTCCTTCTAAAAAGGAAATCCGGAAGCTGTACCAGAAAAAGCAGCTGGCCGTGGCTGCGGCAGTGGCCCTGTTTAATGTAGGAATCCTTGTGTTTTTAAAATACACCCCGTTTTTTGGAGCCAATATGAACAGGTTCCTGGCCTGGATCAAGGCCCCGTTTTCCCTGAACATCCCATCCTTTGTGGTTCCTATTGGCATTTCGTTTTACACCCTCCAGGCGGTGGCCTATGTGATGGATGTGTATCGGGAAAAATTTCCGGCGGAACGTAATATTTTCCGACTGGCTTTATATATGAGTTTCTTTCCCCAGCTGATGGAAGGTCCTATTTGCAGGTATCCGGATACATCCGGGGCGCTGTGGCAGGGAGAGAGGATCCAATTTGAAAATCTGGTTTCAGGGATGCAGAGGATCGCCTTTGGTATGATGAAAAAACTGGTGATCGCCGATCGCCTGAATCTTTTTATAAAAAATGTTTTTACAAATTATAATCAGTACGACGGCGGCATTACGGCTCTGGCAGCAGTATTATATACGTGCCAGCTTTACATGGACTTTTCCGGAACCATGGATATTGTTTTAGGTACCGGAGAAATCTTTGGTGTGACCTTGCCGGAAAATTTCCGGCAGCCATTCTTTTCTAAAAGCATTTCCGAATTTTGGCAGCGCTGGCATATTACTCTGGGCGCGTGGTTTAAAGACTATATTTTTTATCCCCTGTCCATGACCGGACCGATGAAAAAGCTTACATCTCATGGAAGAAAACGTCTGGGCAACCATTATGGCCCCCTGACGGCAGGCGCCTGCGGCCTGTTTTGTGTATGGCTCCTTAACGGGCTTTGGCATGGGGCCGGATGGCATTACATTTTTTTCGGAATGTACCATTTCGCATTGATCCTGGCCGGAAGCTTGTGGGAACCTGCGGCGGCTGCCATTTGCAGGTTACTTCATATCCGACGGACCAGCGTGCCGTGGAAGGGCGTGCAGATCGCCAGAACTGCGGTGCTTGTATGTATCGGCGAACTGTTTTTCAGAGCCCATGGACTTCGGGCAGGGCTGTTTATGTTTTTTAACATCATATGGGGCTTTAGTCTTTCTTCTTTTGGGGACGGCACAGTTTTCAATGTAGGTATGGATAAAAAGGATTTCCTTATTGCCTTTATTGGCGTGCTGATCGTACTGGTCAACAGTATTATGAAGGAAAAAGGGACCCGGCCAAGAAAATGGCTGGCAGACCGTCCGGTAGTGTTTCGGTGGGCTCTGTGCTATGGCCTGATCCTGTTTGTTGTTATTTTTGGCGCTTATGGGGCCGGATATGTTCCCCTGGATCCCATTTATGCAAATTTCTAGGAGGTGGATGGATGAAAAACGGAATAAAAAAGGCAGTGGCCAGCATTGTTTTTATGCTGGGCCTTGTTTGCCTGCTGGTAATCTTATCCTATATATTTCTTCCCAAAAACAATATGAAAGCCTTTGGTATGGAAGATGTGACTGCTAATGGTATTCTGGGTGAAAAAGAAAACTCCATTGATGTACTTGTGCTTGGGGACAGCGAATCCTACAGCTCCATTACACCCATGCAGATTTGGGAAGAACAGGGCTTTACAACCTATGTGTGCGGTACGCCGGGGCAGTATTTGTATCAGTCAGATTCTTATTTGCAGCAGGCATTTATTAATCAGAAACCTAAAGTGGTAATTTTGGAAACCAATGCCATTTACAGGAAAATGTCTTTTAACGCATCCATCTTAAACCGGATTGAAAATGTTTTTGCTGTTTTTAAGTACCACAACCGGTGGAAAAGTATGCAGCTGGGAGATCTGACCAGCTCGGCAGATTACACATGGACGGATGATTTTAAAGGATATCAGTATTATAATACAGTAGATGGCACTGCAAATTCCGATTATATGGCTCCAACAGATAAGTCCAAGCTTATTCATGGGCTGAATTGGCAGTATGTGTCGGACATGGCCGATTTTTGTGAGAAAAACGGTGCCCAGTTTATTTTAGTCAGCACCCCGAGTACGGTAAACTGGAATTATGAGCGCCATAATGGGATCGTTCAGCTGGCCAATGCCCTGGATATTCCCTATGTTGATATGAACTTAATGAAAAATGAGATTACTATTGACTGGACAAAAGATACAAGAGATAAGGGCGATCATCTGAACCATTCCGGTGCGGTGAAAGTATCCCGATGGCTTGGGAATTATTTAAAGAAAGCCTATAACCTGCCGGATCATCGTCAGGATGACGGATATTCTAAATGGAATGAAGCTCTGACAAGGTATAAAAAGGGGGTAGGGGAAGCATAAAACCCCGGCGCTGGGGCACAGATGAAGGCTTGATAATTTTGGAAAAATCGTATATACTATTATCCATGCATAAGGAGGAGAGCAGATGCTGGATATTAAATTTTTACGTGCGAATCCGGATGTGGTAAAGGAAAATATCCGGAAGAAATTTCAGGATGAAAAGCTGGTGCTTGTAGACGAAGTGCTGGAAATGGATGGCGAGATCCGTGATGTGCGGACCCGCTACGAGTATTTAAGAAGTCAGAGAAATTCTATCAGCAAACAGATCGGCGGTCTTATGGCCAAAGGACAGAAGGAAGAAGCAGAGGCTAAAAAGGCAGAAGTCGTGGCTATGGCTGACGAGATGAACAGTCTCCAGGTGCGCCTGGATAAGCTGAGCGCGGACATTCGCGAGCGTATGCTGGTGATCCCCAACATTATTGACGACAGCGTGCCTGTCGGCAAAGATGACAGTGAAAACGTTGAATTGGAGCGCTTTGGCGAGCCGGCAGTGCCGGATTTTGAAGTGCCGTATCATGTGGATATTATGGAAAGCCTTAACGGCATCGATCTGGACAGTGCCAGAAAGACCAGCGGCGCGGGATTTTATTACTTAAAAGGAGATATTGCCCGGCTGCATTCCGCCATTTTGTCTTATGGCCGTGACTTTATGATCGACCGGGGCTTTACTTACTATATACCGCCTTATATGATCCATGGCAATGTTGTTAACGGTGTTATGAGCTTTGCGGAAATGGAAAACATGATGTATAAGATTGAAGGCGAGGATCTTTATCTGATCGGTACCAGTGAGCATTCCATGATCGGAAAGTTTATTGATACAATGCTGGATGAGGATCAGCTGCCTCAGACATTGACCAGCTATTCTCCATGCTTCAGAAAGGAAGTAGGCGCTCACGGCATTGAGGAGCGGGGCGTATACCGTATCCATCAGTTTGAAAAGCAGGAGATGGTTGTTGTATGCCGTCCGGAAGAAAGCATGGACTGGTTTAAGAAGTTATATATGAACACAGTAGACTTTTTCCGTTCCCTGGATATTCCTGTGCGCACCTTAGAGTGCTGCTCCGGAGATCTTGCGGATCTGAAAGTCAAGAGCGTGGATGTGGAAGCATGGTCTCCACGCCAGCAGAAGTATTTTGAAGTGGGAAGCTGCTCCAATCTTGGCGATGCGCAGGCGCGCCGCCTGAGCATTCGTGTACGCAGCAAGGAAGGCAATTATCTGCCCCACACATTAAATAATACGGTTGTGGCTCCGCCGCGTATGCTTATTGCATTTCTTGAAAATAACCTTCAGGCCGACGGCCGTGTCCGCATTCCTGAAGCACTGCGCATGTACATGGGCGGCAAGGAATATTTGGAAAAAGCACCCAGATAATGAGAAATTAAAAAATCCCGCAGGTTTTCATTTTTTGAAAATCCGCGGGATTTTTTTAAAATTTCAGCTCCGGTTCTCCCGGCATCAGTTCCAGAAGCTTGCGGGTCGCCGCGTTCATGCTGCGGCTTGCGTCTCTTACATAGCAGATCTGGCGGGGCGGGATGCGTTCGTAAAGGTTGATCTTTACCAGTTCTCCGCTGTCCAGAGCCGGCTGTGCCATTTCCTCGGGAATAAATCCGATTCCCAGTCCGTGACGGATTACAGGGAGAATCAGGTGGGCGGAGGCCAGTTCAATGTCCAGCCTTAAGGGAACTTGGTAGGCGGCATAAAGCTTTTGGATAAACTGGTAGCTCATGGTATCCCGGCTTAGAGAAACAAGGGGATATTTACTAAGCTCGGCCAGATGCCATGTCTGCCGGGCCATATGGGCATAGTCCCGGTTGCCTACCAGAACGTCGTTAAAGGTCTTTACCGGTGTCAGACGGAAGGGTTCTGTATAGTTGCATGGCGTTGTCACAAGGGCCAGGTCGATCTTTCCGGATTTAAAATCGTGGAATGTGGTAGGTGTCGTCTGATTGCTGATCTTTATATGTACACCGGGATAAAGGTGATGGAATTTTTCCAGCTTGTCCAGCAAATAGCAGTGGAGGGCTGTTTCTGTAGCGCCAATGTAAAGCTGCCCCTCCTTTAGTCCAAGTACCGTATTCAAATCTTCTTCCCCTTTGAATAAAAGTTCGCAGGCAGGGGTAACATGCTTGTAGAGCAGTTCTCCCTCCTTTGTCAGGGATACGCCGTGGCTGGACCGGACAAACAGCCGGCAGCCCAGTTCATTTTCCAGATTTTTAATGCTTCGGGTAATAGCGGGCTGGCTGGACATGAGGGCGTCTGCTGCCTGGGTCAGATTTTGATATTTAGCCACATAGTAAAAGATTTTGTAGTATTCAAAATTTGCCGACATTTGACAAAACTCCTTCTTAATATATAATGTTAAGATATATTTTTGTGCAAGTTTGACATAGATATAACAAAATGCTATATCAACCATAATATTTTATCATTTTTCAAATAAAAATAAAAGTAGTAAAATGACGAGTGATAAAAGGTAAGGCCGGTAAGGACTTACCTTTATGCCGTAAAATACGGCAATTACTATGAAAGGAGGAATCGATACGGAAGAATTTGCAAATGACTTGATGGAAGCCCTTGAAGTCCATACCGTTTTTACTATTCCTATCGGAGACGGGATACCGGTTTATGAATCTGTTGTCGTGACATGGATCATTATGGCTGTGTTTACATTGCTGTCTATCATCCTTGTCCGGAATCTCCGGGTGGAAAACGTTAGTAAAAAGCAGCTGATGTTAGAGTCGTTCATTGAGTTCCTTCAGAACTTTTTTGAGGGTACTGTCGGGAAAAACGGCAAACGCTACGTTCCTTACCTGATTACCGTGGCTCTTTATATTGGTGCATCAAACCTGATCGGTGTTTTCGGGTTCACTCCTCCAACAAAGGATATGAACGTGACAGCGGCACTGGCCATTGCCAGCATTATCCTTATTGAATATTCAGGAATCCATCAAAAAGGTGTGAAGGGATGGTTAAAGGCCTTTGGCCAGCCGGTTCCTGTGATCGCTCCTTTAAATCTCCTGGAAATCATTATACGTCCGCTGTCATTGTGTATGCGTCTGTTTGGAAATGTCCTGGGCTCATTTGTTGTCATGGAGCTTTTAAAAGCGCTCCTGCCTGTGGGTCTGCCGGTACCTTTCAGTTTGTATTTTGACGTATTTGACGGCCTGATCCAGGCTTATGTTTTTGTATTCCTTACTTCACTATTTATAAAAGAAGCTGTGGAATAAGTTATTATGTATGAAAATGAAAAAATTGCAGAGACGCCCATTTAGGGTGCTGGAAAGGAAGAATCAATTATGACATTAGTAGCAATCGGAGCAGCAGTTGCAGTATTAACAGGTGTAGGTGCAGGTATTGGTATCGGTCTTGCCACAGGTAAAGCCGTAGAGGCTATTGCAAGACAGCCGGAAGCAGAAAGCAAGATCAGCAAATCTCTGATCCTTGGATGTGCTCTTGCCGAGGCAACTGCTATTTATGGTTTTATCGTAGCCCTGTTTATCATTTTATTCCTGGGCTGATCCTGAAAAGGAAGGTGTAGAAAGGTGCTTAAACTGGATTGGAACCTTCTCTTTACCCTGATCAATTTGGTTATTTTTTACGTCCTGATGAAAGTATTTTTGATCAAACCCATTGCAAATATTATGGAAAAGCGCAAGAAGCTTATTGAGGACGGTTTAAACCAGGCAAGATCAGATCAGGAAGAAGCGTTAAAATTAAAAGAACAGTATGAAGCCGCTCTGGTGGGCGCCCGGGATGAGTCCAGTAAAATTGTGGCTGATGCAAAACTCAGCGCAAAGAGTGAATATGACCGTGTCATGAAGGATGCACAAAAGGATGCGGCATCACTCCTTGAAAATGCCGAGAAAAATATTGCCCTTGAAAAGGAAAAAGCAATGCTTGATCTGAAATCTCAGGTTGCCGGACTGGCCATGGAAGCCGCCCGCAAGGTAACCGGACAGAGGGATTACAGCGAGGATGATCTGGCATTGTATGACAAGTTCCTGGAAGAAGCAGGTGATCAACATGGGAAACAGCCTTAACCGCCAGGCGGCCAGATCTTATGCGGCTGCATTATATGATCTGCATTTGCCGGAAAAAGATATAAAAACCAGCCGGGAGATGATCTGCGGATCTCCCCAGCTGATGAAGGTTCTTACATGCCCGGTAGTGTCCATGACACAGAAAATGGCTTGTGTGGACCGGATTTTCCCGGAAAGCATACGTACCTTTATGAAAGTCGTATGCAAACATGAAAAGTGCGGTCTTCTGGACATGATTTTTGAATGCTATGAAGACTATGTAAATATGATGAAAAATGTACTCAATGTGGTCATTCGCTGTGTAACGCCCCCAAAGCCCCAGCAGCTTGAAGGCATACGCAAGTATATTTGCAGCCGTTTCACTGTGGATGATGCCCGCATTGACATTGTAAAAGATCCGTCGCTTATCGGCGGATTTATTATTGAGGCCGGCGGCTGTGAAATGGATTACAGTATCCGTGGCCGTTTTGATCAGCTGGAACAGCGATTAATCCGGAGGTGAAAAGGTGAGTACCATTTATTCTGATGAAATCATATCAATTTTAAAAGAAGAAATCGAAAATTACGATGAGATCTGCAAGGAGCAGGAGACCGGCCGGGTAATTTCTGTCGGTGACGGCATTGCCAATATTTACGGCATTGACCATGCCATGTACGGAGAAATCGTTATTTTTGAAAACGGCCTGAAAGGTATGGTCCAGGATATACGCCAGGACAGTATCGGCTGTATTTTATTTGGAAAAGATACAGGGATCCGGGAAGGCACCAAAGTGACCCGGACAAAGAAAAAAGCCGGTATCCCTGTTGGTGAAGCCTATGTAGGCCGTATTATTGACGCTCTTGGCGCCCCCATTGACGGAAAAGGCGAGATCAAGGCGGATGACTACCGTCCCATTGAGCAGGAAGCGCCGGGCATTATTGACCGCAAATCTGTAGGCGTGCCTATGGAAACCGGTATTTTGTCCATTGACTCCATGTTTCCTATTGGCCGGGGACAGCGTGAGCTGATCATCGGCGACCGTCAGACCGGAAAAACATCCATTGCTACAGATACCATCATTAACCAGAAGGGTAAGGATGTGATCTGTATTTACGTGGCGATCGGACAGAAAGCGTCCACTATTGCCAAGCTGGTAAATACTTTGGAAAAGAATAACGCCATGAGCTATACCACAGTTGTGTGCGCCACAGCCAGCGACTGCGCGCCCCTGCAGTATATTGCCCCTTATTCAGGCACATCTTTGGCAGAGTATTTCATGTATAAGGGCAAGGATGTGCTCATCGTTTATGATGATCTGTCCAAGCATGCGGTTGCTTACCGTGCCCTGTCCCTGCTTTTGGAGCGTTCCCCGGGCCGTGAGGCTTATCCCGGCGACGTATTCTATCTTCACTCAAGACTGCTGGAGCGTTCCAGCCGCTTAAGTGACGAGGCCGGCGGCGGTTCCATTACAGCCCTGCCCATTATTGAGACTCAGGCTGGTGATGTTTCTGCCTATATTCCTACAAACGTGATCTCCATTACCGATGGACAGATCTTTTTAGAGAGCGATCTGTTTAATGAAGGTATGCGTCCTGCAGTAAATGTAGGTCTTTCCGTATCCCGTGTGGGCGGCGCGGCTCAGACAAAGGCTATGAAAAAAGCCTCCGGTACGATCCGTATCGACCTGGCCCAGTACCGGGAAATGCAGGTATTTACCCAGTTCAGCTCAGATCTGGATGCTGCAACAAAAGCCCAGCTGGCTTACGGAAGCACCTTGATGGAGCTGCTAAAGCAGCCTCTGTGCCATCCTCTGTCCCTTCATGAACAGGTGATCACCTTATGTGCAGCGACTCATAAGCTTTTTGTGGATCTGCCTCTTGGAAAAGTGAAGGAATTTCAGCTGGATATGCTGGCCTATATTGACAATACTTATCCTCATATTGGCCAGGAAATTGAGTCTGACAGGGTTTTAACGGACGAGCTTGTAGAAAAGATCGTGGCTGCGGCCAGCGAGTATAAAGAAAAGAACAGGTGATCTTATGGCAAGTACAAAGGAAATTCAGGATCGTATACGCAGTATTGAGGATACCATGAAAATAACCAGCGCCATGTATATGATCTCATCGTCCAAGATGAAAAACGCCAAAAAGAAGCTGGCGGAGGTTTCCCCCTACTTTTACCGTATCCGCGGTGAGATTACCCGTATCCTGCGCCATGTGCCGGATGTGAAGCATCCCCTGTTTGATCTGCGTCCGGACATTCCCAGAGATCAGCGCAAGATCGGCATTATTGTTGTGACCGGTGATAAAGGCCTTGCCGGAGCTTACAACCATAATGTTCTTAAGCTGGCTGAAGAAATGATGGCGGCTCCGGGGCAGTACAAGCTGTTCCTTTTGGGAATGGTTGGAAAAATGTATTTTGCCAAGAAGGATGTAGATGTGGACTCGGATCCGGACTTTTTGTTTACTGTACAAAAGCCAACCCTCCATCAGGCCCGTGTCATTGCAGAACGTATTTTAGCTGACTTTGAGCAGGGACTGCTGGACGAGGTCCATATTATTTATTCTGAGCTGGAAAATGCAGTGACTGTGGAGGCAAAGACAGAGCAGCTTCTGCCTTTGAAAAAGGCGGCTTTTGATACGTCAAAGATCCCGGCAGATCTGTATCATGAGGAAATCGTCATGAATCCGTCTCCCAGAGAGGTACTCAGCTATATTATCCCTAACTACATTACAGGCGTTCTTTTCGGAACACTGGTAGAATCTTATGCCAGTGAAAATAACGCCCGTATGATGGCTATGGAATCTTCCACCAATAATGCAAAGGATATGCTTAAAGATCTGGAAATTGTGTTTAACCGCGCAAGACAGGCGGCGATTACCCAGGAGATCACAGAAGTTATTGGCGGAGCAAAAGCTCAAAAAAGGAAGTGAAAAGGATGACAAAAGGTAAAATCGTACAGGTCATGGGGCCCGTTGTTGATGTGGCTTTTGACAGCAATGACCTGCCTTATATAAAAGATGCCCTTGAAGTGGACAATCATGGCAAACGCTGTGTTATGGAAGTTGCCCAGCATATGGGAAATAATATTGTGCGCTGCATTATGCTGTCCGCCAGCGAGGGTTTGTGCCGGGATATGGAAGTCACTGCCACAGGCAGAGGGATTTCTGTTCCTGTAGGCGAAAAAACACTGGGACGTCTTTTTAATGTCCTTGGAGATACCATCGATCACGGTGAAGCTTTAACTGATGAGGAGCATTGGGTGATCCACAGAGATCCTCCATCCTTTGAGGATCAGAGCCCGGTGGTGGAGATCCTGGAAACCGGCATCAAGGTCATCGACCTTCTGGCGCCTTATGCCAAGGGCGGTAAGGTCGGCCTGTTTGGCGGCGCCGGTGTAGGAAAGACCGTGCTGATCCAGGAGCTGATCCAGAACGTTGCCACAGAGCACGGCGGATATTCTATTTTTACCGGTGTGGGCGAGCGTTCCCGTGAAGGTAATGACCTTTGGACAGAGATGCGTGAGTCCGGCGTTTTAAATAAGACCGCTTTAGTGTTCGGACAGATGAACGAGCCTCCCGGAGCCCGTATGCGTGTTGCGGAGACAGGTCTGACGATGGCCGAGTATTTCCGTGACCGTGAGCATCAGGATGTGCTTCTGTTTATTGATAATATTTTCCGTTTCGTCCAGGCCGGTTCTGAGGTTTCCGCTCTTCTTGGGCGTATGCCTTCCGCTGTTGGCTACCAGCCCACACTGGCCAATGAAATGGGTGAGCTTCAGGAGCGTATTGCTTCTACAAAGTCCGGTTCAGTTACAAGTGTCCAGGCCGTTTATGTGCCTGCCGATGACCTGACAGACCCGGCGCCTGCCACAACCTTTGCCCATCTGGATGCTACAACGGTACTTTCCAGAAAAATCGTAGAGCAGGGTATTTATCCGGCAGTAGATCCTCTGGAATCCACATCCCGTATCCTTGAGGCAGATGTTGTGGGTGAAGACCATTATAATACTGCACGCAGGGTTCAGGAGATCCTTCAGAAATATAAAGAGCTTCAGGACATTATCGCTATCCTTGGTATGGAGGAGCTGTCTGAGGAAGATAAAAAGACAGTGTTCCGTGCAAGAAAGGTACAGAGATTTTTATCCCAGCCCTTCCATGTGGCTGAAAACTTTACCGGTGTGCCCGGAAAATATGTGCCGCTGAAGGAAACAATCCGCGGATTTAAAATGATCATTGACGGCGAGATGGATGAATATCCGGAAGCAGCATTTTTCAATGTGGGAACTATTGAGGATGTTATTGCCAAGGCTAAGACCATGGAAGAACAGGCATAATAAAGTCAGGAGGTACGGTGTATGAATACATTTTCATTGGAAATCCTTGCCAGTGATAAGCAGTTTTTCAGCGGCCGGGCCGCTTCAGTCGTTCTTCCTGCACCGGACGGAGGTGTGCAGATTCTTGCCCATCATGAAAATATGATCATTGCCGTTGTGCCGGGAACTGTAGAGTTTGTGACAAAGGACGGCGAAAGCCGGGCATGTGTGGTCAGCTCAGGCTTTGCTGAGGTGATCAATAACCGTGTGCGGGTCATGGTCCTGACTGCGGAGCGGCCGGAGGATATTGATATTGTCCGTGCCCGGGAAGCGCAGGAGCGGGCGCGTGAACAGCTGCGCCAGAAAATGAGCATCCAGGAGTACCATTTAAGCAAAATGTCCCTGGCCCGGGCAATGTCCCGTCTTAGTGCCGCAAGTAAGATGCGGGATCACAATTAAGGTTAAAAGGATGGAGGCGCTGCATGACCGTTGTTAAAAAGATGAATCTGAAAATATCTCAAAATAATAAGCCATGGAAGCTCCCGGTCCTTAAAAATTATAAGGTAAGATCAGAAAAAGCAGGACATGCCTTCCGGTGTGTCCACCTTTCCGATCTTCACTGCTGTATTTACGGGAAGCATCAAAGATCCCTGATCCGCATGATCGACGCTGTTTCTCCGGATCTGATCTGTATGACCGGGGACATGCTGGGAAAGCGGTTTCATAAAGAGGCTGCCGGGGATCTGTTTAAGGCCCTGGGGAAAAAGTACCCCTGCTATTATGTGACCGGAAATCATGAATTTATTTATAAAAATCCTGACAAAGCCAAGGCCTATGTCCGCTCTTTTGGTATCCATGTACTGGAAGGGGAGGGGCAGATTCTTGACCTGGACGGGATGAAAGTATGCATCTGCGGCGTGGATGATCCGATGAATCCGCAGGAATCCTGGATGGATCAGTTAAACCGGGCTCAGGAGATGTCTGACAGACATCCGGAGCTTTTTTCTGTTTTACTTACCCACAGGCCGGAGCGCATTCAAAGCTATATTGACAGCGGCTTTGACCTGGTGCTTTCCGGTCATGCCCATGGGGGCCAGTGGCGCATTCCCGGGCTTATTAACGGGATTTATGCTCCGTCTCAGGGATTTTTCCCAAAGTATGCCGGAGGCCGCTATGATTTTGGCCATCAGGTGCATATTAACAGCCGGGGTCTGGCCTACTATGTTTCCGTTCCGCGTATTTTTAATCCTGTGGAGCTGGGCGTTATTGATATTATCCCCGGAAAGGAAAGTTAAAGACCACTCTAAACGGATAGATATAACCATAATTTTTGACAGCAGCCAAAAGGCCGTGTTTTTCATACGTACATGAAAAACACGGCCTTTTCTTTGCCCCGGGGTATGGATCATATCCGCTCCCCGGGCCTTTTTATGGGCGCCAGGCGTGGCCTGGCCGGCCCGAAAATTATTGCTTAAGATTTTTATTGGCTGTAGCAAGCATAAGCTTAATACGGTTGACCTGGTTGACCTCGCTGGCGCCTGGATCGTAGTCAATGGCTACGATATTTGCTTTTGGATACTGGCGGCGCAGCTCTTTAATAACGCCCTTGCCTACAATATGGTTAGGCAGGCAGCCGAAAGGCTGGGTACATACAATGTTGGGCGCGCCCTGATGGATCAGCTCGATCATCTCGCCGGTAAGGAACCACCCCTCACCGGTCTGGTTGCCAAGAGATACAATAGGTTCAGCATATTTAGCCAGATCCTGAATCACGGCCTGCTCACAGAAGTGCTTGCTGGCTCTTAACTCCATACGGGCTGTTTTTCGGATCGCTTCCAGGAATTTGATCCCCAGGTTGCACAGCATGGCCGCTTTTTTGGACTTTCCAAGGAAATCCCGTTTAAAGTTGGCATTGTAAAAGCTGTACAGGAAGAAATCCAGTAAATCCGGCATAACAGCCTCGGCCCCTTCTGCTTCCAGCAGGTCCACCAGATAATTGTTGGCTGACGGGGAGAACTTTACAAGGATCTCACCTACAATGCCCACTCTTGGTTTCTTCAGGTTTTCATCAATGGGCAGCGCATCAAAATCGCGGATGATCCCCTGAACATTTTTCTTAAAGTTGCTCTTTGCTTTTCCTGTCAGAGAATCAATACAGCGTTTTGCCCACTTTTCATGAAGGGCATTGGCGCTGCCTTTTACCTTTTCATAAGGACGCATCCGGTAAAGGACACGCATAAAAATATCTCCGTACACAATAGCCTCAATGGCTGCCTTAAGCATTGGCAGTGTGTACTTAAAGCCCGGATTCTTTTCAATGCCCTGGGCGCTTAATGCCACTACAGGGATCTGATGCATATCTGCGTTTTGCAGGGCACGGCGGATAAAGCCGACATAGTTTGTAGCACGGCAGCCGCCGCCGGTCTGGGACATGGCCACAGCCACCTTGTTCAGGTCGTACTTTCCGGACAAAAGGGCCTTCATGATCTGTCCCACAACACAAATGGATGGATAGCAGGCGTCATTATTGACATATTTTAATCCAATATCAATAGCCTCCCGGTCACAGTCGGGGAGCAGCTCAATATGTAATCCGTGAGCGTTTAAGGCCGGAGCCAGCAGTTCAAAGTGGATAGGCGACATGTTTGGCACAAGGATAGTATAGTCCCTGGACATTTCCTTTGTATAAACAATACGGTCATGGGCCGCACTATGCAGATCGCCGTGAATGTTCTTCTGCTCACGCATACGGATCGCCGCAATTAAAGAGCGGATACGGATACGGGCAGCGCCCAGGTTGCTGACTTCATCGATCTTAAGGCATGTATACAAACGGCCGGAGCCATTTAAAATATCCTTTACCTGATCTGTGGTGACAGCGTCCAGGCCGCAGCCAAAGGAGTTTAACTGGACCAGCTCCAGGTTCTGCTGGGTTTTTACAAACTGAGCCGCTGCATAAAGGCGGGAGTGGTACATCCACTGGTCGGAAACGATCAGGGGCCGCTCCGGCTGGCCTAAATGAGACACACTGTCCTCGGTGAGTACAGCAATGCCGTAGGAAGTGATCAGCTCAGGAATACCGTGGTTGATTTCGCCGTCTGTGTGATAAGGACGGCCGGCCAGGACAATACCTTTCATGTGATGCTCCTGCAGGTATGCCAGAGTTTCCTCGCCTTTATCCCGCATATCCTGGCGGACGCTTTCCAGCTCATCCCATGCCTTCTGGGCAGCCAGATTGATCTCGCTGTCAGGAATATTAAAGGTTTTTCCGATTTCAGCAACCAGACGATCCTTCAGTTTTTCCAGGTTGTCCAAAGCCAAAAACGGATTCATGAAACGGATATTTTCATCCCGCAGTTCTTCCACATTATTTTTAATATTTTCCGAATAGGAAGTTACAATAGGGCAGTTGTAGTGGTTATTGGAGCCTTCCACCTCATTGCGCTCGTAAGGAATGCTGGGGTAGAAGATAAAATTGATCCCCTGTTTTAACAGCCACATAATATGGCCGTGGACCAGCTTGGCCGGATAGCATACAGACTCGCTTGGAATGGACTCAATGCCCAGTGAGTAGATCTTGGCCGAAGATGGCGGGGACAGGATCACCCGGTAGCCCAGCTCGTTAAAAAAGGTAAACCAGAAAGGATAGTTTTCATACATATTTAAAACTCTTGGAATACCTACAGTGCCGCGGTACGCTTTATCTGCCTCCAAAGGCTCATAGGAAAACAGACGTTTCAGCTTATAGGCAAAAAGGTTGGGCACATCGCTCTTTTTCTTTTCACGGCCCAGGCCGACCTCGCACCGGTTTCCTGTAATAAACTGGCGTCCGCCGGAAAAACGGTTAATGGTCAGGTGGCAGTTATTGGTACAGCCTTTGCACCGTGCCATGGATGTTGTATATTTCAGGTCAATGATCTTTTCCAGGGGCAGCATAGTCGATTCGCTGCCGTCATAACGCTCCCTGGCGATAAGGGCTGCTCCGAAGGCGCCCATAATACCGGCAATATCCGGGCGGACAGCTTCACACTGGGAAATCCTTTCAAAGCTGCGCAAAACAGCGTCATTATAAAAGGTTCCGCCCTGGACAACAACTTTTTGGCCCAGATCCTTGGGATCTGTCAGCTTAATAACCTTTAACAGGGCGTTTTTAATCACAGAGTAGGCAAGACCTGCGGAAATATCGCCGACCTCGGCGCCTTCCTTCTGGGCCTGCTTTACGTTGGAGTTCATAAATACTGTACACCGGGAACCCAGGTCTACAGGATTTTCAGCAAATAAGGCGGCCTTGGCAAAGTCCTGGACGCTGTAATTTAAAGACTTGGCAAAGGTTTCAATAAAGGAACCGCAGCCGGAAGAACAGGCTTCATTTAAAAGCACGTTATCTACCGTATTATTTTTGATCTTAATACACTTCATATCCTGGCCGCCAATATCCAGGATACAGTCCACATCCGGCTCGAAAAATGCAGCGGCATAGTAGTGGGCTACGGTTTCAACCTCTCCTTCATCCAGCATAAGGGCAGCCTTGATCAGCGCCTCTCCGTATCCGGTAGAGCAGGAGTTGACAATGCGGGCGCTGTCCGGAAGTAATTGGGTGATTTCTGTAATGGCCCGGATGGTGGTCTTTAAGGGATTTCCGTTGTTGCTGCTGTAAAATGAATAAAGGAGCGTACCGTCCTCGCCGATGACAGCCACCTTGGTCGTGGTGGAACCGGCGTCAATACCTAAGAAGCAGTCGCCTTCATAATCAGCAAGACTTCCCTTCTTTACCGTATGGGCATTATGCTTTTCTACAAAGGCGTCATATTCCTCCTGGTTTTTAAATAATGGCTGCATCCGGGGGGTTTCTGCCGCGATCTTAATATCGGAAGATAAAAGCCGGATCAGTTCCTCCACGCTTATGTGAGAATCTTCCTTATAATTAAGGGCCGCTCCAATGGCAGCAAACAAATGGGAATTTTCCGGGGCAATGATCTGAGGCCCGGAAAGCTTCAGCGTCCGGATAAAGCACTGGCGCAGCTCAGATAAAAAGTGGAGCGGGCCGCCAAGAAAGGCCACATTGCCGCGGATCGGCTTACCGCAGGCCAGGCCGCTGATGGTCTGATTTACAACAGCCTGGAAAATGGATACAGATAAGTCTTCCTTTGTAGCGCCGTCGTTGATCAGGGGCTGGATATCCGACTTTGCAAATACGCCGCACCGGGCAGCAATCGGATAAACCGCCTTATAATTTTTGGCATACTCATTCAGTCCGGCAGCATCGGTCTGTAAAAGGGATGCCATCTGGTCGATAAATGAGCCGGTTCCGCCGGCGCAGATACCGTTCATACGCTGTTCAATATTTCCGTCATAAAAATAAATGATCTTTGCGTCCTCACCGCCCAGCTCAATGGCCACATCAGTCTGAGGCGCAAAAAGCTGAAGTGCTGTTGATACGGAGATCACTTCCTGTACAAAAGGTATATTAACACTTTTTGATAAAGACATACCCCCTGATCCGGTGATCATGGGATAGATCTCCATGGGGCCAAGCTTGTCAAATGCTTTTTGTATGAGGGCGAGAAGGGTTTCGCGGATGTTGGCAAAATGGCGCTCATAATCCGAGAAAAGGACGTTTTTTTCTTCGTCTAAAAAGGCTACTTTGACAGTGGTGGAACCAATGTCAATGCCTAAACTAATCTTTTGAGTCATCATGCAAATCGCGGGTAACAGCCCGGACAAATGTCCAAACGATTACCCCGCAATAACCTCCTAACTATTAAATAAATCTTAACATTTAGCCGAGTTTATTATACGCTAAAGGTTCTAAAAAAACAATGGATAATTTATGAAAATACCATAAACAGTGTAACTAACTGTTCCCAAAACCGTCTCCTTTGAATATAATCATATTAAAGCGACGGGCCAAAAGAGGCGTATTTATGAATTATTATGAGTCAAAATGTGACGGCATTGCCCATGTGATCAAAAAAGGCGATACGCTGTACCGGCTGAGCCGGATCTACGGTGTTTCTGTGGATCAGATCATAGACGCAAATCCCGGGACAAAGGTATATAATCTGGCCATAGGGGATACCCTTTGTATTCCTATGGTCATGTCCGGGAACATTCAGGGCTCTGTGCCGTCCCGGGAGGAAAGCGGCACTCAAAATCAGTGGCAGACCGGCGCCGGACTGGGGTGGGATGTGATCATGCCCTATACAGTAAAGGAAGGCGACAGCTTAAACAGTATCCTGTCAGCATTTGCCATGGATTTTGAGGCATTTGCAAAGTTAAATCCAGAACTCATGCCCATCCCCCTGGACACCGGGAAGACGGTCAATGTAAAGCGCAAAAGGATTGTGACCCGGCAGTAAACCATGTGCCATAAGTGCAGCTGCGGCCTGTTCAGTAAATGTGCAGGCCGGGCTGAATCGTTTTGCTTATTGTTGACCTACCCTGTGAACAGCAGCAGTATCTCCAATGTATGCAGGAATAAAATCGGCTGCAAGGTTGACAAGGTTATGGGGCTCATCTATAATTAGAAATATCTATGCGTCAGCAGTTCAGAGAGGATGTTCCTGGCTGAACTGCCACAATCATCGAAAGAGAGGAATCAGACATTTATGTTAGACAAGCTGGAAAGAAAGTTCGGCAAATATGCCATAAAAAACCTGATGCGGTATATTATTGTCTTATACGCTATCGGTTTCTTCCTGAGCTGGATCATGCCGGAGGTCTATTATGCTTACTTCTGTCTGGATGCAGAGCGGATTCTCCACGGAGAGATCTGGAGGATCTTTACTTTTCTATTAAATTCCCCCAGCAATAATCCCGTATTTGTAATTTTTTCGCTGTATTTTTATTATCTCCTGGGCAATACCCTGGAGCAGGTTTGGGGAGCTTTCAGATTTAACCTGTATTATCTGACCGGTGTTTTAAGCACTGTGCTGGCGGCAATCATTGTGTATCTGGTCACAGGACTTTCAGGAATCTTTTTTTACATGGATACCTATTATATCAACCTGTCTCTGTTCCTGGCTTTTGCAACCATTATTCCGGACATGCAGGTGCTTGTCATGTTTATCATCCCTGTGCGCATGAAGTGGCTGGCTCTTTTGGACATCGTCCTTTTGGCCGTATCCTTTATCCAGGGCGGATGGAGTACCCGTGTATCGATTCTTGTGGCCCTTCTGAACTTTTTATGCTATTTTATTTCACTTATGCGGAAAAAGGGCTACACTGCCAGGCAGATGCACCGCAAATATGTTTACAAAAAAGCAACCCGGGGCAGCTCCTTCGGCGGGGCCCGTTCCGGTTCATCTCAGAGAAACCGGGTCACTTACCCCGGCGGGGCAAAGCACCGCTGCGCCGTATGCGGACGCACGGAACTGGATGATGACAGCCTGGAATTTCGTTTTTGTTCCAAGTGCAATGGAAATTACGAATACTGCCAGGATCATCTCTTTACCCATACCCATGTGAAGTGATGCACATGGCAGGTAACAAGTAAAATGAAAGGTCGTAACAGTATATGAACATCAACCGATTGATTAAAGATTTAAAAAACGGCAATAATCCAGAAGAAAACTTAAGTGCATACAGCCAGCTTCTGCTGGCTTCCTATGAGCGGCTTACCCTGGGAAGGTTTGCACTGGATTTTACAGAAAAGTATGATGTGCTGGCCAAGGAAGAAGGCGGCGTGGCAGATATTCTCCAGGTGGTCGCTTCAGTGACCCGGAAGATCGGGAACGGACAGACCGACACTTTGGCCCAGGATCTGATTCGTCTGGATGATATGCGGGGCAAGGTGCTTGAAAATCTGGACGCATTGGAGGAATATCTCCATTATTTCCAGCTGTACGAGCATATTTTTAACCGCCTGAATTACCGGTTTGAAGACAGTCTCCCCTTAACCGACGATGCCGCTCTTGCCCGGCGGCTTATGGGGTATATTACGGAAAAGCAGGATGCAGAAACGGTCAACGAGCGTATCCAGGCCATCCTTGGAGAGCTTCCGGTGCGGCTGACCACAACAAAGTTTTTTGAACTTTTGGAAAATGGCTGCCTTTGCTATACCGGCGCCAGAAATGATATGGCGGACAGCTTTTTTGCCCGTATGGAAAAGTGCGCAGCTCTGCCATTGACCCAGCGCCTGGACAGCCGGAAGGAAGATCTGTTTGCCCTGGCAAAAGAGTTTGAGGATATTTCCTTTAATGATATGGATAAAGATGAGTGCCGGGAGCGTCTGTCAAAGATTTCTCTGGCAGCGTCCATGGTTGCCCGGGACCTGAGCAACAACGTGGATCTTCTGGAGATGATCAACAACTTATACATTCTGCTGATCACACAGCCTTATGCAGTCACAGAATCAAAGGAATGCAAAGAACTGCGCAATATTTTACGATCCTATATGCGGGCTGTGGACAGCGGTGATTTCCTGGATATTGATGCGGATATTTTAGGCGGCCTTGCAAAGACCGTGGAGGATCAGCAGAAATACCTGGGAGAGCATATGCTTCTTGAGGACGCTTTGGATACTATTTGGACAAACAACCAGCAGGCCATTGAAGGGATGATGCTGGGCGGCATTTATAAGACGCTTTCCACAGCCCAGCGCCTGTTTATGACCAATTCCAGAGCAGATATTTCCCAGATCCGGCCGTACTATCCGGTAGACCGGGAGCAGGTGAGCGGCCGTATACGGAAGCTGGAGGAGATTTACGGACAGTCCTTTAAAAATGCCAGTCAGATAATGAAGCGCAGCCTGATCTCCATGGCGCTGGATAATATACCGGTACCTTTTGACAGCCTGGAAAAGGTGGAGGCCTATATCTGCCAGAGCCTTGCATTATGTACGGAGCAGTATGAGCGGGCCGCTGTAGATGGGCTGCTGAATGATTTTATCCAGGCCAAGGTTGTATAGTAAAGGAAGTGGGATCTTATGATCCGATGGCACCGTCCCATGTATATGGATGAGACGATCAAAGAAACTCCGGCAGTGATCCGATACCGGTTTAAGTTTAAAAAATATCCGGGAGATTATTACTATATTATCCTTCCCAAGGAAAAGGATATGCCGGAAATTATTAAGGCCGTTTATCTGAAACAGTCCTGGTATAAATCAGCGGATTATGATATTTTAGGCATTGCCTCCGGAAAACACAAAGCCTTTGAGCTTTTTGGCCGGATGGCCCGGGATGCCTATGAAACTTTGGGCGATATTAATATCCGCAAATTTATGGAGCGGGAGAGGCCGGCCCGCCCCGGGTCTTAAAGGCAAAAAGAACACATGGAAGGGAGCTCGGGAATGTTACATATTCTCTTACTGATCTTAAAAATCATCGGTATACTGATCGCTGTTATTATCGGTCTTGTGCTTCTTGGCGTGTGCTTGGTTCTTTTTGTCCCGGTGCGCTGCCGTGTCCGGGGATCTTATTATGGGAGTCCTCAGGGCAGTGCAAAGATCAGCTGGCTGCTCCATGCAGTGAGCGTAAAGATTTTTTATCCCGACGGTGAGAAGGCCTCTGTCCGCATTATTGTCCGGATCCTGGGCAAGCGGATTTATGATAATTTTCGGAATGAAAACAGTGCTTCTGAACATACTAAGGATAAAAAGAAGCCCAAGGAAAAGTCTGGCCCCCGGAAGGAAGCCGGGCAAATAGATGAGCCAAAGCCGGCCGTCCCTAAGCCCCCGGCCCTGCCCCAAAAGCCGGCGCCAGAGCCGGAATCGTCGGCTCAGCCGGCTTCCGGGCCGGAGAGCGGACAGACTCAGGAGCCGAAAACGGCCGTCCGTCCGCAAGGTGAGCAGGTCTCCGGGCCGGATAACATTTCGTCCCGGACACAAGAACAGGACCATACGCCGGAGGCCGCCCTGCCCCAAAAGGCGGACGGCCCTGGCGAAGGAAAAGGCAGGCTGTCCCGGTGGATAGAAAAAATAAAGAAAAAGCTTAAGGCTCTGGTGGATATAAAGGAGCGGATCAAGAAAAAGCTCAAGGCGCTTGCAGAGAAAAAAGAGCGTTTCCTGAAAAAACTCCAAAACATTAAGGATAAAAAGGATGGAGTTATGGCGATCTTGTTTGATCCGAAAAACCGTCCGGCCTTTTTGAAGCTGAAACGGGAGCTGTTTCGTATATTAAGGCACTTAAAGCCGCTGAGGCTGGAAGGAAAGCTGTATTTTGGCTTTGAAGATCCTGCAGCTACCGGCTATGCCCTTGGCGCCTTAAGCCTTTTGTATCCGGTTTACGAAGACCATGTGGCCCTGCATCCGGATTTTGAAGCAAAGAAGCTGAAAGGGGAGCTGTATATTTATGAGAGGATCCGGCTGTCCGTGTTTGTGGCAGCGGCTTTAAGGATCATTCTGGATAAGGATATACGCAGGATCGTCCGATCCTTTAAGCATTTATAAAACGAATCGTTATTACAGTTCAGCTGGCTGAACTGTTGCCTGAAATTTATGGACTGAGTATAAAATCAGATCAGGAGGTATCAGATAAAATGGCAGAAAAAGAAACTAAGTTTACGACTACAGTAGAGTCTTTGTTTAAAGGCATGGACAGTTTTATATCCGCTAAGACGGTTGTGGGAGATGTTGTTCATGTCAATGACACCATCATTGTTCCGCTGGTGGATGTATCCTTTGGCGTTGCCGCAGGCGCCTGGGAAAAGACAGATAAAAACAGCGCCGGCGGCGGTATGGGCGGCAAGTTAAAGCCATCGGCAGTGCTGGTCATTTCCAATGGCGTGACGAAGATGATCCCGGTGAACCAGCCACAGGATGCTGTATCCAAGATTATTGACCTGATCCCTGATGTGGTCAATAAATTCACATCAGACAAGGGCAAGGCGGACATGGATCCGGAAGTAAAAAAGGCAGTAGACGATATTATTGACGGTGAAGAAATTTAAAGGTCCATGCACACGATCCCCTTTTTGTGCATAGAATAGAGGTAAGACATATACGCTTTGGGGGATGTCATGAAACGACTGATCGGTTTTGTGTTATTTTGGATAGCCATCGGCATGACCGTCATGCTGCTGATGAAGTTCAGCTTGTTGAGTTTATGCGTGCTCATATTCTTTCTTGTACTGGGATATAACATGTTTAATTGCTCATGAGCCGTCATAATTGTTAAATGTAACTGTTTTTCAGGTCTGCCGGGAGTCAGGACCGAAAAACGGATTTTTATAACCAGGAGGATGAAAAATGAACATTGATAAATTTGAAATGGATAATGTGCCGTTTGAGAAAACGCTGACGCTGAGACTGCCTTCTACGGCTATGATGGATGAAGAAGCGGCGCAGGCCCTCAGCGAGTGGAACAGTCCGCTGATCTATGCGGAATATGATAAGCACCATGTGTATTATGATATTACCGGCCGTGTGCCTTTGCGCAGCCAGTTAAACAAGGTTATGACAAAGCGGGAAGCAATCGCTTTGTTTGCAGCTGTTGCAGATGCGCTTTTATATGGTATGGAGAAAAATATCAGTCCTAAATTTATTTTGCTGGATTCAGATCTTGTGTATGTTTCCGAGGAAACCGGAAGCCTGCGATTTATCTGTGTGCCTGCAGTAAATCCGGGCCTTCAGATCAAGCCGCTGCGCAGCTATATCCGCGAGCTGATCGTTAATATGCAGTATGACAGTTCAGAAAATCTGGAATACATTGGTAAGATCATTAACTACCTGAACCAGAATAAAAAACTTAATCCGGCAGATTTTATTGATTATCTGGATCGTCTGGAGCAGGAGGAGGGACCCGTGGCTTCCGCAGAC
The DNA here is from genome assembly GCA_018711005.1 of Candidatus Scybalocola faecigallinarum. GTDB lineage: Bacteria > Bacillota > Clostridia > Lachnospirales > Lachnospiraceae > Catenibacillus > Catenibacillus faecigallinarum. The sequence continues at coordinate 49,861 of DVIT01000044.1, read as the reverse complement.
GTATTTCCTAAAACTCCGGAGCCGGATATGATCCCTCTGGAATCCCTGGCAGCCGAAAGACCTGTCCGGAAACAGGAAGAAGAAATTTCCTTTATGGCGCCTGAGGATGAACCGAAAAAGGCTGCAGATGAAGTTCCGGAGATCCGTCTGGATGATGTAAGCGTGCCTGCGCCGGAAAAAGAAACTTATGATGCGCCCCAGTCCTTCCCGTATATGATCCGCAAGAAGAATGGGGAAAAGATCGTTATTAACAAGGATGAGTTTAAGATCGGAAAGATCCCGGGAATGGCAGACTACCTGCTGACAGATAACCCTGCAGTAAGCCGTATGCATGCCATTATACATAAAATCGATGGTGCTTACTATATTTGCGATAATTATTCCACAAATTCCACCTTCCTTAATGGGGAGCCTTTGGAAGCCGGAAAGAACTATATTTTATTAAACGGCGTGCGTATTAATTTCGCTAACGATGAATTTACATATTATGCAGATTAACGGCCAGAGAGAACTTAAAAAACAGAAGAAATTGAAAAAAGCCGGATGGACATGCCTGTCATGTCTTTCCGGCTTTTTTGAGCGGATATGCCCTGCTGCATCTGGCAGTAAGCAAAGAAAAACGCCCGGCTGAAGGTTTGGTGGCCAGTTACCGTCAGCAGGGCGTTTCTCTATTAAGCTCTTTCAACTAAACCGGATCTTAAGCAGGAAGTACAAACGTACATCTTCTTTGCAGCTCCGTTTACATTTACTTTCACTTTTTTAATGTTGGATTTCCACATTTTGTTGTTTCTTCTATGTGAGTGAGATACCTGGATACCAAAGTGAGCTCCTTTATCACAAATTGCACATCTAGCCATTGAAAGCACCTCCTTGAGTGATATTAACCTGTGCAGGTTTACAACAAGCCTATTTTAACAGAAAGAAATTATAAATGCAAGTAAAAAAGGACAAAATTTATTATAAATTATCATTTTCTTTTTTATAAAAAGCGGTTATAATACATAATAGAATGATGCCGGAGACAAATGACAAAGGAAAAGGCTATTTTCGGCATCATAGGCGCCGGTATTTTTAGCGCCTGTATATAAAATATTATCGTTTGGTACGGTGAATGTGTGCCGGACATATAGATTTATGAATTGGAGGTATATCTATGAAGGGTCGAGTAGTTACGGATATGGGTCAAATCAACGTTGATCTGGATGTTATTGCCAAATACGCCGGCCTGGCGGCCATTGAGTGCTTTGGCATCGTGGGGATGGCGATGGTCAGTATGAAAGACGGTCTGACCAAGCTGTTAAAGAGGGACAGCCTGGCAAAGGGCGTGGATGTGACCATTGAAGACAATGTTCTTCATATAAATTTTCATATTATAGTCGCATACGGTGTAAGTATTGCCGCTGTGGCAGATAACCTGATGAGCAATGTCCGCTATAAAGTGGAGGAGTTCACCGGAATCCAGGTGGGAACCGTCAACGTATTTGTTGAGGGCGTCCGTGTGATCGATTAATAAGGAATTTTAAGGAGGAAGAAAGCAGTGGCTATAAAAACTATCGATGCCGGGATGCTTCAGAAGATGTTTCTTTCCGGAGCGCGCAGAATTGAAGGGAAAAAGGAGTGGATCAATGAACTGAACGTTTTCCCGGTACCGGACGGCGATACAGGAACGAATATGTCTTTAACCATTATGGCAGCGGCAAAAGAGGTGAGCCAGATTGCAGAGCCGACGATGGATAATCTGGCAAAAGCCATTTCCATGGGAGCTTTAAGAGGTGCCAGAGGTAACTCCGGCGTTATTTTATCCCAGCTGTTCAGAGGATTTACCAAGGAAATTAAAGAATACAGCGAGATCAATATGTCAGTAATGGCAGATGCCTTTGCGCGGGCGACAGAGACAGCCTATAAGGCAGTTATGAAGCCTAAGGAAGGAACGATCCTTACCGTAGCCAGAGGGATGGCTGAAAAGATCGAGGAAGTTGCCATTGATTGTGACGACCTGGAAGAAGGCCTGAAAGAGGTTTTAGAGTACGGCGATTATGTATTGTCCCAGACACCGGAGCTTCTGCCTGTGTTAAAGCAGGCCGGTGTAGTGGATTCCGGCGGCCAGGGCCTTATGGAAGTGTTAAAGGGGTGCTATGATTGTCTCATTGGCAAGGAAAGCGACACGGATGTGACCATTACAGCCGGCGCAGGGCCTGCATCTGTTTCAGGCTCCGGAGCGTCCTCTGAAAATATTGATACCGCAGACATTAAGTTTGGTTACTGTACTGAATTTATTGTTATGCTGGAAAAGGCATTTAATGAAGACACAGAACACGAGTTTAAAGAATACCTGGCATCGATTGGTGATTCTATCGTATGTGTATGGCTGGATGATATTGTTAAGGTCCATGTACATACCAATGATCCCGGTCTGGCCATCCAGAAGGGCTTAAGCTATGGTTCGCTGACCAGTATGAAGATCGATAATATGCGGGAGGAACACCATGAGAAGGTGATCAAGGATGCTCAGAAGGTTGCCGCAATGCAGCTGGAGGAAGAACAGGAAAAGGCCAGAAAGGCCCAGCCCCGCAAGGAAAACGGCTTTATCAGTGTTTCCGTGGGCGAAGGTATGAACGAGATCTTTAAAGGCCTGGGCGTGGATTATATTATTGAAGGCGGCCAGACCATGAATCCAAGCACTGAAGATATGTTAAATGCCATTGAACATGTGAATGCAGATACGATCTATATTTTCCCGAACAATAAAAATATCATCCTGGCCGCTCAGCAGGCTCAGTCTCTGACTGAGGACAAGGAGATCATCGTTATCCCATCCAAGACGGTGCCTCAGGGAATTACCGCCCTGATCAACTTTGTGCCCGGACAGCCGTCCCAGGAAAATGCGAAGCGCATGACTGAAGAAATGAGCAATGTTAAGTCCGGTCAGGTGACTTATGCAGTGCGGGATACCATGATCGATGACAAGACTATTAAAGAGGGTAATATTATGGGTATTGGCGACAGCGGCATTTTGTCTGTTGGCGAAGATATTGCCGAAACGACAAAATCCCTGATTGATGCCCTGATGGATGATGATGCAGAGCTGATCAGCATTTATTACGGAGCCGATGTAAGTGAGGAAGATGCTCAGACTCTGGCAGATGCTGTGGAAGAAAAGTATCCGGATTGCGATATAGAGCTGCAAAGCGGCGGACAGCCCATCTACTACTATATCGTTTCCGTAGAATAATAAAGACGTATGGATTTATACAGTGAGATCACAGCCCTTAAAGGCGTTGGCGAGAAGACCCAGAAGCTTCTCGCCCGCCTGGGCATTTTTACCATTGAAAATCTGTTGGAGTATTATCCGAAAAATTATGATGTTTATGAAGCGCCGGTCTTTCCCGAAGAAATACAGGAGGGAAAGGCCGCTGCTATTATATGCACAGTAATGACGCCGCCGTCGGTGAACCATAAGACCCGTGTGCCTGCAGTGACCTTAAAGACCCGGGGACCGGGGCGTATGCTTTATATGACCTGGTATAATATGCCCTATCTGAAAAATTCCATAAAGTCCGGGGAGACCTATATTTTCCGGGGCACTCCCGTAAATAAACGGGGCAGCTTGACCGTAGAGCAGCCGGAGATTTTTACCCCGGAGGAATATAAGGAAAAGCTTAATTCCATGCAGCCGGTCTACCCTTTAACTGAAGGGGTGAGCAACAAGCTGCTGATCCGCCTTATCGGCCAGGCCCTGGATGGGGTGGATCTTTCCCGGGAGTTTTTGCCGGATCCGGTACGGCGCAAATATAAGCTGGCAGAATATAATTTTGCTCTGCGCCAGATTCATTTCCCAAAGGATTGGGAACAGATGCTTACTGCCCGGCGGCGCCTTGTTTTTGATGAGTTTTTTGTATTTGCCCTGGCCATCCAAAGTATGAAGGAACAGACCCGGCAGGTAAAGAACCATTATCCCATGGCCCCCGCATCTTTTTGTGACGATCTTATTGCCGGGCTGCCTTACCAGCTGACCGGAGCCCAGATGCGTACATGGAAGGAGATCCAGGCGGATATGGCTTCGGAAAATGTTATGAACCGGCTGATCCAGGGCGATGTAGGCTCAGGAAAGACGGTTATCGCCGCCCTTGCCCTTTTGCAGGCGGCGCAAAACGGATTTCAGGGATGTATCATGGCCCCGACGGAAGTGCTGGCCCGCCAGCATTATGAATCGTTTGTCCAGCTGTTTGAGCCATTTCATGTTCGGGTCACCTTGCTGACCGGGAGCATGACGGCCAGGGAAAAGCGGACGGCCTATGAAAAGATCGCCGCCCATGAAACGGATATTATTGTAGGAACCCACGCCCTTATCCAGGAAAAGGCAGTGTATGACCGGCTGGCCCTTGTTGTTACTGACGAGCAGCACCGTTTTGGCGTGCGTCAGCGGGAGTTCCTTTCAGGAAAAGGGGAGACGCCCCATGTACTTGTTATGAGCGCAACGCCGATCCCCAGAACATTGGCCATTATATTATACGGCGATCTGGATATTTCAGTGATCGACGAGCTTCCGGCCCGGCGCCTGCCTGTAAAAAACTGCGTGGTGGGCACCAGCTACCGGAAGTCCGCCTATCGGTTTATTGAGCAGCAGGTCCGCCAGGGACACCAGGTTTATGTGATATGCCCCATGGTGGAAGAAAGCGAAATGATGGAGGCGGAAAATGTTGTAGATTACACCGCCCGGCTCAAAGAAGCTCTGCCCTCGGATATATGTATTGAATATCTTCACGGCAAGCAGAAGCCTAAGGAAAAAAATGAGATCATGGAACGCTTTGGCGCAGGCCAGATCCAGGTTCTTGTGTCCACAACCGTGGTTGAGGTTGGCGTTAATGTGCCCAATGCCACAGTCATGATGATCGAGGACGCCCAGCGCTTCGGACTGGCCCAGCTTCATCAGCTCAGGGGCCGTGTAGGCCGCGGCGACGCCCAGTCCTACTGCATTTTTGTAAATACCTCAGATAAAAAAAGCGCCCAGGAGCGTCTGGAAGTCCTTGTAAAGTCCAACGACGGATTTTTCATTGCCGGAGAGGACCTGAAGCTGCGCGGGCCGGGAGACTTGTTCGGACTTAAGCAAAGCGGCATTATGGAATTTAAGATCGGCGATATATTTAATGACATGGATCTTTTAAAAGAAGCAACTCAGACAGCCAAAGCTCTTATAGAAAAGGATGAGCAGTTGAAGCTTCCCCAGCACAAAGCCCTGAGAGACAAGCTGGACCGCTATATGAGGACCGGCGGCGACAGCCTTGTATTATAGTTACATTTTTTTGCCAGTGTATTTTTGTTTTTCAGTGCCATAATAATAGTGTCACCAGAAAACACACCAAAAGAGGAATCCCTCCGGGGATACCTGCAAGGCCTTAAGAGAATGGCCGAAAAGGAGGAAATCCCCTCCGGGGATACCTCTATGGCCAGTAAAAGAGTGGCCGAGAAGGAGGAAATGGACATGAAAAACAGTTCATCCAATACACCGGAAGTCCCAGAGGCTAAGGCAGCACTGGACCAGTTTAAGTTTGAAGTTGCCAGCGAGCTTGGTGTGCCGTTGACTAACGGCTACAACGGAAATCTGACATCTTACCAGAACGGCTCCGTAGGAGGCGAAATGGTACGCCGGATGATCCGCCGCCAGGAAGAACAGATGTCCGGCAAAATGCCTAACTGATCAGGTATGACCTGAAAAGGATCGCGCGATAAAAGCCGGATTAAGAGCCGGTTGTCTAAAAAGGATACCGCGGAAACATCATTAAAAGATGTTCCGTTGGTATCCTTTTTTTTAAAATGAAGGGTTGACAAATGAAGGAAGTAGAATAAAATAGAAATAGCAGTTTTTTGGTAACAGTTCACCTGGATGAAGTGTTATGTGCAAAATCCATCAGCCATAAGGCTGGAAAATGACTGCGGCATATTGGGGGAGAAAAGAGGAAAATATGAGAGTTATTGCAGGAAAAGCAAGAAGATTGCCGTTAAAAACCATTGACGGCATGGATACCCGGCCGACAACGGATCGGATCAAGGAAACATTGTTTAACGTCCTTGCACCCAATCTGGCAGACTGCCGTTTTCTGGATCTTTTTTCGGGAAGCGGAGCTATTGGCATTGAAGCTTTAAGCCGCGGCGCAAAAAGCGCGGTGTTTGTAGAGCAGATGCAAAAGGCAGCAGATTGTATTGAAGAAAATCTTAAGTTTACCCGCCTTGATGACGGCGCCCGGGTTTTGAGAAAGGATGTTTTATCGGCCCTGAACCTGCTTGAGCGGGAGGAGGAGCCTTTTGATATTATTTTTATGGATCCCCCTTATGGGAAGCTGCTGGAAAAAAGCGTTTTACAATATCTTGCCGGATCCTGTCTGGCAGATGAATATACGATCATTGTTGTGGAATCGGATCTTCATACGTCATTTGATTATGTAGAGGGTCTGTCCCTTCATATATATAAAGAAAAAATTTACAAAACCAATAAACATGTGTTTATTGAGAAAAGATGAGGTATGAGAAATGCGTATTGCCGTTTATCCCGGAAGCTTTGATCCGGTGACCAATGGTCATATCGATATTATAAAGCGGGCAGCAAAGATGGTAGACCATCTTGTGATCGGTGTTTTGCATAATAGTTCAAAAACGCCGTTGTTTTCTGCCGAAGAACGTGTTAATATGTTAAGTGAAGTATGTAAGGATATTCCTAATGTGGAGGTCCGTTATTTTGAAGGATTACTGGTAGATTTTGTGGTAGAGTGCAATGCGACCATTGTTGTCCGTGGTTTGAGGGCTGTGACGGATTTTGAATATGAGCTTCAGTGGGCTCAGTCCAACCGTATCGTTTGCCCTCAGATGGATACCATGTTTTTAGTAACCAATGTCCAGTATTCTTATTTAAGCTCCAGTGTGGTCCGTGAGTATGCATCTCACAACGGTGACATTTCTGCATTTGTCCCCCCGCTGGTAGAAAAACGACTCAAAGAAAAGTTTAGCTAATGTGCCGATAGAATTTTCAGTAAAGGAGAAGCAATTATGAGCAGAATTGAACAGTTAATTGATGAAATCGAAGAATTTATTGAGAGCTGCAAACCCCAGCCTTTTTCACAGTCTAAGGTGATCGTTCCTAAAGACGAATTATATGAATTGCTGACAGAACTGAGATTAAAAACACCTGAGGAAATTAAGAGATACCAGAAGATTATTGCTAATCGGGATAAGATCATCAGCGATGCCCAGGCTCAGGCTGAGAAGATGCTGGAAGAAACTACTGCGTATACCAATTCCCTTGTAGAAGAACATGAGATCATGCTCAAGGCCTATGAGCGTGCTGAAGAAGTGATGAATAATGCCAATGCTCAGGCAGAAGCCACCATTAACGCTGCTAACGAAGATGCAGAAGGCATCCGCCGCAGCGCCCTGGAGTATACTCAGGAACTGGTGACGAATCTTGAGACGATCATCGGACGTACATTAGAGGGCGCCAGAGCCAATTCTCAGGCGTTGATTGAGGGCCTTTCCTATAATTATGATATTATCGTAAGCAACAAAGAAGCTTTGGCAAGCCAGCTGAACGCACCTGCGGCCAGTGAAGCTGCGCCTGTGGTTTCTTCTGTTTCCGAACCTGTGATCGATGAGCCGGCGTATGATGAGCCTGTTTCTGAAGAAGAACCTGTATACGAGGAACCTGCTGCTGACGACGATGCCGACGATGATTTCGATTACGACGATATTGACTGATCAGTGAAACATCCGGGCTATATATAGCCACCCCAGAGTGAGCAGTCCGGCGGCAGTTCCGGAAATAATTTTCCCGAAAATATATTTTTTTACAGACAGTCCCTGCGGATGGATAATGCTGTAGGTTTGCGCCAGTATGGACAGACCGCCAAAACAGACAAAAACCATGGCAAGGACTGTTTTTATTTCTGCAGATATGGCCTGGGCTTTTAAAAGAGCCAGGCCGGTGGTCTGTTCCAGCAGACCTGCAATTATGCAGACGGCAACAGCCGGGATTCCGGGCAGCTGCTGGATCAGGGCGGAAAATACAGAGAAGATCATCATAAAACCGCCGACTTTTACAAGAACATCACAGGCATCGGTGATGCAGCGGTTTAAAGATCCGCCGCTGTTTTGCCGGGAAAGCTGTGCAGCCAGAAGGACAGGCCCCGGTGCATGCCTGTTTCCCGGGAGACGGCGGATAATAAAAGCGGTGATGGCAGGTACGGTCAGGATGATCATAAGGAGAGGAAAGCGGAGATCTTCACGGCCCAATATATACAGGCATACATAGCCGGTCATATAGACAGGGCTTGGATTATTGACAAATGTAATAAGATAATCGGCCTCCCGGGGCTGTATGCGGCCTCCGGAAAGACTGTCGCACACGGCCTTTGCTCCCATGGGATAACCGCATAAACAGCCAAGGATCACCGGGTAGGCTCCGCCGGATCCTGTTTTAAAAATGCGGCTCAGGATAGGTGAAAACAGATGTTCAAACAAAGGGATGCCATGGTAGTCTCTGAGGATATTGGTGATGAGAAGAAAGGGAAAAAGAGTCGGAACCATAGTATCCAGCCACAGGCAAAGGCCGGAAGCGGCCCCCTGGACGCACACTGAAGGAAATAAAAGAAGCAGGATGAGAAAGACAATGGCCGGAATGATGATTTTAAGCATGGCAGGCTCCCGGAGAATATGACTTAGTATTAGTTATATGCCCCGGGACTGTCAGCTATTCCCTGAAGGAAGCTTAGAGAAAAGGAAGCTTGAAGGAATGGGAGCTTACAAAATCACCAGCTTTTGACGGAATTCGTGGGGAACCGGCGTGCCTTTTTTTATACTTTGAAGACTTTGATAAATACGGGCTGCATACGTATCCAGGTCAAACAGCTGTTGGGCCTGGGGAGATATAAGCTGTCTGGATGCTGCTGCCGGACGGGAGATCATCGGCGCCTGGCAGTTTTTTTTGATCTGACCCAGCAAAGGAGCGCTGGACTTTTTAAAACCAAGGATGCGAAGATATGGCGCGTAATGGCAGCGGATCAGATCCTGCCGGTGGCTGCTTTGGATACCAAGCAAAATGTGGAGAAGCACACGGCTGATGCGGGTGCCGGTGTAGGCACGGGTGGCCAGACGGCCGGCAAAATCGTCAAAGCCTGTAAAGTATTCGGTCATGTTATGGATACGTCCATTCAGATAAGGATCCATATCAAGGATCCGGGCCAGGTCTTCTTCGCCGGTATTTAAAAGACGCAGAACGAGCATGGAAGAAAGCGCATCCCGGGTCATGGCCGGCTCTGTTTCAATAACTTCAGCGGCATCCTGGCGGATCCCTTCCGGAAAATGACACAGGAAACGGTCCGAATGTCCGCCATTAAGGATGGCCTGACGCAGTGCCGAGGCAGAGCAAAAGCTCTTAGAAAGGCTTGTGTCATGGTATCCGGCGAAGATACGCTGAATGGGAACAGGTGTTATGGAATGGTTAAATTGGGTTTTGGTTTCATGGATGGCCTGGAGATATTCCAGGGCCAGGATATTATTGGGCTGTTTTAACAGCTGTTCCAGCGCTGCTTTTGGCGGCAGATCGATCCCTGCACAGGACTCTTTTGCAAGAACCGTCAGGGCATGGCCGCGGGCAGCAGGCCAGGAGAGCCCTTCTTTTAGCGCCTGTTTTAATGCCTGCTTATACAGCCGGGGCTCAGTGCTTAAAAGGCGTGATAATGTCATAAGCTGTGGCAGATCCGCATTTTCACACCCAAAGGCCAGGTGAGAAACAGAACCGCAGGCCGCTAAAAGAGAAACGCCGCACCTGGCAAAGTCTTTGGCGCTGGCGCAGGCGGCTGCTGTGGGCATTTCAATGACCAGATCCGCCCCGCAGGACAGGGCCCATCGTGTCCGAACGAACTTATCGTAAATGGCCGGTTCGCCCCGCTGGGTAAAGCTGCCGCTCATGATTACGATCACATATTCGGCGCCGCACTGCTTTTTGGCAGTCTGGAGCAAATATTCATGACCCTTGTGCAATGGATTAAATTCTGCGATAACGCCCACAGTGTTCATGGACAATCTCCTTTCATAAGGGGGTTTTATCATCTATTATAAACAACACAGCTTTACACTTCAAGAGAATTATTATATAATATACACATCTGGGTGATGGCCCGGCCATAAGGCCACTGGCTGTTGCGTAAAAAATAATAAAGGAGACACGTATTAATGAATGTTTTAGTCATCAACTGCGGGAGTTCTTCCCTCAAATTTCAGTTTATTAATTCAGACACAGAAGCCGTGTTAGCTAAAGGCCTTTGCGAACGTATCGCTATTAACGGAAGCCGTCTGGTTTATCAGAAAGCCGGACAAGACAAGATCCGCAAGGAAGCGCCTATGCCGACCCATGTGGAAGCTATCGCTATGGTTATTGAAGCACTGACAGATCCTGAAATCGGCGTGATCAAAGACATGAGCGAGATTGATGCTGTTGGCCACAGAATCGTTCATGGCGGTGAAAAGTTTGATTCTTCCACGATCCTTACCGATGAAGTTTACAAAGCCATTGAAGAATGCTGCGAACTGGCACCCCTTCACAATCCTGCCCATCTTATGGGTATTGACGCATGTAAAAAGCTTATGCCGGGCACACCTATGGTATGCGTATTTGATACCGCTTTCCATCAGACCATGCCGGAAGAAGCTTACCTTTACGGTCTGCCTATCGAATACTATAAGAAATATAAAGTAAGACGCTACGGCTTCCACGGTACAAGCCACAGCTATGTTTCCCACAGAGCTGCCGAGCTTCTTGGAAAGCCTTATGATCAGGTGAAGACGATCGTCTGCCACCTGGGCAACGGCGCCAGCTGCTGTGCTGTAAAGAACGGTAAGTCCGTAGATACTTCCATGGGTCTTACACCTCTGGAAGGTCTGATCATGGGTACACGTTCCGGTGATATTGACCCGGCCATTGTGGAATTTATTGCAAAGAAAGAAAATCTTGATATTGCCGGCGTTATGGATGTTCTTAACAAGAAGTCCGGTGTGCTTGGCGTTTCCGGCTACACCAGCGACTTTATGGATCTGGAAGTGGACAGCCTGGCAGGAAAACCGGAAGCACTGCTGGCTATGAAGGTATTTGCCTACAGAGTAGCAAAGTATATCGGCGCTTACACAGCAGCCATGAACGGTGTGGATGCCATCGCATTTACTGCAGGCCTTGGAGAAAATAACAGATACGTGCGTACAGACATTTGCTCTTATCTTGGATACCTGGGAATTGAACTGGATCAGGAAAAGAACGCAAAGCGGGGCGAGGATATTATTATTTCCACACCAGAGTCCAAGGTTGCCGTAATGACCATTCCGACCAATGAAGAACTGGCTATCTGCCGCGAGACTGTTGCATTATTAAGCAAGTAATCCGTATATTTAAAAAGGCGGTGCATAAGATGGTGACACCGCCTTTTATCATCCTTTTGACTGTAAAATATGATCCTGAAAGGACTGTCAAGTAATTTTACTTTACAATGTTTAAATTTTATGTTGACAAAAACCTGCGGGCTATGTATAATTACAGTCGTATGAAATTTGGGAGATGCCTATGATAATAAATATTTCAGAAATTTTATCCACCCCGGGAAAAACTGAGCATTATGAAGTCCCTGTTGAAATGGAGACTTTTGATATGAACGGCATGCAGTATCCTTTTTCAAAGAAGGTGCCTGTGGACCTGACAGTTGCCAATGTGGGTGAACGGGAGGTATCCATCCAGGGGCATATTGAAGCTGTGCTTCTGGTACCCTGTGACCGTTGTCTGGAGGATGTTCCTGTATCATTTTCCATGGATGTGGATAAGGTGATCGATCTGAAAAAAACGGATGAGGATCGTATTAATGATCTGGATGAAACAAGTTATATTGATCATAGCAGCTTGGATGTTGACCGGTTAGTGTCCGATGAGCTTCTGATTCATTTCCCTATGAAAACTTTATGCCGTGAGGATTGTAAGGGGATCTGCTTTAAGTGCGGACAAAACTTAAACCTTGGCGAATGCGGATGTGACCGGGAGTCATTAGACCCAAGAATGTCAGCGATCCGGGATATTTTTAAGAATTTTAAGGAGGTGTGATTCATGTCTATCTGTCCAAAAAATAAATCTTCTAAAGCAAGACGCGACAGCCGCAGAGCAAACTGGAAAATGACTGCTCCGGCTTTAGTAAAGTGCAGCAAGTGCGGCGAATTAATGATGCCTCATAGAGTGTGCAAAAAGTGCGGTTCTTACAACAAGCGCGAAATCGTTACTGTTGACTGATGAGGAAACGCTATAATAGCCTGGGTTTATGCAGGCTGTTATAAAAACGGGCTTCCAAAGCGGAGGCCCATTTTTTTATTCCCAAACATGGGACTTCATGGTATGATAGTGATGCAGGCCATGTCCTGCACTGCTAAAAATTTACTTGAAAGAAGGAGAAGATTCTATGGAACAAATTTTTAATCCTTATCTGCCTTTAACAGAGTACATACCTGATGGGGAACCCCATGTTTTTGACGGCAGAGTGTATATTTATGGTTCCCATGATGTGACCGGGGGGACGGCATATTGTCAGGATCATTATACAGTATGGTCGGCTCCGGTGGACAATCTGAAAGACTGGCGCTGTGAAGGTGTCAGCTATCGCCGCAATCAGGACCCGTCCAATGCTGATGATAAGATGCAGCTTTGGGCGCCGGACGTAACAAAGGGACCGGATGGCCGTTATTATCTTTACTATTGTTTTTCTTTTTATCCGGAGATCGGCGTGGCTGTCAGTGATTCACCGGCAGGACCTTTTGAATTTTACGGACATGTAAAGTATCCGGATCATATTTTAGGCGGGAAGACCCTTGAGGAGTACATGCCTTTTGACCCGGCAGTTTTCACAGATGATGACGGGAGAGTTTACCTTTACTATGGCTTTGCTCCGGCATGTGAAAAGGAGATGGCTCCGCCTAAGCTTTCACCGGAGGAGCTGGCTGCTCTGCCAGAAGATTCCCGCAAAATGATAGAGACCCTTACACGGATCACCATGGGTGAAAACGGCATGGCTGTAGAGCTGGAGCCGGATATGATCACCATGAAAGATACGCCCCATGTGTGCGTGCCGGGCGGTCACCATACGGCAGGCACCGGTTTTGAGGGCCACGGTTTTTTTGAGGCTTCTTCAATAAGAAAGATCAACGGAAAGTATTATTTTGTATATTCCAGCCATAAGAGCCATGAACTTTGCTATGCTGTCAGCGATAAGCCTGCAGAAGGCTTTGTTTACGGCGGCACGATCGTATCCAACGGGGATGTGGGTCTTAACGGCCGTACAAAGCCGGTGTATCCTTTGGGAAATAACCATGGCGGCATTGTTCAGGTGAAGGATGATTTTTATATTTTCTACCACCGTCAGACCAATGGCACAGAATTTTCACGCCAGGGCTATGCGGAAAAGATCCGGATCCTTCCTGACGGCAGCATTCCTCAGGTTGAGATCACCAGCTGCGGATTAAACGGCGGGCCGCTTTACGGCTCCGGCAGCTATCCGGCAGCTATTGCCTGCCACCTGACCCATCCTAAGACCAGCGAAGGTATTGATTATAAAAATCCGGACCTGGCTTTCCAGCCAAGGATCGTTCAGCGCCAGAATGTTCCGTTTGTAGGAGATATCCAGGACGGAACCGTTGTTGGTTATAAATATTTTGATTTTAAAAATGTTTCCGGCCTTTCACTGGAACTGAGAGGCACATTTAAGGGAACCGTTAAGGCTGCCCTTAACGAGGACTGCACAGAAGTGATCGGTCAGACCGTTCTTGACCGGGAGCTTTCCTGCTGGACCAATATTTCCATCCCTGTGCAGGTTAAAGATGGTATTTATGCCCTGTATGTTAAGTTTGAAGGCGAAGGAACGCTGGATTTCAAACAGTTGGCATTTGATACAAAAACAACATAACGTTTATGCCGCGTAATACGCGGTGACACTAGGAGGATTGAAAATGAAAGCACAAGCACAGACAAAAGGCAGTGAGGAGCTTTTTAAGCTGAATGGAAAGCCGTCCATCGGTGTGGCTTTTCCTCAGGCGCTCCAGCATGTCCTTGCAATGCTGGTGGGTAATATTACACCCCCAATGCTTATTGCCAGCTCCCTTGGGCTGACAGACGCCCAGCAGACGATGCTGATCCAGGCTGCCATGATCATCGGCGGTATTACAACTCTGCTTCAGTTGTTCCCTGTTCTCGGATTTGGTATGGGCCTGCCCAGTGTTATGGGTGTGGCATTTGCCTATATGCCCATCCTGACCATGATCGGTACCCAGTATGGTATTGCCGCCATCTTTGGCTCCCAGCTGGTGGCCGCTTTTGCATCCATATTTATTGGTATGTTTATCGGAAAGATCCGGAAGTTTTTCCCGCCCATTGTCAGCGGTACCGTTGTTTTAAGTATTGGTCTTTCCCTGTATGAAACGGCCATGAACTACTTTGGCGGCGGCTCTGCAGCACGGGCTGACGGAACCTTTGGTTCACCCAAATACTGGATCCTGGCAGTGGTTACTCTTGTAGTAACTCTGGCATGTAGCTTTTTCGGAAAGGGCTACCTTAAAGTGTCCGGTATGATCATCGGAATTATCGTCGGTTATGTGATCGCGCTGTTTATGGGCGATATGATCGACTTCTCTGATGTGGCTTCAGCATCCATTTTTGCTCTGCCCATGCCTTTTGCCTTTGGTCTTGAGTTTCATCCGGATGCCATCCTGATGATGATCCTTATGTATATTGTCCAGGCTGTCCAGACCATCGGTGATGTATCTTCTACAGCTATGGGCGGATTTAACCGTGAAGCAACAGATAAAGAGCTTGGCGGCGCCATCAAGGGCCAGGGTATCTGCGGTATGATCGGTGCATGTATCGGCGGTCTGCCTACAGACCCCTACAGCCAGAACGTAGGTCTTATCTGTACGACAAAGGTTGTGGCAAAGCGCGTATTTACCATTGTGAGTATTATTATGCTTGCAGCAGGTATTTTCCCTAAATTCAGTGCATTAATGGCAACCATTCCTCAGCCGGTGCTGGGCGGCGCTACAGTTACTGTATTTGCAGCCATTACCATGTCCGGTATCCAGCTGCTGTGCGAACAGCCGTTAAACTACCGCAACAAGATGATCGTAGGTATTGCTCTGGCTATCGGTATCGGTATTGACAGTGTACCATCGATCCTTCAGTTCTGTCCTCAGCTGCTCCAGAACATTTTAGGAAGCTCTTTAGTTGTGTCCTTCCTGATCGTATTTATTTTAAATATTATTGTTCCCAAGGATGACTCCCAGGAATAATATCGGGCAAATGAGGATTATATTTGTGATCGCGTTGCAGAGGCTTGCGGGCCCTGCAGCCTGGGGAGAACCCTTCGGGGATCTCCCCATTTTACGATTTTAAGACATTTGTACACGCAGGTGACTTTTAAATGGCTCGGGATAATCCGGGCTTTTTGTTTTGATTTTTAAAAATGTTTTCCGGCAGAGCTAAAAAGCAATTCGGCCGGCATCCCTAAACGCGGGAAAGAATCGTGGAACTTGCAAATACCCGGGTGTTCTTTTATAATTTTTGCGGTAATATAATAATGATGAAACAAGCGACAAAAGGTCATGCTGACTGCGCTTGCGCATGTAAGCATGACTTTGTGGCGCCTGTTCAGCGTCGTAAAAACATGAGTATGGAGAATAAAAGATTATGATTTTTTGGATCATTGCCGGTATTTTGATTGCAGTCATACTTGTTATCTTATATGCCTGCGCGGTTGTCAGCTCACGGGAGTCCAGGCGCCGGGAGCAGGAAGAAATGGAAGATGAGGAATCCTGAAAAAGCATTGCGAAAATCACAGGAATTTAGTATATTAAATAGTAGACCCTTAAGAAGAAAGGTTACGGTTTGGGCGGACAGGCCGTCCAGATGGTAAAAAATATTTAGGAGGCATCATTTATGCAAAAGAAAGTAACTGTGGCTGTAGATGCCATGGGCGGCGATAATGCGCCCGTTGAGATCGTTAAAGGAGCAGTTCAGGCGGTTAATGAGCATAACGATCTGAAAGTGGTCCTTGTAGGTGATGAAAATATCGTCAACCGGGAGCTGGCATCTTACTCATATAATAAAGAGCAGGTGGAGGTGCTCCACGCACCGGAAGTGATCACCAACAATGAACATCCGGTGGCAGCTGTGCGCAAGAAAAAGGATTCATCCATTGTCGTGGCTCAGAAGCTGGTTCATGACGGCAAGGCAGACGGCTTTGTATCCGCAGGAAGCACCGGGGCAGTTTTAGTGGGCGGCCAGTTTGTCGTTGGACGTATTAAAGGGGTGGAGCGCGCGCCTTTGGCACCGCTGATCCCTACCACCAAAGGCTTTTCTCTCCTTATTGACTGCGGGGCAAATGTTGACGCGCGGCCTTCTCATCTTGTACAGTTTGCCCGGATGGGTTCCATCTATATGGAAAATGTCCTTGGAAAGAAGAATCCTACAGTAGCTATTGTTAATGTGGGCGTGGAAGAAGAAAAAGGAAATCAGCTGGTTAAGGATACATTCCCCCTGCTGAAGGCCTGTGAGGATATTAACTTTATCGGAAGTGTGGAAGCCCGGGAAATTCCCAACGGCTGGGCGGATATTATTGTATGCGAGGCATTTACCGGAAACGTGATCCTGAAAATGTATGAAGGCGTAGCTATGGCCCTTATGAAAAAGATTAAACAAAGCCTTATGTCTTCCGCCCGTTCAAAGGTCGGTGCGTTGCTGGCTAAACCGGCCTTAAAAGGCTTAATGAAGGAGTTTGACCTGTCTGCATATGGCGGCGCACCTATGCTTGGCCTGACCGGACTTGTTGTCAAGACCCACGGAAGCAGCGATGCTGCAGCTATAAAAAATTCCATCGTTCAGTGTATTACGTTCTCCCAGCAGGATATTCCGGGAAAGATCCGGGAGAAGCTGGGTACAAAGAAGGATGAGGCTAAGGTCAAAGAAGCGCCTGAGAATGCGGCAAAGAAGGAGTCGGATACTCATGGAGTTTGAAAAGCTTAAAAGGATCATAGGGGAAGTACTTCACGCTGATGAGGACAGTATTTCCATGGAAACAAATTTTATGGATGATCTTGGAGCAGATTCACTGGATCTGTTCCAGATCGTCTTAGCCATTGAAAAAGAATTTGATATTGAAATCCCCCAGGAGCGCATGGCTTCCATCCGTCAGATGAAAGACGCGGTGGAGTGTATACGCCACATTGCCGGATAGGGGACCGGCGCCAGGAGAGATGAGTTTATGGAAAGATTACAAAAAGATATTAAGTATCAGTTCCGTCAGGAAAGTCTGTTAAGGCAGGCGCTAACCCACAGCTCCTATGCAAATGAGCACCATCTGGACAAATTGTATAATAATGAGCGGCTGGAATTTCTCGGGGACGCAGTGCTGGAGGTGATCAGCAGCGATACGTTGTTCCGCAGGTTCCCTCAGATGCATGAGGGACAGCTGAGCAAAAAGCGTGCGAGCCTTGTGTGCGAGCCGGCCCTTGCTTACTCAGCCCGGCAGATCCATTTGGGACAGTATCTGCGTTTAGGCCATGGAGAGGATTTAAACGGCGGAAGGGAGCGGGATTCTATTTTGTCGGATGCCCTGGAGGCGCTTATCGGGGCCATGTATCTGGACGGAGGCTTTGAGGAAGCACGAAAGTTTATTATGAACTTTGTTTTAAACGATATGGAGCATAAGGAGCTTTTCCATGACAGCAAGACCGCTTTGCAGGAACTGGTCCAGAGCCGGGTGAAAGAAACAGTAACCTACGACCTTATAGAAGCTATCGGACCGGAGCATAACCGGCGTTTTGTCGTCCAGGCTATGGTAGGTCCGGTGAAGCTGTGTACCGGCGAGGGGCGGACAAAGCAGGCAGCTGGACAGGATGCGGCCTATAAGTCTATCCTTAAGCTTAAGGATAATCCCAAATTGCTCCAGGAATTTTAAAATGCTTAGAAAAGCTGGTGGAATATGTATCTGAAAAATATTGAAATACAGGGCTTTAAGTCCTTTGCCAATAAGATCAATCTGAAATTTCACAAAGGCATTACCGGGATCGTAGGACCTAACGGCAGCGGAAAGAGTAATGTTGCAGACGCCGTGCGGTGGGTGCTGGGCGAGCAAAGCGCCAAGCAGCTGCGCGGTTCCAAAATGGAGGACGTTATTTTTTCCGGTACTGAGAGCAGGAAACCCCTCGGTTTTGCCTATGTGGCCATCACCCTGGATAATTCGGATCACAAGCTGCCCATTGAGTATGACGAGGTCACTGTCGCCCGGCGGGTGTACCGTTCCGGCGAAAGCGAATATTTGATCAATGGCAGTGCCTGCCGCCTCAGGGATGTGCAGGAGCTTTTCTTTGATACCGGTATCGGCAAGGAAGGCTACTCCATCATCGGACAGGGACAGATCGATAAGATCTTAAGCGGAAAGCCGGAAGAACGGCGGGAGCTTTTTGATGAGGCTGCCGGGATCGTTAAGTTTAAAAAGCGCAAGCAGGCTGCTGAGAAAAATCTGGAAGCCGAAAAGCAGAACCTGTACCGTGTCAATGATATTTTATCCGAGCTGGAAAAACAGGTGGCGCCTTTAAAAAGACAGTCGGATACGGCCCGGGAATATTTAAAAATGCGTGACCGGCTCAAGCTGTTGGATGTAAATGTTTATATTAGCGAATACGGCCGTATTAAAGAAGAATTAAAAGCCGTGGACGAAAAACTGGCCATTGTTGACCATGATATGGCCCAGACCAGGGAATCCCTTGAAAAGACCCGGGAGGAATACGACCGGCTGGAAGGGGAGATCCAGGCATATGATGAAAAGCTGGAGCAAAAGCGCCAGGAGCTGTCGGACAACCGTCTGAGCCGGGAAAAGCTTTTGGCTGAACAAAAGCTTTTGGCCGAGCAGATGAATACGATCCGCCAAAATGTAGAGACCGGCGGCGCCCGGATTGAAAAGCTGGACCAGGAGATCAGCCGAAAGCAGGAAAGTGTCAGCGAGTATGAGCATACCCGGGATCAGCTCCAGGAGGAGATCAAAGCGCTGAACGCTCAGCAAAGCCAAGCGGATGAAACCCTTCAGACTATGACGGAGGCATCGTCCCAGTTAAAGACAGAGATTGAAGAAAAAAATGCCGGCATTATCCGCATTTTGAACCAGGCAGCCTCTGTCCGGGAGAAGATGAGCCGCTATGATACAATGGAAGAACAGATCAATATCCGCAGAGCAGAGCTGAACCAAAGGCTCATTGTCCTTAAAAGCCAGCAGGCCCAGCGGGCAGAAGCGGTGGACAGCTACGAAAAGGAGCTGAGCCAGGTGCTTGAGGATCTGGACCGGGCCAATGGACAGAAAGCGTCTCTTAGCAAAAGGAACAGCCAGATCGGGACGGATCTGGATCAGGTGCGCCAGCAGGTAGGGAAGAAGCAGCAGGAGTTCCATGCGGTCAATTCCCGCTACGGGGCGCTGAAAAATATCAGCGAGCGCTATGAGGGCTACGGCTCCAGCATAAAGCGGGTCATGGAACAGAAAAAGTCCTGTCCCGGCATTGTAGGCGTTGTGGCGGATATTATTAAAGTAGAGAAACAGTATGAGACCGCTATTGAGATTGCTTTAGGCGGAAGCATCCAAAATATTGTTACAGAGGATGAGCAGACCGCCAAGGATCTGATCGTATATTTAAAGCAGAACCGGTATGGCCGGGCCACCTTTTTGCCATTGACCAGCATTACCATGCGGGGCAGTCAGGTTTCCACGGAAGTGCTGAAGGAAAAGGGCGTGATCGGCCTTGGAAGCAGTCTTGTTTCTGCTGATAAAAAGTATGAAAAGCTGATCCGGTATTTACTGGGCCGTATTGTTGTGGCGGATCATATTGACAATGCCCTGGCGCTGGCCAGAAAGTATAAATATTCTCTGCGTATTGTTACTTTAGACGGTGAGTCTTTAAGTCCCGGCGGTTCTTTATCCGGCGGTGCTTATAAAAATTCCGGCAACCTGCTTGGGCGGAGCCGGGAGCTGGACGAGCTTTCTAAAAAAGTGGAGCAGATCAAAGGGGATATTGACCGGCTCAACCAGGACCAGGCAAGGCTTCAGACCGAGCGGGCCGCTGTGCGCAGGGATCTGGATGATGTGACCCGGCGCCTTCAGGAATTGTCCCTGACGGAAAATACTGTGCGCATGACGTTAAATCAGGCCAAGGCAGCACGGGATGAAGGGGCAGATGCTTACAAACAGCTGACCGGTGAAAACGAAGAACTGAGCCGCCAGGAGCAGGATATTTCCAGAAGCAGGGAAACCCTTGGCAGCCAGCTGTCAGATTATGACCGGCAGCGTGTGGATACAGAGCAGATGGTGGCTGCTTTAAATGAAAAGCTGGATGAAATGCTGGAAAGGGAGAAGAAGTTTAACGAGGATAATGCCAGCTTAAAGCTGAAATTTTCCCAGTTAAGCCAGAGCCGTTCCTTTACCGGCGAAAATATCCGCCGTGTCCGTGAGGAGATCCGGACGCTGGAGGAGGAGATCCAGACGGTGCGCCGGGATATGGACATGGGCGGCCAGGAGCTGTCTAAGCGCCAGGCATCGGTGGATGAATGCGGCGGAGAAATCCTGCGTCTGGACGGGGCTATCAGCGACGGTGAAAAAACGCTGGAAACCCTGGGAGCCGCTAAGGAAGAAATATCCAAAGGCCACCGGGAATTTTTCTCAAAGCGGGAGGAGCTTTCCGACCGTCTGGGTGTTTTAGATAAAGAACAGTTCCGGTTAAACCATCAAAAGGAAAAGCTGGAAGAAAGCAAGACTTCCCAAAGCGACTATATGTGGCAGGAATATGAGCTGACCTTAAGCAGCGCCTATGAATTAAAGGACGATGAACTGCTTGCCTTAGGCCCGGCCGGCTTAAAGAAAGCGGCTGCGGACCAGAAATCGGGGATCAAAAAGCTGGGGCCGGTGAATGTGAATGCCATTGAGGAATACAAAAATGTCAGCGAACGGTACGAACTTTTAAAGACTCAGCACGACGATCTGGTGGAGGCTGAGGAAAAGCTTACCGGCATTATTGATTCTCTGGATAAGGCCATGCGGGAGCAGTTTACGGAGAAGTTTAAGGAGATCGCCGTAAACTTTGACCGGGTATTTAAGGAATTATTCGGCGGCGGGAAAGGAACGCTGGAGCTTATGGAGGATGAGGATATTTTATATGCCGGCATCCGCATTATCGCATCGCCGCCAGGAAAAAAGCTTCAAAATATGATGATGCTTTCCGGCGGGGAAAAGGCGCTGACTGCCATTGCCCTGCTTTTTGCCATCCAGCGGCTGAAGCCGTCGCCGTTTTGTCTTTTGGATGAGATCGAGGCGGCGCTGGATGATGCCAATGTTAAGCGGTATGCCCAGTATTTAAACAATCTGACCCGGGATACTCAGTTTATTATCATTACCCACCGCCGGGGCACCATGAATGCCGCGGATGTGCTTTACGGAATTACCATGCAGGAAAAAGGTGTATCGACCCTGGTATCTGTCAGTCTTATTGACAGCCGCCTGGATGACTGACCGGATGATTAAGAGGAAAGGGATGGATTTATGTCCGAAGAAAAAAAAGGATTTTTTAGCCGGCTGGTAGCCGGACTGACTAAGACCCGCAAAAGCATTGCCGCGGGCTTTGACTATATTTTCAATGGCTTTTCTCATATTGATGATGATTTTTATGAGGAATTGGAAGAAGTGCTTGTTATGGCCGATCTGGGCGTTCATACGACTCAGTCGATCATTGACGATCTGAAGGAAAAAGTAAAAGAACAGCATATTAAAGAGCCGGCTCAGTGCAAGGAGCTGCTTGCAGAGTCCATTAAGTCCCAAATGTCTGTGGACGAAGATGCCTATGATTTTGAAAATGAAACCTGCGTGGTGCTTATTATTGGTGTCAACGGTGTCGGTAAGACCACATCGGTAGGCAAACTGGCAGGACAGTATAAAAAGGCCGGGAAAAAGGTACTTATTGCTGCTGCAGATACCTTCCGTGCAGCGGCGACCCAGCAGCTGGGCGAATGGGCTAACCGCGCCGGTGTGGATATGATTTCCGGCCAGGAAGGTTCCGATCCGGCAGCAGTTGTTTTTGATGCTATTGCCGCAGCCAAAGCCCGCAAGGCAGACCTGCTTTTATGCGATACGGCAGGCCGGCTCCATAATAAGAAAAATCTTATGGAGGAGCTGCGAAAGATCAACCGTATTATTGATAAGGAATTTCCGGAAGCCAGACGGGAAACACTGATCGTTTTAGACGGCACTACCGGTCAGAACGCATTGTCCCAGGCCCGCCAGTTTAAGGAGGTGGCCGACATTACCGGCATTATCCTGACAAAGCTGGATGGTACGGCCAAAGGCGGCATTGCCATTGCCATCCAGGCAGAGCTGGGCGTGCCGGTGAAATATATTGGCGTCGGAGAAAAAATCGACGACCTGCAAAAGTTTGATTCAGATGCATTTGTAGATGCACTGTTTACTGTAAATTCCACGGATGGCGAATGAGCCGCCGTAGCGCACAGCCGCGCATGGCGCGGCGTTATGGGGAAAAGTCTTCTTGTCCCCGACTTATAAAAAAGGAGCCTGATAAAAATGATGACACTGGAAAAATTTGAAGAAGCCTGCGAGTGCGTGCAGAAGGTAACATTGCCTACCAATCTTATATACAGCGATTATTTTTCTGCCCAGACCGGAAATAAGGTTTATTTTAAGCCGGAAAATATGCAGTATACCGGCGCTTATAAGGTTCGCGGCGCTTATTATAAGATCAGCACCCTTTCCGAAGAAGAACGGGCCAAAGGACTGATCACTGCATCTGCCGGAAACCATGCCCAGGGCGTGGCTTATGCAGCGGCCCTTATGAAAACAAAGGCTGTGATCGTTATGCCGACCACTACGCCTTTGATCAAAGTAAACCGTACGAAAGGCTACGGGGCAGAGGTTGTTCTTTACGGCGATGTGTATGACGATGCCTGCGCTTATGCGGAAAAGCTGGCCGCTGAGGAAGGCTATACCTTTGTCCATCCCTTTAACGATGAGGATGTAGCCACAGGCCAGGGTACGATTGCCATGGAAATATTTAAAGAACTGCCGACAGTGGACTATATTCTTGTGCCTATTGGCGGCGGCGGACTGGCCAGCGGCGTGTCCACTCTGGCTAAGCTGTTAAATCCCAACATTAAGGTGATCGGCGTGGAGCCGGCCGGGGCAAACTGTATGCAAAAATCTCTGGAGGCAGGCAAGGTGGTTTCTCTGCCCAGTGTAACGACTATTGCCGACGGCACGGCAGTAAAAACACCGGGTGATCTGATCTTTCCTTATATCCAGAAAAACATTGACGAGATCATTACTGTAGAGGACGATGAGCTTGTAGGCGCATCTCTGGACATGATGGAAAACCATAAGATGATCGTGGAAAATTCCGGCCTTCTTACAGTGGCAGCCTTAAAGCACTTAGATGTGAAAAATAAAAAGGTTGTATCGATTTTAAGCGGCGGAAATATTGATGTGATCACCATTGCCTCTGTGGTGCAAAACGGCCTGATCCAAAGAGGCCGTGTGTTTACCGTCTCCGTGCTTTTGCCGGATAAGCCGGGCGAACTGGTGAATGTTGCCACAGTTATTGCAAATCTCCAGGGCAATGTGATCCGTCTGGAGCACAACCAGTTTGTCAGTGTCAACCGTAATGCGGCTGTTGAGCTGGTTATTACCATAGAAGCTTTTGGACATGAGCATAAGGATAAGATCTTTAATGCTCTGAAAGAAAAAGGCTATCGTCCGATTTTAAAAGCGCCAAAAGCAATTTTTTAAAAAAAAGGCTTGACAGTACATAGTCATATAGGTTACAATACCACCTGTAAAGTAAAGGTACTTGACAGGTGGTGCTTTTATGGATAAAATATTAGAGCAGTCGCTGTTATATGATTTTTACGGAGAACTTCTGACAAGCCATCAAAAGGAGATCTACGAGGACTTTGTCCTTAATGATCTGTCTTTGGGAGAGATTGCCCAGGTTCATGAGATCAGCCGTCAGGGCGTCCATGATATTATAAGGCGCTGTAACCGGCAGCTGGCCGGTTATGAGGAAAAGCTCCATTTGCTTGAACGCTTTTTATCCACGCGGGAAAAAGTAGAGGAGATCCGCCGGACAGTAAAACATATGGTAGAGGATCCTCAAAAGGCAGACTGGCAGCAGCTTGTAGATGATGCAAAAAAGATTGACAGGATTTCCGATGAGATCCTCAAGGAACTGTAATAGCAGCAGAGGTCCGTTTTTCGGACAGCTGTAACCGATCAGAGCAGGAGGTAGCCCATGGCTTTTGAAAGCTTATCTGAAAAACTTCAGAATGTATTTAAAAACCTGAGAAGCAAGGGCAGGCTTACTGAGGCAGATGTAAAGGCTGCTTTAAAGGAAGTTAAGATGGCGCTGCTGGAAGCTGACGTAAACTTTAAGGTTGTCAAGCAGTTTATTAATACCGTTACTGAGCGGGCCATTGGCCAGGATGTTATGACCAGCCTGACCCCGGGCCAGATGGTGATCAAGATCGTTAATGAAGAAATGATCGCCCTCATGGGAAGCGATACAAAAGAGATCGCCCTTAAGCCGGTGAATGAGATTACCATTATTCTGATGGCAGGTCTCCAGGGCGCCGGTAAGACCACCACCACGGCCAAGATTGCCGGAAAGCTGAAGCAGAAAGGCAGAAAGCCTCTGCTTGTTGCCTGTGACGTTTACCGTCCCGCAGCTATTGAACAGCTGGAGATCAACGGTAAGAAGCAGGATGTTCCCGTGTTTTCCATGGGAGATAAAAACAGCCCGGTAAACATTGCCAAGGCAGCGGTAGAGCACGCCAGGGCGAATGATTTTAACGTTGTTATCTTAGATACCGCCGGACGGCTTCATGTAGATGAGGACATGATGCAGGAGCTGGAAGACATAAAGGCTGCTGTGGATGTTTATCAGACCATTTTAGTGGTAGATGCCATGACCGGCCAGGATGCGGTGAATGTTGCCAAGTCCTTTAACGATCGTATTGAGATCGACGGTGTGATCCTGACAAAGATGGATGGAGATACCCGGGGCGGTGCGGCCCTTTCCATTAAGGCCGTGACCGGAAAGCCGATCCTTTACGTAGGTATGGGAGAAAAGCTTTCAGATCTGGAGCAGTTTTATCCCGACCGTATGGCTTCAAGGATCCTTGGCATGGGCGATGTGCTGACACTCATTGAGAAGGCAGAAGCCCAGATTGACCAGGAAAAAGCAAAGGAACTGAACCGGAAGCTTAAAAAAGCAGAGTTTGGTTATGACGATTTCCTGGATTCCATGAACCAAATTAAAAAGATGGGCAGTGTAGGAGATATCCTTGGGATGATTCCGGGAGTTAACAGCGCAGCCCTGAAAAATGTTTCCTTAGATGACAGCGAAGCGCAGATGAAGCGCACAGAAGCGATCATCTTATCCATGACGCCGGAAGAACGGGCTAACCCGGACCTGATGAGTCCGTCCCGTAAAAAGCGTATTGCCGCCGGCGCCGGCGTAGACATCAGCGAAGTAAATAAGCTGGTGAAGATGTTTGACCAGATGAAAAAGATGATGAAACAGTTTTCCGGTCAGATGTCAGGTAAAGCAGCCAAAAGAGGGAGATTCAGACTTCCTTTTTGACACGCTCCTTATTTGCGGAGCGGCATAAATGCTGCTGAGAGGCATAAGTCTTGAAGCAGCCGATGATTTTATTAACAAATTCATGCAGGAGGTGAATATACATGGCAGTAAAGATCAGATTAAAGAGAATGGGACAGAAAAAGGCTCCTTTCTATAGAATTATCGTTGCTGATTCCAGATCCCCGAGAGATGGTCGTTTTATCGAAGAAATCGGAACATACGATCCGTCTACAGAACCCAGCACAGTTAAGGTGAACGGTGAGCTGGCTCAGAAATGGCTTTCTAACGGCGCTCAGCCTACAGATACAGTAGCCAGATTATTCAAGAGTGCAGGCATTACAAAATAAGTGTCTGTGGAGGTGTTCTTATGAAGGAATTGGTCGAGGTTATCGCCAAGGCACTGGTAGATCATCCGGATGAGGTCCGCGTTACAGAAAAGCAGGACGAAAAATCTGTTATTCTTGAACTTTCCGTGGCTCAGGAAGATATGGGTAAGGTGATTGGAAAACAGGGACGTATTGCCAAAGCAATCCGCACTGTTGTAAAGTCTGCCGCATCCAAAGATGATAAGAAAGTTATTGTAGATATTATGTAACTGTGAGTATCCTCAGCAGCTGCCGTATCATACAGTAAGTGAAGGACCCTAAAAGTCTTGGACTTTTAGGGTTTTTGTGTAATAAGGAGTATATTATGATTGATTTGCTGAGAGTAGGAACCATTGCCTCCACCCACGGAATCCGCGGGGAGGTAAAGGTATTTCCCACTACAGATGACATAAACCGGTTTAAGAAGCTGAAGCACTGTATTTTGGATACCGGCCGTGAAAAGCTGGAGCTGGAAGTGGAGAGCGTTAAGTTTTTTAAACAATTTGCTATTTTAAAATTTAAAGGCTATAATAATATTAATGATATTGAAAAGTACCGGGGCAAGGATCTTTTAGTGACCCGGGAAAATGCCGTTGACCTGGAGGAAAATGAAAATTTCATCGGAGATCTTATTGGCCTTGAGGTGATCACAGACCAGGGCAGTCATTTTGGAAAGGTCCGGGATATTATGCAGACCGCGGCCAATGATGTTTATGTGATTGACGGTGACGACGGTAAGGAATATTTGTTCCCATCCATTCCTCAGTGCATCCTGGATGTAGATCTGGAGGCAGGGACAGTGACTGTACACATTATGAAGGGACTTTTGGATCTATGAATTTCTATGTGATGACACTTTTTCCGGATATGATCCGGGACGGACTGAATACAAGTATTACCGGCCGGGCCATTGCCCAGGGCAGGATTTCCCTCAATGCTGTTGATATACGGGACTATTCCACGGACAAGTACCGTCATGTGGACGATTATCCCTACGGCGGCGGCGCTGGCATGGTGATGCAGCCGGGGCCGATCTTTGACTGTTACACCGATCTGGTCAAAAATATGGAAAAAAAGCCAAGAGTCATTTATACAACGCCTCAGGGGCGTGTGTTTTCCCAAGCTGTAGCCCGGGAGCTGTCTGCAGAGGAAAATCTTATTTTTCTCTGCGGTCATTATGAAGGCGTAGATGAGCGGGTGCTGGAAGAAATCGTCACCGATCATCTTTCCATTGGAGACTATGTGCTTACCGGCGGCGAACTGCCGGCTATGGTCATGATCGATGCTATTTCCAGGCTTGTTCCCGGCGTGCTGAGCAACGATACGTCAGCCCAGGATGAGTCCTTTCAGGACGGGCTTTTAGAGTATCCCCAGTATACGCGGCCGGAAGAATTTCACGGAAGAAAGGTGCCCCAGGTGCTTTTATCCGGACACCACGCCAACATCCGGCGATGGCGGCGGGAAAAATCTCTGGAGCGTACATGGCAGCGGCGGCCGGAACTGCTGGAGCATGCGCCGCTGGACAAAAAGGACCTGGAATTTTTAAAACGCTCTTTCGGATATGACTCTGAAAGCAGCGGGAAATTATGATGCAAAGCCATAAAGATACCGGCTTTCCCAAGGAAAGCATATCTTAAGTGCCAAAGGTCAAAGCCTTTGCGCTCTTAGGAGGGGTCTTTGTGGCTTTTTTTACTTGACTTAGTGTATCGTCGAAGTTGTATAGTAAACGATGTAGTCGAAGTTGTATAGTAAACGTTGTATAATTAAGTATAGAAAAGCCTATGGATGAGGAATGTGCAGGATGAAGATTGTAGTTATTGACGGGCAGGGCGGCCGTATGGGAAGCCAGTTTATTACCCGATGGAAAAAAACAAGGACTTTACAGGGAACGGTGATCGCTGTAGGGACGAACAGTACAGCAACCGCCGCCATGATTAAGGCGGGGGCGGATGGCGGCGCCACTGGAGAAAATCCGGTGCGTGTTAATGTAAAGGATGCGGATTATATTGTAGGCCCTATAGGTATATTGGCGGCAGACGCTCTTTTAGGGGAGGTTACGCCTCAGATGGCTACTTTGGTGGCTCAGAGCAAGGCTGAAAAGATACTGATTCCTGTCCACACATGCAGCTTTCGGGTGGCCGGTGTGGGGGATTATACATTAAATGAGCTGATCGATGATGTGATCCGCTATATTGATGAATCAGAGTTAGCAAGGAGGCAGCAGGATGGAAACGCATGAAATACTGGAAAAAGTAAAAAGCGGTGAGATTTCTGTAGAGGAGGCGGAGCGCTTTTTTAAACGCCAGCCCTTTGAGGAAATGGAATATGCCAAGCTGGATATGCACCGGAAGATCCGCTCCGGATTTTCAGAAGTGATCTTTTGCAGCGGAAAGGCAGACGAGCATTTGCTAAATATTTTTGCAAGACTTTACGAAAGAGACGGAGAGGTTTTTGGAACGCGGGCCTCCAAAGAGCAGTATGCACTGATTCGTGAAAAGTTTCCACAGACCGTTTATGACCCTGTTTCACGGATCATTAAAATTGAAAAGCCAAAAGAAAAAGTCGGCTGTATTGCCGTATGTACGGCAGGAACAGCAGATATTCCCGTTGCCGAAGAAGCGGCCCAGACCGCAGAATATTTCGGCAGCTATGTGGAACGTATTTACGATGTAGGCGTTGCAGGGATCCACCGTCTTCTGGCAAAGGTAGACGAGATCCAAAGTGCCAACTGTATTGTGGCTGTTGCCGGCATGGAAGGGGCGCTGGCCAGCGTTATCGGCGGTCTTGTAGATAAGCCGGTGATCGCTGTGCCTACATCCGTGGGCTATGGCGCCAATATGCACGGTCTTTCTGCGCTTTTGACTATGATCAATTCCTGCTCCAACGGCATTGCCGTGGTCAACATTGATAACGGCTATGGCGCAGGCTATATTGCAACACAGATCAACCGAATGGGGGTAAGAAATCATGAGTAATCAATTATATTTAGATTGTCCGTCCGGCATTAGCGGGGACATGGCAGTGGCAGCCCTGCTGGATCTTGGCGCCGATGAAAACGTATTAAGACAGGCCCTTAAAAGCCTTCCGGTTTCCGGATATGAGGTAAAGATCAGCCGCGTTGTGAAATCCGGGCTGGATGCCTGCGATTTTAACGTGATCCTGGATAAGGCCCACGAAAACCATGATCATGACATGGAATATCTTCACGGCCACGACCACCATCACGACCACGGCCACCATCACCACCATCATGAGCACCGGGGGCTGAAAGAGATTATGGAAATCATCCGTCAGGGGGAAATGACAGATGGCGCAAAGGCTCTGGCCGTTAAAATCTTTCAGATCATCGGCCAGGCCGAAGCAAAGGCTCACGGCGTACCTGCGGATCAGGTGCATTTCCACGAAGTGGGCGCTGTAGACTCTATTGTGGATATTGTTGCCTTTGCCGTGTGTTTTGATAACCTGGGGATTACAGAGGTTGTTCTGCCAAAGCTTAATGAAGGGACAGGAACTGTGCGCTGTCAGCACGGTATCCTGCCGGTTCCTGTACCGGCTGTAGCGAATATTGTCAGCGACTGTCAGCTGCCGCTTCATATTATGGATGTGGCGGGTGAGTTTGTTACTCCTACAGGAGCAGCCATTGCAGCAGCAATTTTTACATCCACAAAGCTTCCGGAAACCTTCTATATAAAGAAGATCGGTCTTGGTGCAGGAAAGCGCCATTATGAACGTCCCAGCCTGCTGAGAGCCATGCTGATCGGGACGCCGGAGGACAAACAGGATTGTATTTACAAGCTGGAAACGGATATTGACGATTGCTCCGGCGAGACACTTGGATTTGTTTCAGAGCTGCTTTTTGAAGCCGGCGCCAGAGATGTACATTTTATGCCGGTATATATGAAGAAAAATCGTCCGGCCTATGAGCTGTGCGTGATCTGCACGCCAGAAGCTGTGGAGACTATGGAACAGATCATTTTTGAAAATACAACTACCATCGGTATCCGAAAAATTCCTGTGGAGCGGACAATCCTTCCCCGGTTGGTAAAAAATGTTCAGACGCCTTTTGGGGAAGCTATGGTAAAAGTATGTGAACTTAACGGACAGCAGCGGTTTTATCCGGAATATGAAAGCGTGACGGCCCTTTGCCGCCAACATCATATGTCCTACAGCCAAATGTATGCCTGCATTATGGAAGCATGCCGCTAAAAGGAGAGATCACAGTGAAAACATACGAGGAAAAAAAGAGCCAGTTACTGTCTTTCATTGATAAAACCATGCATCAGGATACCGTGGTCGCTTTTTCCGGCGGTGTGGACAGCAGCCTTTTGCTTTACTTGTGCTGCGTAGCCGGGAAAAAGTACAACACAAAAGTTTACGGGGTAATGATCTGCTCGGTGCTGTCACCCTCCAGAGATTATGACATTGCCAGAGCTGTTGCCGCAGAGGCCGGCGCGGTTTTTGATACGATCCATATGGATGAACTGTCGGTGCCCCAGATCCGGGAAAACGCCCTGGAACGCTGTTATGTGTGCAAAAAATATCTTTTTACCGGACTGCTGGACTTTGCGGCCCAAAAAGGGATTACCACGGTTTTAGAGGGCACGAATGAAGATGACCTTCATGTATACCGCCCGGGGATCCGGGCTATTAAGGAGCTGGGGATCCAAAGTCCTTTGGCTGACGCAGGGCTTTCAAAGGAACAGGTGCGGCGCATGGCTTCAGAATATGGGATTTCTGTGGCACAAAGACCTTCGTCGCCATGTTTGGCTACCCGCTTTCCCTATGGCACCCATCTGAATATAGAAGATCTGAAAGCTGTGGAAAAGGGAGAGCAGATATTAAGAAATTACGGCTTCCATAATGTGCGCCTGAGAGTCCATAAAAATATTGCCCGCATCGAGGTGGACGGTTCGGATATGCCGGAAGCGCTGCGGCTGCGCCGGGAAATTTCCCAAAAGATCCGTGCCCTGGGTTATGATTATGTGACCCTGGATCTGGAAGGCTTTCGTTCCGGAAGCATGGATGTTGGTATAGGGGACTGAGTGTAATGTTTGCCTGCAGAGCTAAAAGCAATTCCGTCGGCAAGTCCAAACGTGAGAAATTTTTAAACATATGTAGATCATCTACATATGTTTAAAAATTTATAACACAGTTTGGCTGGGTCTGACGAAAGTGATTCAGGAGAGCAAAAGGCAGTTCCTATATCCCCGCAAAATACCCACAAAATAAAAAATGTACTTGCTTTTTTATGGAAGTTGTGGTAAAGTATATCGATGTGAGACTGGGATGGTCCTCTGTTACGTTTTATGTATTAAGAACATCTAATATTATCAAGGAGGTTCACTTAAGATGAACGACATTATCAGAAATATTGAAGCTGCTCAGATGAAAGCAGAAATCCCTGAATTTTGCGTAGGTGATACTGTTAAAGTATACGCAAAAGTAAAGGAAGGCAACAGAGAAAGAACACAGGTTTTTGAGGGTACTGTACTGAAAAGACAGAATGGCTCCAACCGTGAAACCTTTACTGTAAGAAAGTTCTCCAACGGCGTAGGCGTGGAAAAAACATGGCCGCTTCATTCCCCGACAGTGGAAAAGATCGAAGTTGTGAGAAAAGGTAAGGTTCGCCGTGCTAAATTATTCTACTTAAGAGACAGAGTAGGTAAGGCTGCTAAAGTAAAAGAATTAGTTAAATAATTGTGAAAATTGGGACAGGTACATTAAGTATATTGTCCCATTTTTTCTATAAGGAACAAAGACAGCAGCAGTACAGTGGATTGGACTGCTTCCAAAGACAGGAGAATATCCATGGCTCAGACATTTATAAAAAGACGCAGAAGCCTGAAAAGACGTATAAAGGCCATGCAGATCCCCAGAAAGATCCTGGGGGTGACTCTGATCATCCTGGGCTTTTTCCTGGCCATTGCTTTAGGCTATTTTACCGGACATATGTTTGGCATGAAGGTGGCTGTGGATGGGGATGCTATGGCGCCGGCCATCGAGTCCGGAGGAACAGTCCGGATGAACCGTCTGATCTACAAGGTCAGCAGCCCCGGACGTATGGATGTGGTTGTTTTTGACATGGGTCAAAATGACGCTGCCCGGTACTATGTCCGCCGAGTGGTAGGGCTTCC
The DNA here is from genome assembly GCA_018711005.1 of Candidatus Scybalocola faecigallinarum. Lineage (GTDB taxonomy): Bacteria > Bacillota > Clostridia > Lachnospirales > Lachnospiraceae > Catenibacillus > Catenibacillus faecigallinarum. Next base: position 17,625 of record DVIT01000044.1, on the reverse strand, counting down.
GGGAGAAACGGTGCAGATCATTGACGGAAAGATCTATATTGATGATGAACCTTTGGAATTTGAATATAACACAGAATACATTGAAAATGCAGGACTGGCCCAGGAAGCTATAACTTTGGGATCAGACGAGTATTTTGTGATCGGAGATAACTATAACAGCTGTGAAGACAGCCGGTTTTCCTCTATTGGAAATGTTACCAGAGACCAGATCGTTGGAAAGGCAGGTTAAGGAATGAATATACAATGGTATCCCGGGCATATGACCAAAGCCAGACGTATGATGCAGGAAGATATAAAGCTTATTGATATTGTTGCAGAGCTTGTGGACGCCAGAGTACCTGTAAGCAGCAAAAATCCCGATATTGATGAGCTGGCCAAAGGAAAGTCCAGGCTGATCCTTTTAAATAAAGCGGATCTGGCAGATCCGGCCTGTACAAAAGCCTGGGAAAGCTATTTTAAATCTAAAGGATTTTATGTGCTGGCACTGGACGCCCGCACGGGAAAAGGTGTAAAGTCAGTAACCGGGATCATCCAGGAGGCATGCCGGGAAAAAATCGAGCGGGACAAGCGCCGCGGCCTTATTAACCGTCCGGTAAGGGCTATGGTGGTAGGGATTCCTAATGTGGGGAAATCTACATTTATTAATACATACGCCGGAAAGGCCTGCACAAAGACCGGAAATAAGCCGGGCGTAACCAAGGGCAAGCAGTGGATCCGCCTGAATAAGAACGTGGAGCTTTTAGATACACCGGGAATTTTATGGCCAAAGTTCGATGACCAGGCTGTAGGCCTTAAGCTGGCCATGATCGGTTCCATAAAGGACGATATCCTGGATCTGCGGGAGGTAGCCTGGAACCTGGTAGGGCTTCTTTTGGAAAATTATCCGGGAATATTAAAAAACAGGTACAATATTCAGGAAAATAGTGATAGAATGAATGTGATCGAACAGATCGCAGATGTAAGGAACTGCCGGCAGAAAGGCAATACCCTGGATACGGATAAAGCATCAAAGCTGATCCTGGACGACTTCCGCAGTGCGCGGCTGGGGGCCATTACCCTGGATTTTCCGCCAAAGGATCAGTGACAGACTTTTTTAGCAGGATTTGATAAATGATGGAAGAAAAAGAAGCATTAGAAAAGCAGAATGAAACTGAAATTAAACAGGAAAAAAAGAAGAAATCCCTGGGCCGTGAGCTTTTAAGCTTACTGGGGTATTTGGTGATCGTTCTCATTGCCACCTTCCTTATTGTGAAATTTGTGGGAGTGCGCACAGAAGTGATCGGAACGAGCATGACACCTACCCTTCAGGACGGGGATAACCTGATCGTAGAAAAGGTTACCTATTATTTCAGAGATCCTCAGCGCTATGATATTATTGTATTTCCTTATCCGGAAGATCCCAGCAGGCACTATATAAAGCGGATCATCGGTCTGCCCGGGGAGACGGTGCAGATCATTGACGGTTATGTATATATTAACGGGGAGCTTCTGGACGAGCATTATGGCAATGCGGTCATGAACAACGCAGGCATTGCCGCCGAACCCATTACGCTGGGGGAGGATGAATACTTTGTCCTGGGCGATAACCGGAACAACAGTGAAGACAGCCGGTATGCCGCTGTAGGCAACATTAAGCGCAGTCAGATCGACGGCCGCGCATGGCTGAGGATCTGGCCGTTCAGTGATATTGGATTTTTAAAACATCAGTAGGATTGCTGGTCAAAAATCTGTAAAACAGGCACCAGCAGTTCCATTAGACCATAACGGGGGGACGACAAGGCGTAGACACCGAAACGTTTTGCCGTCCCCCTGATTTATTGCCCTGATTTGCAGCAGGGCTGACCTGCCGCTCCTTGACCGGGCAGCAGGACATATGAGGAGGTTTAGAAATGCCAAAGAGTATTCAGGAAATCAAAGCCCAGTTTGATCAGGCGGATCCGGGGCAGCTTTCACAGCTTTGTGCCCTTTATGGGGAGGATCCCAGGGCCGGGGTGCAGTCCCTGATCAAAAAGGTAAAAAAGGCACAGGAAAAGCTTGAAAAAGAGTATGCCCGTTTAGAGGCCATGACCGAATATGAAAAAAAGTATCCCAATGCCAGCTACATCTGCGGCATTGACGAGGCCGGGCGGGGACCTCTGGCAGGCCCGGTGGTAGCCGCGGCGGTGATCCTGCCAAAGGACTGCCGTATTTTATACTTAAATGATTCTAAAAAGCTGACGCCGGCCCGCAGGGAAGAACTGTATGATATAATTATGGAACAGGCCGTCAGTGTAGGCGTGGGCATTATTGATGCCGGACGCATTGACGAGATCAATATATTGCAGGCCACTTATGAGGCTATGCGCCAGGCGGTATCCAAGCTTTCCGTAAAGCCGGATGTGCTTTTAAACGACGCTGTGCGCATTCCGGGACTGGATATTCTTCAGGTGCCCATTATCAAAGGGGATGCCAAAAGTCTGTCCATTGCCGCCGCCAGCGTGATCGCTAAAGTCACAAGGGACCGGATGATGCTGGCGTATGACCAGGTATTTCCCGGCTATGGCTTTGCCCAAAACAAAGGCTACGGCACCCAGGAGCATATGGACAAGCTTAAGGCTGACGGGCCTTCCCTGATCCACCGGGCCTCCTTTATCGGGGGCATCCTTTCCGGAGAAAAGAAGAAAAAAAGTGCAGACTACCATGCCCGGGGCAGCCATTATGAATCTGCGGCTGCCGCAGTGCTGGAGAAAAACGGTTATGAGATCCTGGCCTCCAATTACCGGTGCGTTATGGGCGAAGTGGACTTGATCGGCAAAGACGGCGATTGCCTTGCCTTTGTGGAAGTTAAGTACAGATCCAGTGAAACCATGGGAAGTCCCCAGGAAGCTGTGGACGGGAAAAAACAGCAGCGCATCATCCGGTGCGCCCAGTGGTATCTTATGAAAAACCATCTGCCGGAGGATACGCCGGTGCGCTTTGATGTAGTAAGTATTTTGGGCAGTCATGTGACTTTGGATAAAAATGCCTTTGGCGCTTAAGGGAGGGATACCAATGGAAGATTTGACGAGATATACCGATCAGCTAAAGACAAGTGAGGCCCATGTAAAGATCCTTGGCGATTATGTGCCGGTGATCCGCTTTAACTGCTTTGAGGAAATTCCCTGGCTGGCCCACGGATTTTCCACCCGGGGCGGCGGCGTAAGCACCGGAGATTTTGCCTCCATGAACCTTTCCTTTACCCGGGGAGATCATGCGGAAGATGCCATGGAAAATTTCAGGCGCTTTGGCCAGGCGATCGGCATTGCCCCTGAAAACATGATCCTCACCCACCAGACCCATACTACCTGCGTGCGTCCTGCAGGCAGGAGCGACCGGGGCAAAGGCATATTTACCCCAAGAGATGAGGACGGCGTGGACGGATTTATTACCAATGAGCCGGGATGTGCCATTGTGACCTTTTTTGCAGACTGTGTGCCATTGTTTTTTGTTGACGAGAAAAAGAAGGTCATCGGCTCCAGCCACTCCGGATGGCGGGGAACCGCAGGACGTATGGGCCGGGCCACAGTGCAGGCCATGAAAGAAACCTACGGCTGTAATCCTGAGGATCTGGTGGCTGTTATCGGCCCAAGCATTTGCGGCAGCTGCTATGAAGTCAGCGGCGATGTGGCTCAGGAATTTTTACGGGAATTTCCCCAGGCACAGTGCCGGGACTTCCTTAAGAGCAAAGGAAATGACAAGTATCTTCTGGATCTTTGGAAAGCCAATGCGTATATACTGGCAGATGCCGGCATACCTGAGGAAAAGATCCATATTTCCGGGGTATGTACCCACTGCCATCCGGACCTTTTATGGTCCCACCGGAGCCAGGGAAACCGCAGAGGGAGCCTGGCAGGCTTTATAATGATTAGAGAATAAGAAAGGGATGAGGCCCGTGAGTAAAAAGTATCTTCATGTGATCGCTTCTGTGGAGGATGGAAGCATTGCTCAGGAAATGGAGCTTGTGCCGGGAGATGCCGTATATATGGTTAATCATCAGGTTATGGAGGATGTTTTTGACTATCAGTTTTTGATCAATGACACCTTTGTGGTTTTAAATGTGATCAAAGAAAATGGCGAAGAATGGGAGCTTGAAATTGAAAAGGACTTTGATGAAGATTTAGGCATTACCTTTGAATCCTCACTGATGGATGATTACCGCTCCTGCTCCAATAAATGTATTTTCTGCTTTATTGACCAGCTGCCTCCGGGAATGCGGGAAACCATGTACTTTAAAGACGATGATTCCCGGCTGTCGTTTTTGCAGGGAAATTATATTACCATGACCAATATGAAAGACAAAGATCTGGACCGGATCATTAAATACCGGTTAGAGCCGATCAATATTTCCGTGCATACAACAGATCCAACGCTGCGGTGCATGATGCTCCACAACCGTTTTGCGGGAAAGCTTTCCCGGCAGCTGGACAAGCTGTATGAAGGGCGGATCCAGATGAACGCACAGATCGTACTGTGCAAAAACATTAATGACGGGGAGCAGCTGGACCGGACGATCAGCGATCTGAGCAAATATATGCCATGGCTGGAAGGGGTATCGGTAGTGCCCATGGGCTTTACCCGTTTTCGGGAAGGCCTTTACCCGGTAGAGCCTTACACGGGAGAGGATGCGGCAAAGGTGCTGGATCAGATCGGGAAATGGCAGCAGCGTCTTTTAGAGGAATATGGCAATCGTTTTGTTTATGCAGGAGACGAGTGGTACATTATGGCCGAACGGCCATTGCCCTCCCAGGAAGAATATGACGGCTACGGCCAGCTGGAAAACGGCATTGGCATGATGCGCCTTTTGATCCAGGAATTTAGCGACGCACTGGACACCTTAGAAGGGGACGGCCGTACACGCCATGTTTCTATTGTCAGCGGTGTTCTTGCCAGCGGCTATATCCGTGAGCTGACGGAAAAGCTTATGAAAAAATACCCCAATATCCAGGTGGATGTCCATTGCATCAAAAACAAATTTTTCGGTGAGACTATTACCGTGACCGGCCTGCTGACCGGACAGGACATTGTGGCCCAGCTTCAGGGCAAGGCTCTTGGAGATGTGCTGCTTCTGCCCATGAACATGCTGCGCAGCGGAGAAAATGTCCTGCTGGATGATATGACCACCACAGACATTGAAAAGGCTTTACAAGTCCCGGTAGATATTATAAAATCTAATGGAGATGACCTTATTATAAAAATACTGGGTGAAGATCCCTTTGGTGCATTGCCGGAACAGGCCTGAAAGACACCAAAGGGCTGTACCCTTAAAGAAAAGGAGAACCTATGAGCAGACCTATTGTAGCTATCGTAGGACGCCCTAATGTGGGTAAATCTACGTTATTTAATGCACTTGCAGGCCAGCAGATCAGTATTGTCAAGGATACGCCCGGCGTGACCCGGGACCGGATCTATGCTGATGTGACCTGGCTGAATATGCAGTTTACATTAATTGACACCGGCGGTATTGAGCCGGAAAGCAAGGACCTGATCTTATCCAGCATGCGCCAGCAGGCCCAGATCGCCATTGATACGGCGGATGTGATCATGTTTATTACTGATGTGCGCCAGGGACTGGTGGATGCGGACTTTAAAGTGGCAGACATGCTGCGCCGTTCCCACAAGCCGGTGGTGCTTGTGGTCAATAAAGTCGATAGCTTTAATAAAATGATGCCGGACGTTTACGAGTTTTATAACCTGGGCATCGGGGATCCCATTCCTGTATCTGCGGCTTCACGGCTGGGGCTTGGAGATATGCTGGATGAAGTAACAAGCCATTTTTCCGCTGAGGATATGACGGAAGAAGAAGACGAACGGCCAAAGATCGCCGTTGTAGGAAAGCCTAATGTCGGTAAATCTTCCCTGATCAACAAGCTTGTGGGCGAGGACCGGGTCATTGTTTCTGATATTGCAGGAACTACAAGAGATGCTATTGATACTCCCGTAAAGTATAACGGACGGGAATATGTATTTATAGATACCGCCGGACTGCGGAGAAAGAGCAAGATTAAAGAAGAACTGGAACGCTACAGCATTATCCGTACAGTCACTGCCGTAGAACGGGCCGATGTGGTGGTCCTTCTTATTGACGCTGTGGAAGGCGTAACCGAACAGGATGCCAAGATCGCAGGAATTGCCCATGAGCGGGGCAAGGGAATGATCATTGCAGTCAATAAATGGGACGCTATTCCTAAAAATGATAAGACCATCTACAAATTTACGGAGGAAATCCGGGAAAAGCTGGCATATATGCCTTATGCAGAGCTGATCTTTATTTCCGCCCTTACCGGACAGCGGTTAAACAAGCTGTATGAAACCATTGACGCAGTCATTGAAAACTGCGCCCTTCGCGTAGGTACCGGTGTTCTTAACGAGATCCTGACGGAAGCTGTAGCCATGAAGCAGCCGCCTTCCGACAAAGGCAAGCGCCTGCGTCTTTACTATATTACTCAGGTGTCTGTAAAACCGCCCACCTTTGTTATTTTCATTAATGACAAGGAGCTGACCCATTTTTCGTACACCCGATATATTGAAAATAAGATCCGTGAAGCTTTCGGCTTCAGGGGAACCCCTATGCGGTTTATTTACCGGGAGCGGAAAGAAAAGGAGTAATTTGTTATGATCGTTGAAATCATCATCTGTCTGGTCATCGGATATATTTTCGGATGCTTTCAGACCGGCTATTTTTACGGCCGTCTCCACGGGATCGACATTCATAAATACGGCAGCGGCAACGTGGGAACGACCAATACGATGCGTGTTATGGGCAAAAAGGCCGGATATATTACCTATTTTGGCGATGCCATTAAGGCGATCCTGGCGATCCTGCTGGTGCGTTTTGTGATCTATCCCAATAATCCGGATAACCTGCTTTTAACTATGTATACAGGGTTTGGCGTTGTTCTTGGCCATAACTATCCCTTTTACCTGAAGTTTAAAGGCGGCAAAGGCATTGCCGTTACCAGCGCAGTTATGGCAGCCTTTGATGTACGGTTTATTATCCCCGGATTTATCGGATTTTTCCTGACATTTTTTCTGACCCGCTATGTCTCTGTCAGCTCACTTGTTTTAGCTGCTCTTTTCCCGGTATTTGTTCTGATCTTCTATCCGGGACAGTGGCATCTGTTTTTTGTAAGCCTTGCATTTTGCGCCATGGCCTTCTGGCGTCACCGGTCCAATATTGTGCGGCTTATAAATGGTACGGAAAACCGCTTTGATAAAAAGAATAAAAAGAAGGAATAAAGAAAGGGTGTTGGATCATGAAAAAAGTAAGCGTCATCGGCGCCGGCGGCTGGGGCTGTGCCCTTGCCTGTGTTTTATGTGACAATGGCCATGAGGTGACTTTATGGTCCGCTCTGCCGGATGAGATTCAGGCATTAGACCAGCTGCGGGAAAATACAGCAAAGCTCCCGGGCGTCCATCTTCCGGAAAGTATTACAATGACCGGGGATCTGGCCCGGGCCTGCAAAGGTAAAGATCTTCTTGTATTTGCCGTTCCCAGCGTATTTATCCGCTCCACGGCCCATCAGGCCGCGCCATGGGTTCGTGAAGGCCAGGTGATCGTCAATGTGGCCAAGGGTATTGAGGAACATACGCTGGATACAATGACAGATATTATTAAAGAAGAAATCCCATGGGCAGATGTTACGGTTTTATCCGGACCGTCCCATGCGGAAGAAGTAGGGCGCAGGATGCCAACCACAGTTGTGGCAGGCGCAAGATCCCAGGCAAGCGCCCGCTTTGTCCAGGATATTTTTATGAACGACGTTTTCCGGGTTTACATCAGTTCAGACATGATCGGCATTGAGTTGGGCGGCGCATTAAAAAATATTATTGCCCTGGCTGCCGGTGTGGTAGATGGACTGGGTCTTGGGGATAACACAAAAGCGGCGCTTATGACCCGGGGCATTGCTGAAATTGCCCGCCTGGGACGGGCTGCCGGAGGCAGGACGGAAACCTTTGCCGGACTGTCCGGTATCGGCGATCTGATCGTTACCTGTACAAGCTGCCACAGCCGTAACCACAATGCCGGAGTCCTTATTGGCAAAGGTTATACGGCAAAAGAAGCTATGGAAGAAGTAAAAATGGTTGTTGAAGGCGTTTATTCCGCCAAAGCAGCCAAAAAAATGGCACAAAGCTACGGCGTATCCATGCCCATCGTGGATGAAGTCAACAAGGTGTTATTTGAAGGAAAGTCAGCACGGGAGGCAATGAATGATCTGCTGACCCGTGAACGAAAAGAAGAATTTTCAAGACTTGGATGGGATTAAAAATTTATAATGTAGAGGCAAAACAGGCAGGATTGATGGTGAAAATTGTCGATCCTGTCTTTTTTTGCGTAAAAAAATCGTAAAGTGAATAACTTTACGAAAAAGGGGGATTCTATTAACATGCAAAGATTTGAAGAAGTTCTAAACGAATGGCTGAAATATACCGAGATCCAGGTAAAGCCATCCACCTATGCCTGCTATGTCCGGCTGGCAAGAACACACATTGAACCATTTTTCAGAGAGGTTCCTATGGATCATGTAAACCAGTCCATGCTTTCATCATTTATTACTGAAAAACTGGAAAGGGGGCGGATTGATGGACAAGGCGGACTGTCAGAAAAGACCGTTAAAGATCTTATGTCTATTATTACAAGCGTATGCAAATACGGAGAAATTGTTTATGGTATAAAGCATCCGGCCGTTTTTAAATGGAAATATACCAATTTTAATAAGCCTATTGAAGTATTTGCTAAAAACGAACAGCTTATTCTCGAAAAATATTTGATGGAAGCTATAACACCGGCAAAGCTGGGAATATTGATCTGCCTTTATTCCGGACTTCGTCTGGGCGAAATATGCGCCCTGCGCTGGAGCGATCTGGATCCTGTCCAAAAGGTTTTCCATATCCGGCGTACTGTACAAAGGATTTATAACAAAAACAAAGATCGCCCTACAGAAATTGTGATCAGTACGCCGAAAACGCAAAATTCCATAAGGGATATTCCTATAGCATCCAATCTTTGGCGGATTCTTTTTCAATTTTCCCACCAATTTGAAAAAAACTCCTGCATCATATCCGATAAAGATCAGGCATTTTTTGATCCCAGGACCTACCAGTTCAGATATAAGAGATATTTATCTGCCTGCGGGCTGAAATACAGAAATTTTCATGCGTTAAGACATACCTTCGCTACACGCTGTATTGAGAAAAATATAGATATAAAAAGCCTTAGTGAGATTCTTGGCCATTCCAGTGTTAATATTACTTTAAACCGGTATGTTCATTCTTCTATCGAACAAAAAAGATCACAGATTGAAAAACTGTGTATGGACTGCTTTTTTTAAAAATTTCCAGGCTTTATATGGGGAAATTTTTTCGCCAGAAATACTTGAATAAATCTCAGTATTTTTAGATTTTTGAAAATATGATGTAAAATGTGATAATATGTGACGTTTTATGATGTTTTTTCGTGACGAATCGGTTGACATTTTGTGATTATTGTGCGTATAATAGTTTTCGTAAAGTTATTCACTTCACGCAGCGTCTTGTAAGTGTTAAACATGGACTATTTCATGCAGCCAGCGCGTGCCATTTCCCCGGGCCGGACCCCTTTAAGATTCACCGGATGGATGGCATTATGCTGCAGCTGCGATGGTCACATCTGTAACCATTATATATGGAAATGCCGGATTATACACAATATATGTGAGGAATGATTCAAAAGAATGATGCCGTTTTTTGATATGCACCTGCATATCCTGCCGGGAATTGACGATGGAGCGAAGGATTTGGAAGAAAGCATGAAAATGCTTTCCATGGAACAGGAGCAGGGCATATGCTGCCTGTGTGCCACACCCCATTTTCATATTCATGGGACTGTGGGACGCCATAAGGTTTTTGAAGCATATACAAAACTACGTTTGATGATGGAAAAAAGCTTTCCCCGAATGCGTTTATATCTGGGGCAGGAAATCATGTATTTCCCCGGGATCACTGATGCATTAGATTCCGGAGAGGCTCTGACCATGAACAGCAGCCGGTATGTGCTTCTGGAATTTCTTCCGGATGAAACCTATAAAACCGTGTACGGCGGCGTACAAAAATTAGTGCGCAGCGGGTATATCCCGATTTTGGCCCATGTTGAGCGGCTGGACTGTCTTATGAAACACCGCCAATACATGGACGAGCTTAAGGCCATGTATATTCCTTTTCAGATGAATACAACAAGCCTGACCGGAATATCACCGGCGGCACATCGCTGCCGTCAGCTGCTTACAGACGGTTATGTGGATCTTCTTGGAACAGACGCTCATGGAAGCAGCCGGCGGCCACCGGATTTTTCACATGCTGCCCAATGGATCATCAGGCATTGCGGAAAGGATATGCTCGTCAAATTAGCCTGTGAAAATCCTTCGGCAATACTTAACGATAAATTAATCAGTTTTTAAGGAGTTTATATGGAACAACAGCGTAAGCAAGAAACAGAAATCGATCTGGTGGAGCTTTTTTTTGCGTTAAAGCAAAAACTATGGATCATTATTATTGCCTTTGCGGCAGGCATTGGGATTATGGCGGCTTATACGGTATTTATGGTAACCCCTCAATACAGCGCCACATCCATGATCTATGTACTGACCACATCCACCACCAATGATGCAACCACATTATCGGATGTACAGCTTGGAACTCAGCTGGCCAATGACTATACGATCCTGCTGAAAACCCACCCTGTACTGGACACAGTGATCGAAAATCTGGGGCTGGACATAAACTATGATCAGCTTTATGGAAAGATCAATGTTACAAATACCACGGATACCCGGATCTTAAATATAACAGTCACGGATACCGATCCCCAGACGGCTCAGTCTATTGCCAATGAAATGGCTCATGTAGCCATTGACTATCTGGGCGAAGTGGTCTCTACGGATGATTCCAGTATTGCCGAGGAAGCTCAGCTGCCCCGGGGGCCGGTCAGTCCCAGCCTGAGCCGCAACTGTTTAATGGGCGGTCTTTTAGGCATTGTGCTTTCTGCCGGGGTGATCATTATTTTGTATTTACTTAATGACAAGCTTTATACAGAAGAAGATATTGAAAAATATCTCCATCTGACCACCTTAGGGACGATCCCGGATAAAAGCGGGAAAAATATGAGCAAAGAAAAACGGAGGCACGCAAATGATTAAAATAAATTTGAACCGCCTTCCGGAAATCGACCGGGAAGCAGATGAATCCTATAAGCAGCTGCGTACGAATCTAATGTTTTGCGGCGATGATATTAAATCCATAATGTTTACCAGTACCCAGCCAAACGAAGGAAAGTCCGAGGTTTCTTTTTTTGTGGCATGCTCCCTGGCAGAAAGCGGGAAAAGAGTCCTTCTTATGGATGCCGACATACGAAAATCCGCCATGGCCGGACGTTTTCAGCCGGACAAAACGGTGAACGGCCTGAGCCATTACCTGGCCGGAAAGGATGTGCTGGACAATGTTGTGTGCCAGACCAATATCCATAACCTTTATATGATCTTTGCCGGCCGGACGGTCCCCAATCCCTCGGAGCTTTTAGGAAGCTCCAGATTTCCTGCCATGATGACTGCCTTAAAAAAGGTTTTTGATTATATTATTATTGATACGCCGCCCGTAGGCCTTGTGGTAGATGCAGCGGTCATCGGCGCCCATGTGGACGGCAGTGTTTTGGTGGTAGGCTATGGCGATACAAGTCAGAAGGATGCCATCCGGGCAAAGACCCAGTTAGAGCGCAGCGGCTGCCGGATGCTGGGCGCGGTGCTGAACCGTGTCGCAGTTAAAAAGGGGAGCTACTATTATCGCGGATATTATGGGAAATACGGGAAATCGGGCGTAACCAAATAAATGGCAGATCAGGAGTAAAGAGATGAAGAAAAAAGCTTTAATTATCATTGCCGATGTGCTGGCCGCGGTCATATCCTACGGCGCTGCCCTGTGGCTGCGGTTTGATCTGAGGATGACAACCATTCCTTCGGAATATTTAGAAGGGTACGGTCTGTTCCTTCCTTTTTGCATTGTTTTTATGCTGATCATTTACGGGCTGCTTAAGCTTTATAACAGCATTTGGAGTTATGCAGGCCTGTCGGAAATGATCCGCACATTTTTTGCCTCCATGCTTACGGCCATAATCAGCAGTATTGTATCTGCCCTTCTGCTGATCCGTATGCCAATGGGATTTTATCTCATGGGCTGGGTATTTTTATTTCTGCTGACAGCATTTATCCGTATCAGCTACCGTTTGCTGCGGCGGATCCTTCATCAGCACAGCGGGAATAAAGTGGCAAAGCACCCGAAAAATGTTATGATCATCGGCGCCGGAGCAGCCGGACGGACACTGCTTCGGGAATATGTCACAAGCCAGTTCGTCACCGAATCTGTCCGGTGTTTTATTGATGATAATAAAGAAAAATGGGGACGCTATCTGGAAGGCGTGCCTATTGTGGGCGGCCGGGATAAGATCCAGGCGGTTGCCGCCCAATACGATATCCAAAAGATCATCCTGGCCATTCCGGGGCTGAAGCCTCAGGCCAAAAAAGAAATCCTGGATATATGCAAATATACCGGCTGCCAGGTACAAACCGTTCCCGGGATCTACCAGCTTATTAACGGTGAAGTCAGCGTTTCACAGCTGCGGGATGTGGATGTGGAAGATCTGCTGGGCAGAGAGCCTATTAAAATGAACATTGAGGATATTCTCGGCTACGTCAAAGACCAGGTCGTATTGGTCACTGGCGGAGGCGGCTCCATTGGCAGCGAGCTTTGCCGTCAGCTGGCCGCCCATCAGGTCCGGCAGCTGATCATTTTTGAAATGTATGAGAATAATGCCTATGAGATACAGCAGGAGCTGAAATATAAATATCCGGGGCTGGATCTGAAGGTTCTTATCGGTTCTGTGCGCAACAGCAACCGGTTAGAGGATGTATTTAAAACCTATCATCCTGATATTGTCTATCACGCTGCCGCCCATAAGCATGTTCCCCTTATGGAGGACAGTCCCAACGAGGCCATTAAAAATAACGTGATCGGTACATATAAAACCGCCATGCGGGCCGACAAATACCATACAAAGCGGTTTGTCCTGATTTCCACAGACAAGGCGGTCAATCCCACAAATATTATGGGGGCCAGCAAACGCTTATGTGAAATGGTCATTCAGATGTTTGCCCAAAAAAGCAGCACTATTTTTACTGCCGTGCGCTTTGGAAATGTCCTTGGCAGCAATGGCAGCGTTATCCCGTTATTTAAAAAGCAGATTGCCCATGGCGGCCCGGTAACGGTCACCCACCCGGACATTATCCGCTACTTTATGACTATACCTGAGGCTGTCAGCCTGGTACTCCAGGCCGGCGCTTACGCCAAAGGCGGCGAGATCTTTGTCCTGGACATGGGCCAGCCTGTAAAAATTGTCGATCTGGCCCGCAATCTCATCCGTCTTTCCGGATATACGCCGGATGTGGACATTGAGATCCAATATACCGGCCTGCGTCCCGGAGAAAAGCTTTATGAAGAACTGCTTATGGCAGAGGAAGGCCTGAAAAAGACTGCAAACCAGCGGATCTTTATCGGAAATCCCCTCCCTGTAGACGCCGAAAAGTTTCAAGCTCAGCTGGCCATGCTTGATAAGCAGGCCTGGGATGAGTGCAGCAACATGAAAGCCCTGGTCAAAGACATTGTGCCGGAATACCATCCGGCGGGAACGTAGCCGATGTTACTGTTCATAAGGATGCACAGTAACCGATAACAATCTTTGGAACACGGATCGTCGCTTTGCCGCGTCTGCGCTCCAAAGAGGACATAATGCCAAAACAGTCTGCCTGAATGAAGACAGAATGGCGAAGCCATGCCTAAAATCAGCTGGAAAAGAATGGCAAAGCCACGCCTTAAAGGGAGGATGTGTATGAAAAAAAATTCTGCAGAAGCTTTGGAAGGATTCCCGGAAACTGCTAATGAAAAAAAGGATCTGCCACAAGACTTAAGAGAGGGGCAGGCTTTGTGGTATGTGATCCAGGTCCGCACAGGCACTGAGGAAAACATCCGTATCCAGTGCGAAAAGTTTATCCAAGATAAAACCATCATGGAAACATGTTTTATTCCTTACTATGAGGAAAAGAAACGGTTCCAGGGCCGATGGAACCTGGAGAAAAAAATCCTTTTCCCAGGCTATATCTTCATTATCACCAGGAACGCCGCAGAACTTCACGAAGCGCTAAAAAAGGTCATGGGCCTGACAAAAATCCTCGGCGTTGGGGATACAATGATTCCTCTCACAGCAAAGGAAGTGGCTTTTATGGAACGCTTTGGCGGCCCCAGACAGATCGTTGGCATGTCCGAAGGAATTATCGAAGGAAGCCAGATCATCATCACCTCCGGCCCCCTGCAGGGCCTGGAAGGCTATATCAAAAAGATCGACCGGCACAAACGGAAAGCATGGGTGGAGCTGCCTATGTTTGGACGGATGCAGAAGGTGGAAGTTGGAGTGGAGATTGTGAGGAAGACGGTGTGATATGGTGGGGCAGAAAAGAACAAAGGAAGGTTATGGAAAATGTTTATAGGAAATGGTGCGATAAAGCCCTTTAAATCCAAGGTCTGGCTCTCTTCCCCAACAATGCATGGGGAAGAATTGAAATATATGACGAAAGCCTATGAAACCAACTGGATGTCCACAGTGGGTGAAAATATTAATGAGGTGGAGGCCCATTTATATGGAACACCTGTAAAAATTGATGAAATAAAGATATTTGTAAACAAAATCATGCAGTGATTATGGAAGATGCGGCAGAATCCCTAAAGGCATCTTATAAAGGTGTGTAAACTGAAACTTCTGGTTTGTATAGTGCCATTTCTCTCAACGGCAATAACCTCTTTGAGACGGAAAGGGAGAGATTTGATTTGTAATAAATAGACAAAAATGAGTGGATGAACAGGTGATTTTGAAGCTGATTTTTGTTTGGTTATTACAAAAATGAACGTCTCAAAGAGATGTTCTGCCGAGAGGTAGGATGTATAAGCGTATACGAGATGGGTTGAACCGTTAGATGAAAATAATAGAAGCATCTCTAAGAGACGAGTTCCGAGAGGGATGAGGGAGAACCTGTTTTGGTTGGAATTGTTGATGTTGTACAAGAGATGCGCTTGAAATTGGCGGATTAGAGGATATCTTTTGGATAGTTATTACAGAATTGAGCGACTCGAAGATGGGTTGAGCCAAGAAATATTGTAGATGGGCGTATAGAAGAGATGTTTGCCTCTGGATGGGTAGGATGTGCGCCTCGAATAGACCATTTCTGGGGGAAATGGCTGGACAGATGGGTGTCCACAGGGGGAGTTATGTAGCTTGTGTGCGAAAGTTATCTGCTCTGGATAGAGTGCAGAGATGAAAATTTAGAAATGTACACAGGGTGTGGATAGAATTACACCCACTCATGTCATAGAAAAGAATAGGTATTAATCAAAGGAGCAAAAGGCTATGTTTATCAAGGATGACAACATGAAACCATTTGATTCAAAAGTCTGGCTTTCTTCTCCCACAATGCATGGGGAAGAGTTGAAGTATATGACCGAGGCTTTTGAAACCAATTGGATGTTCACAGTAGGGGCAAATATAAATGAAGTAGAACACATGGCGGCGGAGAAAGTCGGCTGCAAATACGCCGTAGCATTATCTTCCGGAACCGCTTCTCTTCATCTTGCTATGAAGCTGGCAGGTGAGAGGTTGTATGGTCAGACAGATTTGGGAAAAGGTGCCTTGGCCGGGCATCGGGTGATAGCTGTATAATAGGGACAACCAAGAAAAAGCCTTGAATTTACAAGGGTTTTCGGCTCTAAGTCAGTCCCCGTTGTTTGAAATTTTCTGCGGAAACTGGAGTAGGTCAGAGAATCCGAGAGGTGAAGATGGCTTCTTGGATACTCATGAATTGACCCACAATCCAGAGTAGAAAATCTAATAAGGAGGAATTGACTTAGCTCACACGCCATATCTGGCGGTGGGCTATTTGTCGTTCATAAGATAATCAAAGTCTGTTTTCGGACAGATTGTTTCAATATAAATATAGAAAAGACAGACGTGCGCAGATGTATAGGCGCAGTGAAGAGGGGAACGAGAGATGTTTAATCCTGATAACAATTATGAGAAATTTGAGAATAAGGTCTGGCTGTCCTCACCTACCATGTATCCGGATTCCATGCGTTATGTGATGGAAGCTTATGAAACCAACTGGATGTCTACTGTGGGAGCGAACATCAACGAGGTGGAGAAGCAGATCTGCGAGAAAGTGGGTTGCAAGTATGCCGTTGCGCTTTCTGCTGGTACTGCCGCCCTGCATCTGGCTATGAAGCTGGCAGGTGAAAAGGTGTATGGTAAACCGGCTCCCGGAACAGGTGCGCTCGCAAACCGCTTTGTTGCGGCGAGCGATATGACTTTCGATGCCACGGTGAACCCTATTGTTTATGAGGGTGGCATCCCCGTGTTCATCGACACCGAGTACGATACTTGGAATATGGACCCGGTTGCGTTGGAAAAAGCCTTTGAGTTGTATCCTGAAATCAAAGTAGTCGTTGTGGCGCACCTCTACGGCACACCTGGAAAGATCGACGAAATCCGGGAGATTTGCAACCGACACGGTGCGGTGATCATCGAGGACGCTGCAGAATCCCTGGGTGCATCCTATAAGGGTGTTCAGACTGGTGTGTTCGGTACATACAATGCAATTTCCTTTAATGGAAACAAAATCATCACCGGTTCGTCCGGCGGTATGCTGCTGACTGACAGTAAGGAAGCGGCAGATAAGGTTCGCAAGTGGTCAACACAGTCCAGAGAACGAGCAGCATGGTATCAGCATGAAGAGCTTGGCTACAACTACCGCATGAGCAATGTGATTGCTGGTGTTGTCCGGAATCAGATTCCCCATTTGGAGGAGCACATTGCCCAGAAAAAGGCAATCTATATGCGTTACAAGGAAGGCTTGAAAGACCTTCCGGTGCAGATGAATCCTTATGATGAGAAGAACAGTGAGCCGAACTTCTGGCTGAGCTGCATGATCATTGACAAAGACGCTATGTGCAAGCAGGTCAGAGGGGAACAGGAAGCCCTCTATGTTGGAGAACATGGCAAGAGTTGTCCTACCGAGATTCTGGAAGCTATCGCCAGCATCAATGCGGAAGGTCGTCCGATCTGGAAGCCTATGCACATGCAGCCGATTTATCGAATGAATCCGTTTTTGGTTCGTGATGGCAATGGCAGGGCCAGAACCAACGCTTACATTGACGGCGGTTGCCTGGATGTTGGTATGGACGTCTTTGAAAGAGGTTTGTGTCTGCCGAGTGATAACAAGATGACGGTGCAGCAGCAGGAGCAGATTATTGAAATTATTAAAAGTTGTTTTGAGTAAAAGAGGGAAAGAATATGAACAATCAGCATAAACCATACGGGCCATATGAGAAATATTTCAAGCGAGTGCTTGATGTGTTTTGTGGTCTTGCGGCGTTGCTTGTATTCTGGTGGCTTTATATTATCGTAGCGGTTTTAGTCAGAATAAAATTGGGTAGCCCGGTGTTGTTTAAGCAGGAACGTCCGGGGAAAAACGAGGAGATATTTAA
>DVIT01000043.1 GCA_018711005.1 Candidatus Scybalocola faecigallinarum | reverse complement strand
TTACATCTTTGATCTTGTTGTCATCATTCTTCATTGACATTTCCTCTCTTTCTTTAAATCTGACAAAAGCCATATATTTATAGAACGCAAAAAAGCCGCCTGCTCTCTACTATAAAGAACAAACGGCCTTTTGCATAATCTATCCATATTCACTTATTCATAAACAGAGTTTGCCTGTTTCTTTTGCTGATAACTTATGATAATTTGGGGGAAGATACATTAACTCACGTTCAAATTTGGGGGATAGCGTTATCCCCCAAAAAGAAACGATACGCAAACTTCTCCTGTTCATTTCAGAAGAAAGAGGCGAAGTTTCACATGGCATTTGGGGGATAGTCTTCCCCCAACTCTTCCCCCAAAAATCCCCCAAATTTATCAGTAAAATACGGTAATTTACGATACTTTGCGGATTTCCTCCAGAATCACAAAAAGCCCTTGAAAACGCCCGTTTTACGGGATTTTCAAGGGCCTTCAGCACCTTTTTAAGCTGTGGGATTAAATCCTAGTTTCCAGCCATCTGTTTTGCAACTTTTCGGATTACATCCCAGCCTGTTTAGCTACCTCAGCTGCAAAGTCGTCTTCGCGTTTTTCCATACCTTCACCGGTTTCAAAACGAACGAAAGATTTAACCTTAATGGATGCGCCAACTTCCTTAGCAACGCTGTCCACATACTTCTGAACAGTAAGGTCACCGTCTTTTACATATACCTGGTCTACAAGGCATACTTCTTTCAGCTCTTTGTTGAGACGGCCAATGATCATCTTTTCGATGATGTTGTCCGGCTTGTCCGGATTTTCATTCTTAGCAGCAGCCTTTAAGATTTCTTTTTCATGTTCGATGAAATCTGCAGGAACTTCGCTTCTGTCCACATACTTAGGATTAAGAGCTGCAATCTGCATAGCTACGTTCTTGCCGCACTCTTTTACAGCTTCGCTGTCAGATTCAGTTTCAAGAGCTACAACAACACCGATCTTTCCGCCGGCATGGATGTAAGTAGCTACAACACCGTTGTCAACAGATACTTTCTGGAATCTGCGGATGCTGAGCTTTTCGCCGATAATAGCGATCTTCTGAGAAAGAGCCTGCTCAACAGTCAGAGATGTATCCTCAGCCCATGGCTCTGCCATGAATGCTTCAAGTGTCTCTGCTTTTGTATCAAGTGCCTGTGCTGCAACCTTTGCAACATAAGCCTGGAAATCTGCATTTTTAGCAACGAAGTCTGTCTCGGAGTTTACCTCTACGATTGCTGCTGCTTTACCGCAATCGCATGCTTTAATAGCAACGATACCTTCGGCTGCGATTCTGTTAGCCTTTTTAGCCATAGCTGCAAGGCCTTTTTCTCTTAAAAATTCTACGGCCTTTTCCATATCGCCGTTGGTCTCATTGAGAGCTTTTTTACAGTCCATCATACCGGCGCCAGTTGCTTCTCTGAGTTCTTTTACCATTGCTGCTGTAATTGCCATGATTTGATTCCTCCATAATTATTGTTTTTATACCCTCCATGCGCAATGAGCACCCAAAGGTGCTCATCGTCCATGGTGTCTGCTCACAGTTGCATTATCTGAACAGATCGTGTGTTACAATCCGGAACACTTACAGAAACGATTATGCTTCTACAGTTTCTTCTTCTGCAACTTCTGCTTCTTCTGCAGGAGCGTCTTCATACTGCTCGCCCTGATTCGCTTCGATAACAGCGTCTGCCATCTTGGAAACGATCAGTTTTACGGCACGGATCGCATCATCGTTACCTGGGATCACATAATCCAGTTCTTCAGGATCACAGTTAGTATCTGCAATACCAATTAAAGGAATACCTAAAATATGTGCTTCCTGGATACAGATTCTTTCTTTTCTCGGGTCAACAACGAAGATTGCATCCGGAGCTTTCTTCATTTCTTTGATACCGCCAAGGTTCTTTTCCAGTTTTTCCCATTCTTTCTTTAATGCGATAACTTCCTTCTTCGGCAGAACATCAAATGTTCCGTCTTCAGACATCGCTTCGATCTGTTTTAATCTTTCGATTCTGCTCTGAATGGTCTTGAAGTTGGTCAGCATACCGCCTAACCATCTCTGGTTTACATAATACATACCGCAGCGCTCTGCTTCTGTTTTGATCGCATCCTGAGCCTGTTTCTTTGTACCTACAAAGAGGATCTTGCCGCCATCAGCAACAATGTCTTTGATAGCATTGTATGCATCGTCTACCATGCCTACAGATTTCTGTAAGTCGATGATATAGATACCATTTCTCTCTGTGTAGATGTAAGGTGCCATCTTAGGATTCCATCTTCTTGTCTGATGACCAAAATGTACACCAGCTTCAAGTAACTGTTTCATTGAAATAACGCTCATAATTTACCTCCTGGTTATTACTTCCGCAAATTTCATCTTTCCCGGAAACCGCCATCCGCCTGGAGCATCTGCGGCACCGCCGGAAAATCAATCTGCGTGTTCATTTGCAACAGTCTGATACAGAAATGTTACAGGAACCTTATCCTGCGCCACTATGCGACAGCTGTTACGTTAAATTTTACCGAAAAGATTATAGCATAAAAGGCCTGCATTAAGCAAGCCTTTTCTTCATTCCTACTTGAGTTTTTTTAATTCATCAAAGACAACGTCGTTAATAACCTTAATATAGGTACCCTTCATGCCTGATGAACGGGATTCAATAACGCCGGCGCTCTCAAACTTACGCAGGGCGTTCACAATGACCGATCTTGTAATACCGACCCGGTCCGCGATCTTGCTGGCGACCAGGATACCTTCGTTCCCATCCAGTTCTTCAAAAATGTGGGTAATGGCTTCCAGCTCAGAAAAGGACAGGGTGCTGATGGCTGAGCGGACGATCTGGATCTTGCGGGTTTCCTCTGCATTTTCTTCGTTGACAGAACGAAGCATCTCAAGTCCCACTACCGTTGTTCCATACTCGCTTAAGATAATATCATCGATCTCATAAGGTGTACTATCCCTGTAAATAAACAGCGTCCCCAGCCGCTCACCGGCAATGTCAATGGGCGTTACAATGGCCTCGTATCTGGAAACCCCTTCCCCGGTAAAGCCAAGGGTAATCAGGTTTACATTCTCCTTTGTGGATAAAATACTCAGGAGACGTTCATTAAGCAGAGCATCGATATGCTCGCCTACATTTTCGCAGATCAGCTCGTGGATCACCTCGATGCCTTCCCGTTCTTTAATGCCAAGGACCTTTCCTTTTTTGCTGATCACCAGAATATTTGACTCTAATATCTCGCTGAGGACTTCACAAATGTCATTAAAAACTACCATATTTGAGTTGTTGTTATGCAGCAGCTTATTAATCTTCCTAGTTTTGTCAAGCAACTGTACACCCATATGCTACCTCCTGAACTGTCAAACTTTTCATTTATAAATATCCAATTATGCAAATAGTCAATATGTTCATATTATTTTAACACAATTCCTGGAATGTAACAAGAGCATTACGAAAAAAAAGTTGTTTTTAATTAAAATTTATACGACAGTTCTGACAACTGAGGGGTTATTGGCAAAAATCTATTAAAAATTGCCTCCATCCCAGGGATTTTTTCACTCCTGGTGTATTTTATCACTGCCGGTCCGTCATATCCGCGAACCTGTCTGAACTATTAGAAATTTATTGACATATAATAAAATTACAACAAAAGATAAAAATTATTGTGGTCACGCAAGTGTGGCAGCTGCTTGCCAGGTGTATCCATGGACACACTACTGCAGGCAGCTTACAGCATACGCTGCTCACAAAAAATGCCAGGGCAGTTTTGCCTGCCGCTGGCATTTTCACGATCTGTGGCCTAGCCCAGCTTTTCTGCCGGTTCATCCGCCTTTACAGGCTCTACATAGCCGCACTGCTGGTTCATGCATACCAGCTTGTTCCCTTTGTAAACAAGGACGCCGCCGCAATCCGGACATTTTTTGTCCGACGGACGCTGCCATGTCATAAAGTCGCAGTCCGGATTATTTTCACAGCCATAATACTTACGGCCTTTTTGTGTCTTACGGATGACAATATCGCCGCCGCAGTTGGGACACTTCACGCCGATCTTTTCAAAATAGGTCTTTGTGTTCCGGCACTCGGGAAATCCCGGACAGGCCAGAAACTTTCCATGGGGACCGTACTTGATCACCATATTCCGGCCGCACTGGTCACAGATCACATCAGATACCTCATCTTCGATCTTGATCTGCTCCAGTTCCTCCTGAGCGTGGTCCACCGCGTCCTTAAGATCTGGATAAAAATTCCGGATTACCGTTTTATAATTAATGGACCCCTCCTCGATCTTATCCAGAAGGAATTCCAGATTCGCTGTAAATCCCACATCAACAATGCTGGAAAAAGCTTCCACCATGATCTTGTTTACGATCTCACCAAGCTCTGTCACATATAAATTTTTATTTTCCTTAGCAATATAGCGTCTTGCCAGGATCGTTGTAATGGTGGGAGCATAGGTGCTGGGACGGCCAATACCCAGTTCTTCCAGGGTCTTTACAAGGGAAGCTTCCGTAAAATGTGCCGGCGGCTGGGTAAAATGCTGCTTTTCCTCATAATCGTTAAAGGTCAGCCGACTGTCTTTTGTCAGCTTTTTGGATAAGACATTCTTTTCCACCTTATCTTCTTCCTGACGGTAAACGGATAAATAACCTTCAAACTTGATCTTTGAGGCAGCTACGCTGAATAAATAATCCCCTGCACCGATCTTCACTGAAGTCGTCTCGTAAACGGCTTCCTTCATACGGCTGGCTAAAAAGCGGTTCCATATAAGCTGATATAAACGGAACTGATCTCTTGAAAGAGACTCCTTCACCTTCACCGGGGTCATATTCAAATACGTAGGACGGATGGCCTCATGGGCGTCCTGGATCTTTTTATTTCCCTGATCCGCCTTGATCTCATAGGCCACATAGTCCTTTCCGTAAGTTTTTTCAATATATTTCTTTACATTGGCGTCAGCTTCTTCGGAAATACGTGTGGAATCTGTACGCAGATATGTGATCAGACCTACTGAGCCTTCGCCTTCAATATCCACGCCCTCGTACAGCTGCTGAGCCAGACGCATGGTCTTTTGTGTTGAAAAATTCAGCTGCTTGGACGCCTCCTGCTGCAGTGTACTGGTTGTAAAGGGCAGAGGAGATTTCTTGGAACGCTCCCCTGTACGGATCTCCCGGACAGTATACTGGGCATTCTCAAGATTTTTCAGGATCGCATCCAGTTCTTCCCTGGAACGGATCTCTTTGTTGCCGTGAATATCCCCGGCATACTTGGCCTGGATCGGCTTGGTATCCCCTTCTACATTTAACAAAACATCCAGAGTCCAATATTCCTGAGGGATAAAAGAATCAATCTCTTTTTCCCGGTCGCAAATAATACGAAGGGCTACCGACTGAACACGGCCGGCGCTTAAGCCTCGCTTTACCTTTGCCCATAACAGCGGACTGATGCTGTAGCCTACCATACGGTCAAGAATACGCCGGGCCTGCTGAGCATCCACCAGATTCATATTGATCTTTCTGGCATGCTTTAAGGAACCTTTCACTGCGGACTTTGTAATCTCATTAAATGTGATCCGGTTCGTCGCCTTTTCATCCAGTTTCAGGGCATAGGCTAAATGCCAGGAAATCGCTTCTCCCTCGCGGTCAGGGTCGGTTGCCAGATAAACTTTGTCTGCTTTCTTTACTTCTTTCCGAAGCATGGCCAGAATATCACCTTTGCCCCGGATCGTTATATATTTGGGTTCAAAATCATGTTCAATATCAATTCCCATCTGGCTTTTGGGAAGATCTCTCACATGGCCGTTCGAGGCCACAACTGTATAATTGGCTCCAAGAAACTTATTGATCGTTTTTGCCTTTGCCGGAGATTCAACAATGACCAGATACTTTGCCACTACTAATTCCTCCAAAAAAATTTGTTTCCATACACACCGGATCATCCCATGAAATACTTTGCTTTGTCCCCGCAGAGCTGTCTCCCAGGAGAACAAAATTGTTTTCATGGCAGCAGGAAAATCATCCCCTCCGGATATAATAATTTTTTCCCACCTGCCGGGCACAGCCTTTGTGTACTAAAGATACAAGAGTTCTGGCGGTCTGCGCATAATCCAGACAGGTTTGCGCTGCTATCTGTTCAATGCTTTTCGCATCTAAACACAAGCTAGGATACACCAATTTTTCTAAATTATCAAGCATAAACTTATCTTCGGCAAAATTTTTTACATAAATTTTATAATCCTCCAGTATGTCCTCCGGCCTTGTTACCAGCTTTGCACCGTCAGCGATCAGGCTGTTGCATCCGGCGCTTAAGGCGTCTGTAGGCCGCCCGGGGACTGCATAAATGTCCTTTCCCTGATCCAGCCCGAACCCTGCAGTGATCAGGGATCCGCTTCTTTTTCTGGCCTCTACAACAAGGATCCCGTCAGCCAGGCCGCTGATGATCCGGTTCCTGAATGGAAAATGCCACGGCAGCGGCTCCTGCCCCGGAAGAAATTCAGACACCAGCCCGCCGCGCTCTTTGATCTGCTCAAAGATACGGATATTTTCTTTGGGATAGCATATATTAATTCCGCAGCCTAATACAGCCCATGTACACTGCCCCGCTTCCAGCGCGCCCCTGTGGGCATATCCGTCAATACCAAGGGCAAGGCCGCTGATGATCTGTATCCCGTGAAGGCTCAGGACCTTTGCAAAATTCCGGGCAGTCTCCTGCCCAAAAACAGTCGCGCCCCTGGCGCCTACTATGGCGACAGACGGCTTGTCCGGACTTGGCAGGGTACCGGTTAAAAACAGTCCAAAAGGACACTCCGGGATCACCTTCAGCTTTTGAGGAAAGTCCTTGTGTTCCTGTCCTATAAATGAAATGCCTCTTTGGGATAACTTATTATATTCCTTTTCCAGCCGGGATATATCCCTGGTTTTTAAAATCTCCTGCTTAAACCTGGGCGACAAGCCTTCCATCTTCCGGATATGATGGTCCGGAACACGAAAAACCTCATCAATACCACCGCATAATCCGACAAATTTTTCAAGGCTTGCCAGGCCGAAACCAATCAGGCTGCAAAGCCAGAAGCAGGCCAGCTCCGTATACATATGAATCCCTTTACTTTCTTCCATCCCTACATCTCCATTCTTAAAAATCCCAGTAAGACTGCTCCACCATACGGTAACATAACGCTTCATCCAAATGCTGCTCCAGGATCCGTTCTTCCCCGTCCAGATCCGCAATGGTCCGTGCCACCTTCATCAACTTGTGCTGTGCCCGCATCGTCAGATCCGCAGACTCTGCCAAATGAGAAACATAGGCCCGGGCCCCGGGCTCTGAAATACAGTACCGCTTTACCATAGCTCCCGTCATTTGAGAATTAAAGGAAATCCCTGTACCTGCAAAACGCTGCTTTTGTACCTGCCGGGCCCTTCTCACCATCCGGGCCATGGATGCTGAATCCAGCCCTTTACCAGGGGCAAATGCCCCTGGTTTATCCGGTTCTTTCCTATTAAATGTGTTCTCTTTAAATATATTTTCCCCCACAGGCGGATGGACTTCCACACATACATCGATCCGGTTCCACAAAGGCCGGCTGATGCGGTGAAGATAGCGGTATACATCGGCAGGCGTACACTGACACCGGTTCCGGTCCGGATAGTAGCCGCACCGGCATGGGTTCATGGCCGCCACAAGCATAAATCCTGCGGGAAATACAAAGCTTCCATGAAGGCGGTTAATGGTGATCACCCCTTCTTCCAAAGGCTGGCGCAGCACCTCCAGAGTGGCCGGTGCAAACTCTGCCAGCTCGTCCAAAAACAGGATCCCCCGGTGAGCCAGACTGATCTCCCCGGGAACAGGCACTGAGCCTCCACCGGTCATGGTCTTAATGGGCACCGTATGGTGGGGGCTGCGAAACGGCGGCCGCGTCACCAGAACATCCTTTTTATCCAGGAGCCCGGCAACGCTGTAAAGCCGCGTCACTTCCAGACTCTCCTCAATAGTCATGGGCGGAAGGATCCCCCGGATGGCTCTGGCGCTCATAGACTTGCCGCATCCCGGCGGCCCGATCATAAGAAGATGGTGCATTCCGGAAACAGCCGCCATAATGGCCCGCTTTAAGGATTCCTGCCCTGCGATCTCAGCAAAATCAACAGCATCACTGCCGGCCTCCAAAAACTCCGGAAGCTTTTTATCCTCAGGAACGCAGGACTGTCCGAAAATGATCTGCGATCCTTCTTCCAGCACAGCTTTTCCTCCCAGAAAGCAGGCACAAGCAGCTTTCAGATCAGAAACACCTATAATATTCATAGACTGTCCGCCCTCATACTGAGCCAGCATAGCCTCTTTAAGATTGTCCCGGGGCACTAAGCATGTGGAAATCCCATGGGCCTTTGCCATGAGGATCAGAGAAAGGATCCCCTTAACCGGCCGCAGGCTGCCGTCCAGGCTAAGTTCACCTGCCGCAAAAACATGATTCAATTTATCTTGTGGGAGCACCCCTAATGAACCCAGGATAGATAAGGCAATGGGCAGGTCGTAAGCCGTACCCTGTTTGCGCATCCCGGCAGGGGAAAGATTAATAATGATCTTTTTGGCAGGCAGGCGCATCCCTGAATTTTTCAGAGCCGCCGACACCCGTTCTCTGGCCTCCTTTACCTCGGAGGCCAGGTAGCCAACTAAAGAATACGATGGAAAACCGTCGCTAATATCTGCTTCTACACGGACAAGCTGTCCTTCAATCCCGCAGACAGCTCCGCTGTAAATACTTGTAAACATCCGATCCCTCCCTTATCTCTCCAGGACCGGGCCGGGAATCCGATCTATGGCCGCAACATCAAGGCCATTAAACCGTTACGTATAATTTCCATCATCATAGCATTTCCCCAGAAAAATTCAAGGGGAAATTTGTCGAATAAATATAAAAAAACAATAAACTTGCAGCAGTTTTGTCTGCCAACTACTGTATGAAATCTGCAATATCTTCAGTCACCTGGGGATCTACATGTTTTAATGTCATATAATCCGCCGGGCCATTGGCCTTTTTCCCTTCCATAAATAAATGAGTCAGACCAGGATAGCTTTTAAATGTCCAGTTTGGATCATTTCCAAAAGTATCCTGCCAAATGGAAAAATCCTCCATGGTCACCTGATAATCCTCCTCACCCTGAAGGACAAGGCAGGGCACATCCATGGCCGCTGCCGTTTCCACAGGATCATAGGCGGCAAGATCCTTCCAGTACGTCCCATAAGCGCCCAGCAAAATTTCATCATCCGCAAGATTTTCAATATTGTCCAGCTGATCCAGGGCATTGTACATTTCTTCCTTCTGTGCCGCCATTGCTTCATCGGACCCCTGATCCAGAGAGTATAAAAAGTCGCACTGTTCCCGCAGGATCTGGGCCATAGGCCGCGCCGGGGCTGCCATAAAAATATAGCCTGCCGGAGCTGCATTTTCCTGCTTAAGCATCATATGGAGCCTTGGCAGCGCTTCTCCTCCAAGGCTGTGGCCTAAAATAAATATTTTTTCAGGATCGATCTTTTCCTGTTCCCTAAGCATATAAAAGGCAGATGCCCCATCCTCCACCGTCTCCCCGTCAAGGGTAAGATCAGTCATTTGCGCCATTTCATCAGAATAAACATAAGTCCGCTTATCATACCGGAACATGGCAATGCCCTGTTGGGCCAGATCCCATGCCAGATCTCTAAATGGCTTATTGGGGCCAATGGTTTCATCCCTGTCATTGGGTCCGGATCCATGGATCAGGATGACTGCGGGAAATGGGCCGTCGCCGGAAGGCAATGTCAGCGTACCGCCCAGCGCCCATCCTTCATGTCCGGCAACAGGAACCGCTAATTCCACCTCTGAAAGCCCGGAAGGGAGAGACGCCTCCGTCTCTCCCTCTGTCCGACTGGTCTGTGAATATTCTGTAGTGAAAATCCCGGCCACCTGGCCCTGACTGTCCACATTAACAACAATATTAATATTTTGCAGAGAAAATTCACAAGGCACGCTGTACGCCGTATACCCGGAAATCTGGGATACCTCCGGATCCTGAACACCGGAAAATTCCCCAAGGAGCATTAACTGCTTTT
Organism: Candidatus Scybalocola faecigallinarum; assembly: GCA_018711005.1. Lineage (GTDB taxonomy): Bacteria > Bacillota > Clostridia > Lachnospirales > Lachnospiraceae > Catenibacillus > Catenibacillus faecigallinarum. The sequence goes on along the minus strand of DVIT01000043.1, from coordinate 4,509 downwards.
GAAGCCCCTCAAAGCCCCCAAGATCTTCCATGCCATCTAAAAGCTCCTGAGTATGGGGATAAAGCTCAGGCAGTGAAGCTGCATCGCCGCTGCAGAGAACTTCCACATAGCTCTTAGCATCAAAATCTTCGGCCAACGCCGAGCTTTGTGCGCCCGTATCGGTCTGCGCCATCCCATCGGTCTGTGCCGCTCCATCAGTCTGCGCCGCCCCATCGGTCTGCACCGCTGCATCGCTTTGCGCGGTCCCCGTATCTGACTGGGGCTGGTCAGCCCTTGGCCCGCAGCCGGCCAACGCCAGTAAAAGGCTGAGTAAAAGAGCGCCTACAGCGATTGCTTTTACGGACATTGCTGCCCTGTGCGCCGCCTTATGCGCCATTTTTCTGATCCTTTTCATAAAAGACACCTCCCAATCCCTGATCCTCAGGGAATCCTTTTCAGCTTTATTGTATCAGTCCCAGATCAAAATACAAGATACCCGGAACAAAAGATAAAAAAACGCACATAAAAGACAGCCGGAACACTAGCCCCAAAAACAGGTGTCTGGTATAATGAAGCGGTACGTTGATCACACAGACCGGGATTTCTCCATCTCCCCCTCTGTGTGATGAAAAAGCGGTCGAAGAATTTTTTAGGGAAAGGATTTTAAATATGAAAGCAGTCATTCAAAGAGTTTCCAGAGCCAGCGTGGATGTGGATGGACAAACCATCGGCAAAATCGGAAAAGGATTCATGGTTTTGCTTGGCGTTCATGAAGAAGATACAGAAGATGACTTAAATTATCTTGTAAAAAAAGTCACAGGTTTAAGGATTTTTGAAGATTCTCAGGGGAAAATGAATCTTTCTCTGGCAGATGTAGGCGGAAGCCTCCTGGTAATCTCCCAGTTTACCTTGCTTGCCAGCACAAAGAAAGGAAACCGCCCCAGCTTTATCCAGGCAGGGCCTCCGGAAATGTCTGAAGGTTTATACGAGCAGTTTATGGAAAATTGTCGAAATATGGGATTTCATGTGGAACACGGAAAGTTTGGCGCCCATATGGACGTATCCCTGGTCAATGACGGCCCGGTCACCATTATTATTGACAGCCGCAGCAAAGAATAAGGCAACAGGCCGCCCCTTCCTGGCATCTTTGCAGGAAAGGACGGCCTGTAACATTTATTTGACAATGCCGATCAGTGAATGAATATCTTCTACGCCGTGGCGTTTCATATAATCTTCAATGCCATCGATCACTTCCACGGTGGTGTATGGATTTACAAAATTCGCCGTTCCCACAGCCACCATAGTCGCGCCTGCCAAAATAAATTCCAGGGCATCGGCAGCTGTACGGATACCGCCCATACCGATGATCGGCAGATCCACTGCATTAGCCACCTGATAGACCATACGCACAGCCACAGGCTTAATGCCAGGGCCGGACAGTCCTCCGGTTTTATTGGCAAGAGCAAAGGTCTGGCGCTCAATATCGATCTTCATCCCTGTCAGAGTGTTGATGAGAGACAGGGCGTCTGCCCCTCCGGCCTGTGCAGCTCGGGCGGTTTCTGTAATGTCCGTTACATTGGGGCTTAGCTTCATGATAATGGGCTGTTTCGCCTTCGCCTTAATGGCCTTTGTAATTTCTTCTACGGACTTGGGATTCTGTCCGAAAGCAATACCGCCCTCTTTTACATTAGGGCAGGAAATATTGATCTCCAGCATATCCACATCCGTCTCGCCTAAGCGCTCTACAGTTTCCACATAATCTGCTGTGGTTTTTCCGCATACATTCACAATGATCTTTGTATCAAACTGCTTTAAAAACGGAATATCTCTCTGGATAAATACATCTACGCCGGGGTTTTGCAGGCCAATGGCATTAAGCATGCCGCTGCAGGTTTCTGCAATACGCGGAGTGGGATTGCCCGGCCATGGAACATTGGCCACGCCCTTTGTAACAACAGCGCCTAAACGGTTCAGATCAACAAAATCACCGTATTCTGCGCCGGATCCAAATGTTCCGGAAGCAACGGTAACAGGATTTTTAAATTCAACACCTGCGATCTTTACTTTTGTATTCATTATAATTCCACCTCCAGAGCATTAAATACAGGGCCATCCTTGCAGATACGTTTATTATGGACATGGGTATGATGATCCACCTCTTTAGACTTGCATACGCATGCCAGGCAGGCGCCAATACCGCAGGCCATCTTTTCCTCCAGGGAAATCTGGCAGTCAATGTTGTTGTCAATGGCAAACTGTTTTACAGCCTTAAGCATAGGTGTCGGGCCGCAGCTGTAAATAGTATCCGCCTTCAGGCCATAGCGGGCAATGGCATCCATAACATTTCCCTGTGTGCCCACACTGCCGTCCTCTGTGGCAATATAAACATTGCCGTATTCTTCCAGCTCTGCTGCAAGAAATGTCTGGGCATCTCTATAGCCAAGGACAATATCCTTGTCACATTCCAGGGATTTGGCCAGCTCCAGCATGGGCGGAATGCCGATCCCGCCAGCAATGAGCAGGGCGCGGCCTTTCTGGTTTAATGTATAGCCATTTCCCAAAGGTCCCATAATATCTACCCGCTGTCCGGCTTTTAAATGTGAAAATTCTTCTGTTCCGGCTCCGGCAATACGGTAAACCACGCGGATACTGCGGAACTCCTTATCGACCTCACAAATACTGATGGGCCGCGGAAGGAGCCGCGAGCTGTCATTACTATAAATAGAAATAAACTGTCCCGGCTTTGCCTCGTCGGCCATAGGACCTACTGCCAGCCACATACTGTATACACCATCAGCCAGCTTCTTCTGGTAATTTACTGTCACAGTCATCTTTTTTGCACTCATTTTCTTCTCTCCATTTTTCACATTATTACGGTGTACGCCTTACTCCCGTCCGCTGTATACGATCTTTCCCCCCACAATGGTTTCCATCACTTTACCACGGACTTTAAAGCCTTCAAAAGGTGTATTTTTCCCTTTAGAAACAAAATCCTCACTGTGGATCGTATATTCCTTATCCGGATCGATCACAGCAATATCGGCGATCTTGCCCTCTGCCAAAGATCCCCGGTCAATGCCGATGATCTGTGCCGGACTATAGCTCATACGCTCGACCATTTCATATGGCGTCAGCTTCCCTGTATGCACCAGGTAAGTCATGGTAAGAGACAATACAGTCTCGCTTCCCACAATCCCAAATGGCGCTTTTGCAATGCTCCTGGACTTTTCTTCGGCGCTGTGAGGCGCATGGTCCGTGGAAATAGCCTCCATAATGCCGCTGCTGATCCCTTCCACTAAAGCGTCCCTGTCCTCTTTAGCGCGCAGGGGCGGATTCATTTTATAATTAGCGTCATCCCCCGGAATATCATCCTGGGTCAGAATAAAATGATGGGGGCAAACTTCTCCGCTGACCATCAGGCCGTCTGCCTTAGCCTCTTTCACCATGGTCACACTGTCTTTCGTAGAGCAATGGCATAAATGGAGACGGCATCCGGTTGCTTTCGCCAGGATAATATCCCGGGCTGCAATAATATCCTCCACATCATTGCCAATTCCGGCCACGCCAAGCTTTTGGGCTACCGGGCCTGCATTTAAGGCGCCCTGTCCCACGAGCATTTTATCCTCGCAGTGGGCCAGTACGGTAATTCCTGCATTTTTAGCCTGGATCATGGCTTCTTTATACAGCTTTGTATCCATGACGCTCTTTCCGTCCTCGCTGATCGCTACGGCTCCGGCTTCTGCCATGCCTGCAATATCCGCCATTTCCTTGCCCATCTGACCTTTTGTCACAGCTCCCACCGGCCAGATATTGACAACCGCTTCATTTTCCGCCTTATCTTTAAGCCAGCGGATCATTTCCGGACTGTCGATCACCGGTTTTGTATTGGGCATCGGGCAAATGGATGTATACCCGCCTCTGGCTGCTGCCATGGCGCCGGTTTTGATCGTTTCCTTATATTCAAACCCGGGCTCTCTTAAATGCACATGAAGATCGATCAGACCCGGAACAACATAGCATCCTTTTGCGTCCAGCACCTGATCTGCACAGGAAGCTTCCAGATCCTTTCCCACCTTGCTGACCTTTCCATCCTTAACAAGTATATCAAAGTAATCATCACGTTTTGTTGCCGGATCGATCAACCGGCCGCCTTTAATTAAAAGACTCATGGGCTAACCCCTTTCTATTTTTTTGCCGCTTTCTCACAGAACTGTTCACGGATACAGTACAAAGCAGCCGCTCCGGCTGCAATCCCGTCCCATGTCCGGACCGCTGCGCTGCTGCGGCATACGCACATATTCTTTCAGCATTTATTTTAACATATAGTAGCGTCGGTATACAAGGGGCAACACACCTCAAACCGTGTAAATTCAGCGGAATGAACGATTTTCCCAAACTGGTTACTGTTCACTGGCAAGCCAGTAAACAGTAACTTTCGCAGGCTTATTTAAAGTTTTGCTTCGCAAAAGAAGCCTGCGAACACCTGAATCACGTTCTTACGCAGCCATACAGCAAGTGTCTGGCTGCTGT
>DVIT01000042.1 GCA_018711005.1 Candidatus Scybalocola faecigallinarum | reverse complement strand
GTGTCCAATATTATTTTTTATGAAAGTGCGTCAATAACGCTTAGAACTTGCCTTCTTTAGCAGCTTCTTCTACAGAAACAGCTACAGCGACAGTAGCACCAACCATTGGGTTGTTGCCCATGCCGATCAGACCCATCATCTCAACGTGAGCGGGTACGGAAGAAGATCCGGCGAACTGAGCATCAGAATGCATACGGCCTAATGTATCGGTCATACCATAGGAAGCAGGACCTGCAGCCATGTTGTCCGGATGAAGTGTACGGCCTGTACCACCGCCGGAAGCAACGGAGAAATACTTCTTGCCGGCTTCAACACACTCTTTCTTGTATGTACCTGCAACCGGATGCTGGAAACGTGTCGGGTTTGTAGAGTTACCTGTAATGGAAACATCTACGCCCTCTTTCCACATGATAGCAACGCCTTCACGAACGTCGTTAGCACCATAGCAGTTTACTTTAGAACGAAGGCCATCAGAATAGGACTTTCTGAATACTTCTTTTAATTCGCCTGTGTAGTAATCGTACTCTGTCTCAACATATGTGAAACCGTTGATTCTGGAAATGATCTGAGCAGCATCCTTTCCAAGACCGTTTAAGATAACACGAAGCGGTTTCTGACGTACTTTGTTTGCTTTCTCGGCAATACCGATAGCACCTTCAGCAGCAGCGAAGGACTCATGTCCGGCCAGGAAACAGAAGCAGTCTGTTTCTTCTTCCAGGAGCATCTTACCAAGATTACCATGGCCAAGACCTACTTTACGCTGGTCAGCAACAGATCCGGGGATACAGAATGCCTGAAGGCCTTCACCGATAGCTGCGGCAGCGTCAGCAGCTCTCCGGCAGCCTTTCTTAATAGCGATAGCAGCGCCTACAGTGTATGCCCAGCATGCATTTTCAAAGCAGATCGGCTGGATCTTCTTAACCTGATTATATACATCAAGCCCGGCATCTTTTGTGATCTTTTCTGCTTCTTCGATAGAAGCGATGCCATAGCTGTTTAATACGGCATTGATTTTATCAATTCTTCTTTCATAAGATTCAAATAAAGCCATTTTCTATACCTCCGAACGAATTATTCTTTTCTTGGGTCAATAATCTTAACAGCGTCATCCACACGGCCATACTGACCTTTAGCTTTTTCAAGAGCTGTGTTGGCATCATCGCCGTTTTTGATGAAATCCATCATCTTACCAAAGCTGATGTACTGGTAACCGATGATCTCATCATCTTCATTTAAAGCGATACCTGTAACATAGCCTTCAGCCATTTCAAGGTAACGGGGGCCTTTCTTTAATGTACCATACATCGTACCAACCTGAGAACGGAGGCCTTTTCCAAGGTCTTCAAGACCAGCGCCTACAGGAAGTCCATCTTCGGAGAATGCAGACTGAGAACGTCCGTAAACGATCTGTAAGAACAGTTCTCTCATGGCTGTGTTAATGGCATCACATACAAGGTCTGTGTTCAATGCTTCAAGGATTGTTCTGCCCGGAAGGATCTCAGCCGCCATAGCTGCGGAATGAGTCATACCTGAACATCCGATAGTCTCAACAAGAGCCTCCTGGATAATACCGTCCTTAACATTTAATGTCAGCTTGCAGGTACCCTGCTGAGGAGCACACCAGCCAACACCATGTGTTAAACCGGAAATATCTTTAATCTCTTTTGCTTTTACCCATTTTGCTTCTTCTGGGATCGGCGCAGCACCATGGTTTACACCCTGAGCCACAGGACACATCATTTCTACTTCATGTGAATAAATCATTTTGAGACTCCTTTCAAAATATGAAATATTGCCTTACACAGGCGTATGATTGTTAAATTATAATCATACCTATGACTATTTTCTCACTTTTTCTCCATTTCGTCCAGTCTTTTTTGTAATTTTTTTATCAATATTGTATCTATTCAGCCATGCATCCGATCAGGCAAGGAACCGGCGGAAATTTACTTACACAATGGGCTTTGCCTCGTTACATAAGGGCGCTGCGTATACATTCCTCAAGGGCATAAATTATAAACACGATCACCGGAATATCGATCATCCGGTTTTTGCGCATTTTTCCGCCCAGGCCTTTAACATAGGCGTCTGCCTGGGGACGGGCCAGCAGTATTTCCTTTGGGCTGCGCCCGTTGATGGCAAAAGCGGCATAAATAAGCGCCAGGACAACGATCAAGGCAACCAGGGCAACAACAACTAAAATACCGATAACAACGCCCAGCATGGTAGGTACCATATCTGCAACCAGAGCGTCGACCTGGGCGCTGCTCATGGACTGGGACAGTCCCTCCTGGGCCATTACCTCTTTATAGGCCTGGGAAATCGCATCTGTCAGGCTTGTGCTTCCGGAAGAAGCAGCGGCCATGCCCTGTGACGCTCCCATGGTCAGAAAGCTGAGTACTGTTGTAAAGCCATTCAGGCTAAAATGCATAATCATAGGAATCACAATGGAATCTGTGGCTTCAAGCATGAGGGCCATAATAACCCCCAGGAAAAAAGCATAAGGCATCTGATTAAAATTCATATGCATAAGGCCAAAAAGGAGGGCGCTTAAAAATACACCGGCAAGGGGACGCACGCGGCTGTATGCATTATACAGGCATCCCCTGAAAATCGTTTCCTCCATAACCGCCGGAATAACGGCCATTAAAAGCAGCGCAGGGATGATACCCATTTCCACCACAGAGGGGAGCACATTAGCCATGGCATTATCCACAAAAAGCATGGATAATAAATTCAGCAAAATGATCACCGGATATGCAAACACCATAACAAGCACAGCCAGGACAATACTCAGCGGCTTTACTTTTTTAAACCGGATCAGCGTCAGGGGATTGCTTCGTGTCCATATGCAGTATATGGCAAAGGGGATCACCATGGTCAGAGGCGACAGCAAAAGCTGCAGCCACATAGGCAGATAAAATCCCGGAACAAAGGCCAGCAAAAGGGACAGGCCCAGGCTTACAACAAGCTGAAAGGCAGTGATCACCAACAGGAGTACATGGGCAGATGAAATCTTTTTCATACTTTCTTTACAACCTCTCCCTGTTTTTTGTAAATGCTTTTCTCAGGAACAAAGCCCCGGACCATGGACAGCGGATATACATTTGAACACGGGCCGATCACAGTTCCCGGGTTCATCACTGTATTGCAGCCTACTTCCACCTGGTCGCCCAGCATGGCGCCAAATTTCTTAAGGCCTGTATGGATCCGCTCTCCTGCCACAACAACATCCACCAGTGTTTTATCTGATTTTACATTAGAAGTAATGGAGCCGGCGCCCATGTGAGCCTTGTAGCCCAAGATGGAATCCCCTACATAATTGTAATGAGGCACCTGGACCTTGTTAAATAAAACCACGTTTTTAAGCTCTGTGGAATTGCCTACAACAGCCCCTTCACCAACAATGGCATTGCCCCGGATAAAGGCACAGTGACGGACCTCAGCCCCTTTTCCGATAATGGCCGGGCCATTGATCAGGGCTGACGGATACACCTTTGCGTCCTTTGCGATCCATACATCTTCTCCCACCTGATCATATTCATCCTTAGACAGGGTCGGCCCAAGCGTCAAAATAAAATCCTTGATCTTCGGCAGAGCCTCCCAGGGATATACCAGTCCGTCAAATAAACGGGCCGCGATCGTTTCATTGAGATCATAAAGTCTGTTGATTGTTAATTCTTCATACATGATTTCATTAAACTCCTTTCCTTTTCCTGTGTCCCGGGCTTACAGCAGCGGTGCAAAAACTCTCAGCACAGCCTGGAACAGCCCCTTGATCACGCCGGGGCGGGCGTCTGCCAGGGTGATCTCCCGGCTTTCCCGGATCGTATCCAGAGCGTCCTTTTTAGCATCCATGACCGCCCGGGTACGGTACATATAAACGCCGCATTCAAAATGCAGGTACAAGCTCCTAAAATCCAGGTTAATGGATCCCACGGTAGCAATAATGTCATCAGCCACAAAGTTTTTGGCATGGATAAAACCTGGCGTATATTCGTAGATCCGCACACCGTTTTCCAGCAGCTGTTCATAATAGGACTGGGTCAGAAGAAAGATCATCTTTTTATCCGGAATGGCCGGAGTCACAATGCGCACATCCACGCCCCGCTTGGCGGCAAGGCACAGGGCCGTCATCATTTCATTATCAATGATCAGGTACGGGGTAAAAATATACACATAGCGGCTGGCCTGATTAATAATATTCAGGTACGTACTCTCTCCCACCACTTCATCATCCAGAGGCGAATCCCCGTAGGGCTGGATAAAACCGTCCATATAATCTTTGTGAATATAAACATCCGGCTTGTATATGGCAATGTTTTCATCCTTTTTATGATAAAATGCATTCCAGGTCTGTAAAAACATAACGGTAAAATTCCAGACCGCTTCTCCCCGGATCATAATGGCCGTATCCTTCCAGTAGCCAAAACGGACAATGTGATTAATATATTCATCCGCCAGATTGATCCCGCCGGAAAATGCCGTATGGCCGTCGATCACAAGGATCTTGCGGTGGTCACGGTTATTCATGACAAGAGAAAAAAGCGGGACAAAGGGATTAAAGGCCATACACTTAATGCCCATGGCTTCAAGCTGTTTATAATAATGAACGGGCAGCAGGGAAACACAGCCCACATCATCATAAATAAACCTTACATCCACCCCTTCTTTTACCTTTTCCTTTAAAATATCCAGGATCCCCTGCCACATAACGCCGTCGCCTACAATAAAATATTCCATAAAAATATAGTGCTTCGCCTTTTTCAATTCCTCCAGCATGACCGGATAGCAGGCCTCGCCGGAAGGAAAATACCGGGCCGTGGAATTTTCATAAATAGGGAATCCGTTTCTTAAAAGATACTTTGCCTGTCCGGCCACATTCATATTTACGCTTTCCACGGTTTGGATCACCTTAGGATCCTGCTTTACTGACGGCCATATCCTGGCCTTTTCACGCTCCAGCATGTGGCGCATCCCCCGGCTGGGGTTTTTATTTCCAAAGGCCACATACATCAGACCGCCAAGCAAAGGCATTAAAAGGATAGGCACGATCCAGGCCAGCTTATAAGCCGGATTATCCCGTTTGTTAATGATCCATAAGGCAACGAAAATGCTTAATGCCGTAAAAAATATGCGGATGATCACCGAGTAGTTACTCAGATGAAAAAAAGCTACCAGAAGCCATACGATCTGCAGTATAATGAGGATCCCCACCAGAAATAAGCGGCTCAGTAACAGTTTCATGATCTTTTTCATAAATGCAGGCTCCTCTCTCCATGGTGTTGTTCAGGCTTTTGCTGTGCTAAAATGCAGCGGTCTAAAAAATCTCCCGGGAAGATGCTTCCCGGGAGAAAAAAATCAAATGACATACTGCTCCAAATATCTCTTGCTCAAAATAACGGATTTCTTCATATCCTCAAGGCTGCCTTCAAAAGCTTTATCTTCAACCTCAATACATGTGCATCCATCAAATCCGATGTCCGTCAGGGCAGATACATATTTACCCCAGTCAACATCCCCAAGACCGGGAAGTTTTGGAGACATATACTGGAGGGGTGTGGCCATAATGCCTACATCCGCCAGTTTTTCCGAGTAAATCTTAATATCTTTATAATGAACATGGAAGATCTTATCCTTAAATTCGTAGATCGGTCTGATATAGTCGATCTGCTGCCAAATAAAATGGGACGGATCGTAGTTAATACCGAAATTCGGGCTGTCAAGGATCTCAAATACTTTTCTCCAGTTTGCAGGGCTTGTCATAATATTCTGTCCGCCTGGCCATTCATCATCTGTAAATAACATCGGGCAGTTTTCAATGGCGATCTTAACGCCCTGTTCTTCTGCCAGCTTAACGATCGGCGGCCAAACTTCCTTAACGATCTCAAGGTTTTGAGCCACTGTCTTGTCAGGCACACGGCCCACAAAAGTTGTTACCATATTTACGCCAAGCTTTGCGGAAGCTACAATAACCTTTTTCAAATGCTCTACAAAGACAGCTCTCTTTTCCGGATCCGGATCCATGGTATTTGGATAATAAGCCAGTGAAGAAATCTCAATGCCTCTGTCAGCGACATATTTTTTAATATATGCGACCTTTTCGTCCGTCAGCTCATCCACATTAATATGAGTCACGCCTGCATATCTTCTGGCGGCCTTGCCTTTGGGCCAGCATGCCACTTCTACACACTGAAAGCCGTTTTCTGCAAGAAAATCAATCATTTCTTCAAATGAAAGATCCCCTAAAATAGCACTTACTAAACCTAATTTCATTCTTTTTATCCTCCTGAATACTTTAATAGTTTTTGTCCGCCGGATAACTGCCGCTCCGGCGCCCTTTCAGGCAATAGGACACAGCGCAAACCATTGCCTGCAAGTAATATTTTACCATACTTTATTGGAAATTCAACGATTATTTCTGCAACTGCATCACTTGTATAAAATAAGCAGGCAATTTCTTGTCTTCCCCGAAAAAAAACAGGGACCGGCGTGAACTGACACACTGATCCCTGCCATAATTCTTATGCTTTCTTATGAAACATTGCCTGAAGCTGGCAGCTTTATTAATAATTCTTTGCCTGAAGCTGGAAATAAGCCTTTGGATGGGCGCATACCGGACAAACCTCCGGAGCTTCCTTGCCAACATGGATATGGCCGCAGTTTGCGCACTGCCAGATCATATCTCCGTCTCTGGAAAATACAAGGCCGCCTTCTACATTTTCAAGAAGCTTTAAGTATCTCTCCTCATGTTCTTTCTCGATCTTTCCTACTTCCTCAAATAAGTATGCAATATGGTCAAAACCTTCCTCTTTTGCAACCTTGGCAAACTCGGCATACATATCGGTCCACTCATAGTTTTCGCCTTCTGCGGCCGCTTTTAAATTGGAAGCTGTATCATTAATGCCATCAAGGAGCTTAAACCAGATTTTTGCATGTTCCTTTTCATTGTTTGCTGTTTCAAGGAAAAGTGCTGCGATCTGCTCATAGCCTTCTTTTTTTGCCTTGCTGGCAAAGTAAGTGTACTTATTTCTTGCCTGAGACTCCCCTGCAAATGCTGCCCATAAATTTGCTTCCGTTTTTGATCCTTTTAATTCCATAATTTTCCTCCATTTCCGGCCTGTCCGGCCATAAAAATCACCTTCGGACACATGCCTGTCCAAACCCCTTTTAATCAATGGTCTGAAAGAACATTCTTCCGGAGATGATCTATTTTATTGATCCATGTGGTTTTAAAATTCAGGAATAATTCCTATTTTTATTCAGTTTATCATGTACCAAGGGAAAAGTCAATACATTTTGCAAAATAATTATACTTTTTATAACAGTACGGTGTGCCTTGTGTGAACGGTCTGCTATCTGCTATAATAGACTTCAGCGTCCCGGATTATTCATTTCCAGAGATGGAAAATATTTCCGGGCAATTAATTTTATTCAGGGAGGTTCAATGCTATGAACGAGTATTTGTCACAAGTCAACTCTATCCCCATGTACCTGGTCGTTGCCGGGGTTTTGGGATTTATTTCCATCATGTGCGTCGTATTTCTTATTAAAAGCTACCGCGCCGGCGTGGCCCTTGGCATGGATAAAAAGCTTCTGCGCCGCGCTATTACATCCAGCGCCACCTTTACAGTGCTGCCCAGCATCAGCATCCTGCTCGGCGTTCTGGCTTTAAGCGGAACCCTTGGCGTACCGTTTTCCTGGCTGCGCCTGTCCGTGATTGGCGCCCTTCAATATGAGCTGAACGTTGCCGAGATTGCCGCCACCAGCACCGGTCTGTCCGGTCTAAAAATCAGTGAAATGACCGCGTCTGCATTTTCCACCATTGGCCTTGTTATGACTATCGGTATTTTAGGCGGCGTTTTCTGCTGCATCTTTTTCCTGAAAAAGTATACCGGCAAGCTTCAGAAAAATATGACAGCCGCCCCGGCAAAGGAAAAAAAGCCCAGCTTTGGCTCTCATGCCACTGTGGCCATGTTCGTCGGCCTGTGCAGCGCTTATATCGGCTCCTATATTGGTACGCTTACTGCTTACAAAAACTGGATGCCTTTATTTGTTGCCGGAGTGTCTGCCCTGGTCATGCTGATCTTTGAATATTTTACTGTGAAAAAAGGCAAAGCCTGGCTGGATAACTTCAGCGTAGCCACCAGTATGCTTGTTGCCATGGTCGCCTCTGTCCTTGTAGGCATGCTCTGATGGGAGGAAAATAAAATGGATGAAAAGCAAAAAGAATTTTTAGAAAATTATAACCGTCAGATCCACCGTCTGGGCCGCTTTACGTTGATCGTCTCCGTAGTCTTACTGGTGGGTATCCCCTTTTTCTTTGGTTTTTTATATGACGCTATGCCCTCTCCTGCCGGCTTTGCTGCAGGCATTGCCAAAGTCGCGGCGATTTATATCCCGGTTTCCATTGCGGAATTTCTGATCTATGTTCCCATGCTTGGCGCCGGAGCCAGCTATCTTACATTTATTACCGGAAACGTGACCAACCTTAAGATCCCCTGCGCCATTAACTCCAGAGATATTGTAGGCGTAGCTGACAACTCTGCGGAAAGCGAGATCGTATCCACCTTAAGCGTGGCCACCAGCGCCCTTGTTACCATGGCCGTGATCTTTGCCGGGGTCCTTTTGATCACGCCTTTGCAGCCGGTGCTTCAAAGCCCTGTCCTTGCTCCGGCCTTTGACAATGTGGTTCCTGCCCTTTTTGGCGCCCTGGGCCTGAAATACTTTTTAAAGAGCCCTAAGATCGCCGTGATCCCTTTGATCGTCATGACCCTTTTATGTGTCTTTGTCCCGGCAGCCATTTCCCAGACAAGCGTGCTGCTGATCCCTGCCGGAGGACTGGCTCTGCTTATCGGGTACATATTATTTAAACAAGGGAAGCTTTAAGGAGGAATTTTTGTGATCGCACTTTATATTTTACTGGCAGTTATTGCCGTCATTGTCCTGCTCCTGGCCATATGCCTGGTGCGCACTGTCACTGTTAAACCTACATCTGCTGTTTCTGCCCAAATTCCAAAGGCCGACGAAAAACGCAGCATGGATTACGGAAAATCTCTTTCCAAACTGGTTCAGATTGAAACCATATCCAGCCGTTTTGATGAAAGCCGGGACAAATTTTACCGTTTTCATGAAGCTCTTGAGGAAATGTTCCCCCTCATCCATAAGCATCTGGAAAAGCATGTGTTTAACGGCAGCCTTTTGTTTAAATGGGAAGGAAAAAGCCATAAGGATCCCATTCTTTTAATGAGCCACCACGATGTGGTGGAAGCTTCAGGCGAATGGGAGCATCCCCCATTTTCCGGCGAGATCGCCAATGGCGCCGTATGGGGCCGCGGAACCGTAGATACAAAGGCCAGCCTGTTTTGCTTTCTTACAGCTGTGGAAGAACTGCTGGCCCAGGGCTTACACCGGACTGCGACATTTATCTGGCCAGCAGCTGTACAGAAGAATGGAGCGGCGAAGGCGCCCCATTAACGGTTCAATATTTGAAAGAACAGGGCGTTCATCTGTCCATGCTCATTGACGAAGGCGGCATGATCATCAGCGAGCCTATCGGCGGCGTTAAGGGCACCTATGCTATGGTAGGCGTCCTGGAAAAGGGCTACGGCGATCTGAAATTTACGGCCAAAAGCGCCGGAGGCCATGCCAGCGCCCCGGTTAAAAACACGCCTCTGCCCCGCCTTGGCGCGTTTATGCAGGATGTGGAAAAGCACAATCCTTTCCGCGCGGAGTTTCACGATTCTGTCCGGGAAATGTTTGCCCGCTTTGCCCCCAACATGGTCTTTGGCATGAAATTTGTCTTTCGGAACCTGTGGCTGTTCGGGCCGCTCCTTAAAAAGCTTATGCCAGTCATCAGCCCTGCCGGAGCTGCTATGCTCCAGACCACTATTGCATTTACTACAGCCAAAGGCTCCAATGGGTTAAACGTCCTGCCTCAGGAGGCCTATGTTACAGGAAATCTTCGTTTCATCCCCCATCAGGGCACTGATGAAAGCATTGAGATCATCCGCCAGGTGGCCAAGAAGCATCAGATTGAAACTCAGGTGATTTATAAAGACTATCCATGCCCTGTAGTGGATCACAAAGGACGCCCCTTCCAGCTTGTGGAAGAAACGATCCACAAAATCTACCCGGGCATCGGAGTATGCCCGTATACCATGACCGGAGGCACTGACGCCAAATATTATTCCGACATTTGTGAAAATGCCATCCGCTTTGCGCCTTTATATATTACAAATCAGCAATACGGAAGCATCCACGGCATTAATGAAAATATTAACTGCGACGCCCTGCCTTTAGGCGTGGATTTTTATAAAGAGATCATTCAGAACACTCATAAGGCACGATCATAGCCGCCGCCTCGCCGCTTAATAAAAGGATGCACACAAGGTTGGGAAGGGCCATGGCGCCGTTCATAATGTCCGAAAAATTCCATACTGCTTCCAGGGATGCCACAGCCCCCACAAAAACAAAGGCGCAGTAGATCAGACGGTAAAAGCTGATCCAGCGCCTGCGGCGCAGGACGGACATGGTATCCCCTTTACGGCGCCATCCGGATTCCACTATATATTCCAGCGCCTTTTCCCCATAGTATTCCCATCCGATAATGGTGGCAAAAGCAAACATGGCAATGCCCAGGGTAATGATCAGCCGTCCCGCCGGGCCAAGGGCTGTTTCAAAAATCGTATTGGTCAGGGCGACCCCGGTCAACAGCTGGCCGTCCCTGCCCGCGGCCCCTAAAAGTCCCGAGGAGGCTATGGCCAGGCCGGTGGCTGAGCATACAAGGATAGTATCAAAAAATGTCCCGGTCATGGCAATATAGCTTTGGCCCACCGGATCATCGGTCTTTGCCGCCGCTGCAGCGATGGGCGCTGAGCCTAAGCCTGCTTCATGGGAAAAGACGCCCCGGGCCACGCCCCAGCGCATGGCGCCTGACAGTCCTGCCACAATACTTCCTCCCAGCCCCCCGCCAATGGCCCTGGGAGAAAAGGCCATGGTTATCATTTCATATAGGCCATGGGGGATATTTTGCCGGTTAATAATGATCACTGCCACTGTTGCGGCTAAATAGGCCACAGACATGACCGGAACAAGGACAGAACACACCTTGCCGATACAGGCAATGCCGCCCATAAGGACAAAAAGGCATAAAAAGAACAAAATGCCGCCGCAAAGGGCGGGGGGTACGTGAAAGGTATCGGAAAGGGCCTGGGAAATGGAATTGGCCTGGGTCATGTTTCCCATTCCCAGGGAAGCGCCAAGGGTAAACAGAGAAAATAACACCGCCATGGCCCGGCCAAGGCCTTTGGGACGGATTCCTCTTTCCATCACATACATTGGGCCGCCGCACACCTGGCCCAGGGCATTTTTTTGACGGTATTTCATGGACAGGGTCGTTTCCGTCAGGCTGCATGACATGCACAGCAGGGCGGAAATAAGCATCCATATAAGCGCTCCCGGGCCGCCCAGGACCATGGCTGCGGCGACGCCTGCAATATTGCCGGTGCCCATCATGGCGGCCATAGCCGTCATAAGGGACTGGAACGGCGTAATCTCCCCCTCTCCCCGCTTTTTAGGCCCGGCAATATCCTTAAACACCTGGCGCAAAGCAAAACCGAGATTTTTCCACGGCAGAAACTTTAATCGTACTGTGAGAAAAATCCCGGTTCCCATAAAAAACACAAGCATCCAGGGGCCCCAGATCCATGTATTTAATTTTTCAAGACATTGGGCCATGCCAGCCCCATCCCCTTAATATGCATTTTCTCTATTATCCTATTCCTTTCGGCTTTCTAAAATGCATAAAAACGCTGCGGCCACGGTGCGGGCAGCAAAAGGGGCGCTTTGCCCCCAGGCAGCTTAAGATACCGGGGCTAAGATGCCTGGCTCAAATCCCCATAAAATCCGCATAGCGGCGCATCTGGCTAATGTCCTGCAAAAGCTTGTCGCGGCTGGAATTAAATAAAAGCCCTTCGTTGTACTTGTAGTAACGCTCACAGCCGTTCGATGAAATATAGGTCATGGCCGGACGGCTTGTATTTAACTCTGTAATAAAGATCACCATTTCCTGGCTCTCCCCAAAGGCTTCCTCCATAAAATCAAAGGCTGCTTCCAAATGTGCCCCGGCGGTCTGAGTCAAAGCTTCCAGCACATCCACTTCTTTTTCAAACATAGCTTTTAGCGCTTCAAAATCTTTTCCGGCTTCAAGATGGCCTTTATATTTGTATAAGGTTTGGATCAGCCGGCGGTCTGCCTTTTCATCTAACGGAAGGATGGCCGCGTCTAATGCAGCCAGCGCCTGGTCAGCAGGCATTTCCCGGATAGAGCCAAGAACCTCATAAAGCTGCTCCACAAAATGATTTTTTTCCGTCTGAGCCTTAAAATCTTCATTCAGCCGCCCCATAAGCAGGCCGATGAGACTGAGCTTTTCATCAAAACGTGCCTCCCGTATGCGGGCAACCGTTTCCGGACGGATCTTTCCGGACATGATTTCTTCCACATGATAATCGTCCTTATACTGGTTGTACAGATCATAATAATTGGCAAAATCCCTGGCCAGCTTCGGGTGCTGCACATACTGTCCGATCATCGTTTCTGTGACCGCTTCCCCTAAAAGCTCCTGGGCATAGATCATATAAGACAGATCCTCCCAGCCTCTGGCAGTAACAAAACGCTTCCCTGAGGCCGTTGTCTCCACCTGGTAAAAGTTTTCCTTTTTAATCTCCAAATAGGTCATAATGGCCGGATGGACGCCCCGCTCATAGGCATAGCTTTTCCATACAGAAAAATCCTCTGTGATGGTCATTTTCCGCACACGGTCTAAAGTAACAATATCAAACTCTTTCACAGATTTATTGTATTCCGGCGGATTTCCCGCAGCCACAATGATCCAGCCATCCGGCACTTTATGGCTTCCAAAAGTCTTTTTCTGAAGAAACTGGAGCATGGTTGGCGCCAGAGTTTCCGATACACAGTTGATCTCATCCAGGAACAAAATGCCCTGTTCTTTTTTGGTGGAGGCCATATAGTCATAAACCGACCCGATGATCTCACTCATGGTATACTCTGTGGCGCTGTATTCCTTTCCCCCATAGGTGTGGGAAACGATCATGGGCAGACCTATGGCGCTTTGGCGGGTGTGATGAGTCATAGTATAAGCCACCAGGCCAATGTGGCACTCTGCCGCGATCTGCTCCATAATGGCGGTTTTTCCAATACCCGGAGGCCCGATGAGCAAAATCGGCCGCTGGGCAATGACCGGGATCCGGTAATCGCCGTTTTCATCTGTCATTAAATAGGCTTTAATCGCATTTTTAATTTCCTGTTTTGCCTGTAAAATATTCATGTTTCATTTCCTTCCATTTTCAGATCCTCCGGGGTCAGCACCAGCTTGATCGCCCATGGAGGTACATTTCTGTCCGAATATTCATCCCCCATAAAGACAAAGGCGGTCTCAAAGGGCGGCTTTTGTTTGGGAAATTCCCCATAGCCGTCTGTAAAATAGATCAGCCCCTTTAAGTGTAAAAGCTGGCCTTCCTCCATGAGTTTTTGGGTGTAATCAAACACAGGGCGAAAATCCGTGCCCCCAAAGCCCTGTACGTCAAAATGCTCCATGTACCGGTCAAAGTCCTGGGGCCCTGTGATCAGGGTATCCGAGGAAATCCCCGCATCGCACTGAAGGATATGCACATGGATCTTCTTAAAAAAGCTTTCCCGCTGCTCAAGCATGGAAAAGGTTTCATTGAGAAATTCCCGCACCGTCTCCGGCGGGCAGGACTGGGACGTATCAATAGCCACAACAAACTCATCGATCTTTTTCACATCCTTATATTCCAAAGGCTCGATCAAAGGCATATTTTTATAATGCTCCATCCCATAAGTATAAAAAATATAATCAAAGCTGTCGTCATCCGGGACGATTTCTTCGCCCCATACGGCAAACCGCTTTAAAAAGTCCCGGTAATCATACCGTTCCCGGTGAGAAAGCTCCAGGCTTGCCAAAAGATCCCCGGCCGCATCCCCGTAATCCTTGGAAAGGGTCTGCATATTGGTCTGCATTTTCTCACTGATCTGCTGCCACGCCTGATAATTTTCCTCCTGTCTGGGATCCTGGCGGTTTTCATCCTCATGATCCCAAAAGCCATGGTCATCCACCTTAAAGGCCCGGCACATCCGGTCAAACTCCCGGTCTGAAATAAATGTGTCCCTCAGATAATGGTAAATGCTCTGGGCATTTAACACCTTCATTTCCTTTTTCAGGCGGCCGTAAACATATTCCCGGTAATCACTGACCGTCACAAAAACAGCAGCAGCGTCCATGCTGTCCACAATAGACTCTGCCGCAATATCACAGGCCAGGTTCCAGTATTCTTTATTTTTCCCTTTGCCGGTAAAGTCATGGCAAAACAGGTTGTGGATCAGCATATGCATATAGGCCCGGTTCACATAGACACGGTCTGCAGCATACGTATCCATTAAATATCTTGGATTATATAAAATGGACAGCCCGTCCGTCCCAATGGTCTTTGTAGACAGATTCATGGCATAATCCAGCCGTGACAGGGCAATGTCCAAAAAGCGCATGGAAACGTAAAGCTCATTTCTGGACAAGCTTAAGATCTGCTCTCCCATGCGCCTTAACTGTTCTTTTATGTCATTCATGGAAGTCCTCCTGGTATTTAAAAATCCTCCGCCGTACTTTGCGGGGATCTCCTCAGGCTACAGGGCAAACCGTGAGCGGATTCCCCCGGCCTTTGGCTTTTTCGCCCCCTGGTAGTCCATCAGCTGGGCCGTCATAGACGCCCGGCTGATGCGGCTACAAAGATCCAGAGCAAAATCCACATCCTCCGGCGTAAGGAGACGGCGCTTTAATAAATAATCAAACAAGCGCTCCCCTGCCTCCGGCCCATTGCCGCCAATGATCTGCTCCAGGATCTTTCTCATATGGGCCTTAACGTAAGCTTCATACCGTTCCCTGCTTTCATCCGAAAGCTTATGGGGCCAGCACAGCCGTCCGGCAACGATCTTTAAAAGGGTATTTTCATCGTCCTCCACCTGGGCCAGGGAAAAAACGGAGTCGTATTTTTCATAATCAATATCCGTATCCCTGATGCTGATCCTGTAGGAATCCCCGGAGCCGTAGGTTTCCCAGTTAAACTGCCGGGCCTCGATCTCAGGAACATACTCATACTGGTAATCTGTAAACACCAGATGGGCCACATCGCCTACATTGCCTCCATCATCCATGTAATTAAGCGTCACATCCACTTCCTGGAACTCATCCTGTAAAATGGAATTAAGGCAGTTTTTCCGGCCGGGGGCAATGTCCATGGTGATCTTGTCCAGCTCCAGGCAATTTTTAAATGCCCCGTAGCCAATGGCGGAAATATTTTTCCCAAGAACAATCTCTTTTAAGGCCATGCAGTTGTAAAATGCATAATCGCCCACCGATGCTGCCCCTTCCGGAAATACAAACTTGTGAAGCTGGCGGCACTCGGCAAAAGCATAATCGCCGATCGCCGTTACGGTCTTTGGCAGGATCACCTGTTTCAGCCCCTTGCAGCCGTAAAAGGCCCTTTCGCCAATGCAGGTCACCGCTTCCCCGTCGATGGTTTCCGGCACAGCATAAATTTCCGGCATATCCTCCCGGATAAATGCTTTGTAATCTTTAAATACAGCCCCCATTACAGATCCGCTCCTATTCCGGAAGCTTTCAGGGCCCCAATGATCCGCTCATAAGCTTCCCGGATCTGATCCGAAGACGCCTTCACCGCCTGCGTCCAGTCTCCGGCGCCATTTTCCGCCCCGCTGATTTCCATAGCCTGTACGCCCGGAGCATGGCTCGCCCCGGCCTGACTGTCCCGGCCATGGCTGCTTAATGGGCGCAAAATCTCCACAGCCCCGGAAACGGCCCGGGTCAGCTCGTCCATGCCAAGGTTTGCCCCAAGGCCTTTTAAGGTATGGGCAGCCCTGAACGCTTTTTCCGGATCCTTTTCCCGAAGGCCATCCTGAAAATCCCTGTAATTGGGATCATCTGCAAATTTCTTTAAAAAACGGTAATACAGGCTTTCCTTGCCCATCATCCGGCGCAGGGCCGAATCATAGTCAATCCCTGCATCCATTAAGATTGATCTGATCTGTGACGGTTCCACCAAAATCACTCCTTACGATTTATCTGTGATCACCTAAAAATAACAGTCCGATGGCTCCCGGGCCGGAGTGTGCGCCGATACTTGGGCCTACCGGCTGGATCAGGATGTTGTCATAGCCAAATTCCTTTTTCACCAGTTCTGCCAAATAGTTGGCATCTTCCTCACAGTCGCCGTGGACAATACCGATAAACACCTGCTTATCTTTAAAGCTTCCCAAACGGTCAGCCATGTTTTTCACTAAAAGATTTAAAGACTTTTTCCGGCCTCTTGTCTTATCTAAGGCCACCAGCTTTCCGGCGTCGTCCACATATAAAATCGGCTTAATATTCGCCAGCGTGCCGACAATGGCTGTAGTTCTGGACAGACGGCCGCCCCGGTACAAATGATTTAAGTCATCTACAGTAAACTGAACGCACAGATGGGGAACAAGGGACTGGACATACTGAGTCGTTTCTTCCAGAGACTTGCCCTGAGCCCGCATATCAATGGCTGCTTTAATCAAAATACCCTCAGCCAGGGATACGCTTAATGTATCCACCACATTGATCTTTGTTTCCGGAAACTGCTCCATAACCTCATTGGCACCAGACATAATATTTCCGCAGCCGCCGCTTAATGCAGAGGAAAAGCTGATATGTAAAATGTCCTTCCCGGACTTTGCGATTTCTGTAAACTTATCCAGGATCACTGCCGGATTGCTGGCCATAGTGGCAACCTTTTTCCGGGCCCGCATAGCGTCATAAAATTCTTTAATAGACAGCTCTTTGCCATCACCGTACACTTCCTCATCCACACTGTAGTAGTGAGGGATCACACATACCTGGTTTTCCTCCAGAAATGCTGCCGGCATATCTGAATTGCTTTCTGTTGTTATAACAAAATCTCTCATCTTTTATTCTCCTGTTTTTTTAGTATTTTATAAATGGGTATGAGACACGGATTGCTCCGCACTTCATGCTACCGCAAGTCTGCGCTTCGCTCCGGTCGGCGCTGAGCAGGTGCCACTGGCGCCTAGCGCCCTAAAAACACCTCATATTATAGGCGATTTTTACAGATAAAGCAATGTTTTTGTCATATGCCGGCCCATCACATAAAAGCGGGGCCATCCGGCATCTCTTTAATACCGGATGGCCCCGCTGCCATTTCTTTATGATCATGCCCGGGCCCTTGGGCACCTGGCATAAAATTTATCAGGCTCTGTCATGATGGCGGGAATGGTTTCCTTCACCGCTTTCTTCTGCCTGGGCATCTTTAATACTGAAGCTTACTCTGCCCATCTTATCCTTACCCATGCACTTAGCTTTAACAACGTCGCCCATGTGAAGGACATCTTCGACCTTATTTACACGGTGGTTTGCCAGCTTGGAAATATGGACCATACCGTCCTTGCCTGGTGCAAATTCAATAAATGCGCCAAAGTCTTTAATGCTTACAACCTTACCTTCGTAAACACGGCCTTCCTCAAATTCATTAACGATCATTTCAATAATGCTGATGGCCTTGTTAATATCTTCTTTATTAACGCCGCAAACAGATACGCTTCCATCGTCCTCAATATCGATCTTAACATTCGTCTCATCAATGATCTGGTTGATTACTTTACCCTTCTGGCCAACAACATCGCCAATCTTGGACGGATCGATCTGGATCTGAACAATCTTCGGTGCATAAGGTCCAACTTCAGGTCTCGGCTGAGCAATGGCTGGTGTAAGCACTTCATTAATAATATACTCACGGGCTTCCTTAGCTCTTGCAATAGCTTCCTCAATAATAGACCGTGTCAGTCCGTGGATCTTAATATCCATCTGGATAGCAGTAATACCGTCATGAGTACCGGCTACCTTAAAGTCCATATCGCCGAAAAAGTCTTCCAGGCCCTGAATATCTGTCAGTACCAGGTAATCGTCATCTGTATCACCGGTTACAAGACCGCAGGAAATACCTGCAACCTGCTTCTTAATAGGTACACCGGCAGACATAAGGGACAGTGTGGATGCACAAATACTTGCCTGAGATGTGGAACCGTTAGACTCGAAGGTTTCGGATACTGTACGGATCGCATAAGGAAATTCCTCAACGCTTGGCAGTACAGGCACTAAAGCTCTCTCAGCAAGAGCGCCATGGCCGATCTCACGGCGTCCCGGACCTCTGGATGGCTTTGTCTCACCAACAGAGTAGGATGGGAAATTATAGTGATGCATATAACGCTTGGAGGTTTCTGCTTCATCCAGGCCGTCCAGTCTCTGAGCATCGGATAACGGAGCCAGTGTTGTCACTGTACAGATCTGTGTCTGTCCGCGGGTAAACATACCGGAACCGTGAGTTCTTGGCAGAATATCGATTTCAGCAGACAACGGACGGATCTCATTGATCTCACGGCCATCCGGACGCTTATGATCTTTCAGGATCATCTTGCGCACAGTCTTTTTCTGGTACTGATAAACCGCATCATCCAGCTGAGCCAGCCATTCTTCATTATCGGCAAACTTCTCAGCCAGCATATCCTTGATCTTGCTGATATTTTCTTCTCTAACCTGCTTTTCATCTGTAAATACAGCTTCTTCCATAGCTTCCGGAGGAACGATTTCCTTAATGGCAGCTGTAAGTTCTTCGGAAACAGCGCAGCTTGTATAGCTGTGCTTTGGCTTGCCGCACTCAGCAACAATAGTATCAATAAAAGCAATGATCTTCTGGTTCACTTCATGGGCTGCAAAAATCGCCTCGATCATCTTATCTTCAGGAACTTCATTAGCGCCTGCTTCGATCATGATCACCTTATCTCTTGTAGAAGCTACCGTCAGTGACAGATCAGACACTGCTTTCTGTGCAGCTGTAGGGTTAAATACAAATTCGCCGTCCACAAGGCCGACCTGAGTCGTAGCACATGGGCCGTCAAATGGAATATCTGAAATTGCTGTGGCAATGGCAGAACCCAGCATAGCTGTCAGCTCCGGAGAGCAGTCCTGATCCACGCACATAACAAGGTTGTTTAAAGTTACATCATTTCTGTAATCCTTAGGGAACAGAGGACGCATGGGGCGGTCGATCACACGGGCCGTCAGAATGGCGTTTTCACTGGCCTTGCCTTCACGCTTGTTAAATCCGCCGGGGATCTTTCCAACGGCATACATCTTTTCCTCATACTCAACGCTTAAGGGGAAGAAATCAATGCCGTCCCTCGGTTTTTCACTGGCTGTTGCTGTAGATAATACAACAGTATCGCCATAATGCATAAATGCAGCGCCATTGGCCTGGGCTGCCACTCTCCCAACTTCAACGGTCAGAGTCCTGCCTGCCAGTTCCATGGAAAAAGTCTTAAACTCTTTTTTCCGAATCGTTCCTTTTGTCATAAATCAAACTCCTTTTCTTTATTTTCAGGAGCGATCCCGAAACTACTGAAAAATCCACCAGCGCTCTAATGTCAGCACTCCGATCCGTAAAAACAGCTGACACTGATGACCTTTTCAGTGGTCTCGGCAAAATCCGCATCCTGAATCGTGAAACAGGGTGGAGGATGCTCCACCCTGTCTCAGTTAAACGTGAACGTATAAACGCCTGTTTGAACAAATTACTTTCTTAAACCAAGTTTTTCGATGATCGCTCTGTATCTTTCAATATCTTTTCTCTTTAAGTAGTCAAGAAGACCGCGTCTCTGACCAACCATCTTTAACAGACCCCGTCTGGAATGATGGTCTTTCTTATGAGTTTTAAGATGCTCTGTAAGCTCAGCGATTCTTGCAGATAATAAAGCGATCTGCACCTCCGGTGAACCTGTGTCTTCCGGTGTCTTGCCATACTTTGCAATGATTTCTTTCTTCATTTCAGTTGTGATCATTGTAATTTCCTCCTAAAATTTAATAAAATGCCTTGTGTTAAGATACGGTTGGAGAATTCCTATATCTGAACACAGGTTAAAAATGCTTATGCTTGATAAGTATAGCACATGAAATAATCCTTGTAAACAATTTTCTTGCCAAACCCGCAAAAACACGATAAGATAATAGAGAAAGCCCGGCCGGCGGACAAACAGCCGGCCGGGGAGCATCTATACATATTATAATGAAAGAAGGAATGAACCATGAAGCTTTGGGGCGGACGTTTCACCAAGGAAACCAACCAGCTTGTACATAACTTTAACGCATCCATCTCCTATGACCAGAAGTTCTTCAAACAGGACATTGACGGGAGCATTGCCCATGTGACCATGCTTGCCGCATGCAGCATCCTTACAGAGGAAGAACGGGATATTATCATTGACGCATTAAAAGGAATCAAAGATGAGCTTATGGCCGGAACACTGGAAATCTCGCCGGAATATGAAGATATTCACAGCTTTGTAGAGGCAACCCTGATCCAGCGCACGGGAGATGTGGGCAAAAAGCTCCATACAGGCCGCAGCCGTAATGACCAGGTGGCTCTGGATATGAAAATGTACACCCGGGACGAGATCAAAGAAATCGACAGCCTTCTTAAAGAGCTGCTGGCCACCATTCTTTCAGTAATGGAGAAAAACCTCCATACTTATATGCCCGGCTTTACCCATCTCCAAAAGGCTCAGCCGGTAACCTTAGCCCATCACTTTGGGGCTTATTTTGAAATGTTTAAACGGGACCGCTCCCGTCTGAAAGATATTTACCGCCGCATGAACTACTGCCCCTTAGGCGCCGGAGCTTTGGCCGGAACAACCTACCCTCTGGACCGGAGCATGACTGCCCGGCTTCTGGGCTTTGACGGGCCGACCTTAAACAGCATGGATTCTGTGTCTGACCGGGATTATCTCATTGAGCTTTTAAGCGCCCTGAGTACCATTATGATGCATTTAAGCCGTTTCTGCGAAGAAATCATCATGTGGAACTCTAACGAATATCAGTTTATTGAGCTGGACGACGCTTATTCCACCGGAAGCTCCATTATGCCCCAGAAGAAAAATCCCGACATTGCCGAGCTTGTCCGGGGAAAAACCGGCCGTGTTTACGGCGCTCTTACCTCCCTGCTCACTACAATGAAGGGACTGCCCCTGGCTTACAATAAAGACATGCAGGAGGACAAGGAGTTCACCTTTGACGCCATTGATACGGTCAAAGGCTGCATCAAACTGTTTGAAGGTATGATCGCCACCATGAAGGTGAACGAAAAAGCTATGGAGCAAAGCGCTAAAAACGGATTTACCAATGCTACTGACGCTGCCGACTATCTTGTCAACCACGGCGTAGCCTTCAGAGACGCCCACGGCATCATTGGCCAGATCGTCCTTTACTGTATCGATAAAGGCATTGCCATTGAAGATATGACGCTGGAAGAATTAAAAAATATTTGTCCTGTTTTTGAGGAAGATATTTATGACGCCATTTCCCTGAAAACATGCGTCAACATGAGAAATACCATTGGCGGCCCCGGAGAAGAAGCCATGGCCCAGGTCATTTCCATGTGCAAAGATTATTTAAACGAAAAGGATAGCTTCTGATAACCGCTGTTGGTCCCCTACAGTGACATACTTCTGACACATGAATTTCATGCCCCGCTGCCCAGGGCCATATATAAAAAGGCTGCCGGATACAGGTTTCAAACAAATCCTGTACCCGGCAGTTTTTTAGTTGACAAACTCAATATTAATATCCCCGTTATAATGTTTTTCGTTTTAAAACTGCAAGTCCTGTAAAAGCCAATGCCGCCGTAAGCAGCAGGCAAATACAAATGTGCAAAATCCCGTTGCCATTGAGCATGATCAGCCGGAAAAATCCGGCCAGGATGCCCCGCAGCGGTGCGATCGGCGTAAAAACAGAAATGATGGCAACGATCACTCCCTGTGTGTAGGACTATCTATTTCCCGACAGCCCCCTATATATATTTATGCAGATAGAATTCTGCTTGACTCAGGGTAATCGCTTCCCCTTATTTTTCGCTTGTTCGGCAGACCCAAGCATACCATGCTTTCAGCCATTGATCTGCCATTGCTTCATATTCCTTTTTCAATGCAGCATTTTCCTGTATGACACGGGAATATTCCTGGCTGCTACGCAATTTCTGCAGTTCTTTTTTCGCCTTATTATATTGCTTTTTATCCCCTCGGTAAAAAGCAAGGTACTTTTGGCAGCAGAAAGCCCCTAAAAGACAAGCGCCGATCAAAATGACGATGGCGATGATTACAAGAACGCCGGAAATATCTCCGCACACACTTTCCAAAAACTGGCAGATGTAAACTGGCAAAGCCATCAATAGCCATCCCACATTCGAAAGCAGAGACTGGATGCTTTCCTCTACCGGACTTTGGGGGGCAATGGAAAGAATCCAGTTTCCGAAATCAAAAAACACATCACCTACAACAGCAAGCACTGCATAGATGCAATAGAGAAATCCCAAAAAAGCAAAAAAACGAGGAATCCTATCGCCCTTAAGTTTTCCTTCCTTTACACGCTTTTCCATTAAACCTTCCTTCTCTTTTATTTTCCGATAATCTTCTGTATCCGAAAAATGGTAATCATTGTAAAAGACAGGTTTTGAGGAAGACCGTTTCACATTTCCTTTCCTATCAGAAACAAACTCTGCACCGAAAAAATCAAACTGAAACGTAACACCGGGAACTTCAAAATAATGAAAAATAATTTTACAGCTGGGATCCGGCCAGAAATCAACTACACCGTTATGCTGCAAAAGATATTCCTGCATTTCCTGCACAATAGTATGACGGGTTTTTTTAAAAAACGCATTGATATGTTCACACGCCTTTGATGCAGCTTCTTCATGGCTTTTGTAAGGCTGCCCCAAAAACAGTTCTCTTTTGTCAGATCCAAAACCACGCCCCTCGGTGGCAAAGCAACGGGCAACAGCTGCATCGTATTTTCCGGCGAAACTCTCTGCTGCATGTTCACCTTGTTCCGAATCGCTTAACCGCCGATGATCTTGAGGCGGAAACGTTAATTTAGTGAAATCCATAGAAACAACTCCTTTTCCACAACTGCAAAGGAACACCATACAAAAGCACCTGAAAAATCTGTGCCCCTGAACTAAATAGGATGCTACTGTACTATGTTTTCTTTGCCTTTCTATAAACCGATTATAAATCTAATCGCTTTAAAGCACAAGAACATATTTGTAGCTTTAAGAAACGTACGCCGCCAGGCACACACTAAAAAGGCGGCCCAACCAACGGGGCCGCCCTTTACAAAAATCATCATTTACAGCCGATACGGATTTATCCTATACTATCAGCTTATTGCGCTGCTTTCCACTCATCGTACTGAGCCTGTTTTGCAGCAATAACATCATTAATACCAGCGTCCTCCAGTGCCTTCAAAAATGCGGGAAGCTGTTCTGCAGGATCCACTTTGCCGCCCTGGATTGCTTCCTGATACTGAGCAACAACAGAGTCGATAGCTGCAATCTGAGAAGCATATTCATCGGAATTAAAGGTAAAGCCAAAGGCCGGAGAATATTCCATATTGGCATTAAACTCATCCAGTTCAGTGAAATAATCCAGAGTCAATGGCGCAAACTGAGCCTTACTGTTTGGCCATACGCCGAACATATTATAGTAAGGAATCGTACTGGAATCCAGGCCGTCCGGATACTGAATGATCATATTACCTTCATCATCCTGGTCAACGATTTCATAATCCGAACCTTCAAGACCAGAGGTTAAAATCGTACCCAGCTCATTATCCGCATACATCAGGTCAATAAACTGCATAGCCTTTTCCGGATTATCACAGTTTGGCGTAATCCCCCAGGAAACGTTGCTCAGAGCTGTTGTCTCAGCGTAAGCAGGGATGGTTGTTAATGCTGTCATGGCATAACCGGCATTGTTGGCTGCCCACTGTCCCTGGCCCGGGTTTGTAGCGCTGGACTGACCTCCGTTAATACCCGCCTTAACAAGGTCTGTACCTGCATCACTGGCAGATGCGTCCGGAGAAATATATCCGGCCTGAGCCCATTCATACATCAGCTGTGCAAATTCAGCATATTCATCGGTTGCATATAAGTTGACAACTGTATCTGTGTCCCCATCCAGCATAATAACGCCGCTGGAAGCGGAAGTTCCAAGGGTATCATAAGCCACATAGCTGTCAATGCTTCCGCCGCTGTATAACGGATAAAAGCCGGAGCCCTCGCCTTCTTTAATGGCTGCAAGCATTTCTGTCATTTCATCAAAGGTCACTGTCCGGTCAGAAGAATCAAAACCGTACTTTTCCAGAAGATCCGATCTGAGAAGGAAGCCATAAGACTCACCCATGGTGCTGCCTACAGGAATAGAATACAGTGTTCCATCCACACTGCAGGCATCCACAGCCTCTCCAAGGTATGCTTTAATATTGGAGCCATACTGCTCATACAGATCATTTAATGCAATAATGGAGCCGTTGCGCACATAGCTTGAGTTTGTTTCCAGCATAATCAGGCAAAGATCCAGCTTATCGCCGGAGGAGATCATTAATGTCTGCTGGCTGTTAAGGTCATAGCAATAGATTGGATTTAAACATACTTAGGGTAATAAAAGAAAAAGGCGTCTCCGTCCTCATAGTTGCTGATATGCTCCCGGGAACGGGAGGACAGGGCAGATACTTTGACCAGCAGATCGCTTTCCAAAAAATCCGTCCGGCTTTCCAGCTGATTGATCTCAAAAATGGCGCCATTATCATTCATCAGGTCGTAGCAGTAATTATTAATACTGTGGATCCGCTGACTCAGGTCATCCATACGTATAGCGCCAATATTTTCAATAGAATTGTAAGCATTATCCAATACCACACCCTGGGTCTGGTATGCGGAATAAATAAACCACAGATTCAGAGGAACGAGAACGCAGATCACGCCAACCACCAGCAAAAATGCAATGGATCGGGTCCTTTTATGCTTTTTCTTTCCGGTAAATGTCATCATTGTTCCTCCTTGTATGACAGGGCAGCGATTTACTCGTAATCCTCCAGCTTCCAGGAATCCATCCAGTCAATATAGACCATGCCGTCCGGGTGTTCTTCATCCGGCTCCACAAATCTTAAAGGCAGCCACACATAGTCTGCAATAGACGTATTTTCCACCGCAGGCTCGCCCATTCTGGAAAAATCAAATTCCTCTGCCCGGCCGGTAAAGATCTTTTCAAACATTTCTGCATAAACCTCATAAGGGCGGTGCATTTCATTGGGCAGCCACCGGTCCGCGCAGGCAATATACAGATCCTTCTTCCCGGGAACCTTAAAGACACTGGAAATCTGGGAATGGAAGGATGTATGGGTAGGATCATCCGGGTGAGGATTTCCAAGAACCTTGTAGGGTCCGTGCCACGTATCTGCAATGGCAACCTCTGAAGGATTGGGAAGATAGCCGGTTGTTCCTGAGGTAATGAGATAATGCTTGCCTTTTCTTAAGAAATGGCTGGTCGCCTCCCGAACAAAAGGCGGGCTCACCCGCGGAAAATGGGTGCTGTAGTATCCGGTCACATCCGTATAATCCCATGTAAGATCCGCACAGATAGTTTCACTGTGGACACGTTCAAAATAATAGTACGCTTTCCCGTCCTCAGCTACTGCCAGGTCAAAATCCCCTGCGCTCATGGACAGGGGGCGCAGCCCTTCCCGCACCTTAGTGTAAGGCCCGAGAATATGATCTGCCGTTAAAACTGTTTCTGTCTGAGTCTGGTCCTTATTCATGATCTTCAGCCAGCACACATATTTTCCCGTCCACTTGTTATAAATAATATGAGGCCGGTCCATGCAGCTTTCCGGATGAAGGGATGAATTAGGATCGTCCGGTTCCGGAGGGATAATGATCCCTTCGTCCTTCCAATTATACAGGTCTTTGGAGGAGTAACATCTTACACCCCAGTGCCATATACCGTTTTTGCCGTCTGTCTTTTCTTTGTTCTCCCCGTACCAGTAATAGGTACCGTCAATATACATAATGGAACCTCCGTGGGCCTGGATCCGTTTTCCTTCAGTATCCAGCCACACCTGTCCCGGATAAAATCTGTCGTACATAATTTTTATCTCCTTTACAATAGGGTTGCTCAAACATGTCTCTCACCGTTCCAAAGGTATCTCCCCGGGGATTTCAAAGGGGATTGCCGGCACACCGGCGGAATTATACAAATTCACCTTGTACCATTTGCCCCGGGCAAACCGGACAACGCGAGGGCCTTCTGCTTTTTCTTTTAATGTAAGGATCACCTTATCCCGGTCAATAGCGGCTTCATAAGCCACAAGCTTTCCTCCGGCCGTCACTTCCAGCGCTTCGATGGGCGTATTTCCAGGCGTTCCATCCCCCGGACCGCCGGACGCAGTAATCAGGCCATGACCTGCATTTTCAAAAGTAATCTCAATACAGCTGCCTTTATCCTCCGCCTTTATTGGCCGGGGCGGATCGCACAGGATATTTTCCCCGTACACATGACCCCTTGCAAGAAGGGCAAGGCGCTGGCCCACGATCTTTTTATCCTTAGGGTGAATATCATTTTCCTGGCCCCCATCGGAAATAGAGCACAGCCAGACGTCAGGATCTGCATCTGCTGCCTGCTGCTGGCCCAGACGGATCTCTGCATAGTCCATATTTACAGAGCCAAGCCAGCTGGCCCATCCCGGAAGCTGGACAACAAGGAAGGGCAGTCTGTCATCCTGCCACAGCGCCCGCCAGTCTCCGATCAGGCCGGTCAGCATGTCCTTATATAAATGCTGGCGGCCAGGCACATCGTCGCTTTCCCCCTGGTACCACAAGCATCCCCGCACTGTGTATGGAGCGATCTTTTTTACCATATGCTCATATAAAGCTCCGGGAATGCTTTCACTGTGCATCATTGTCAAATATTCCGGAACCTCGCCCTGGTCAAAGCCCATTTTCTTATTTACTTCCTCCTGGGTGGGCGTGGAGGGAAGGACAAACTCTCCAAAGGGGTCGGAAAATGGTGTCCCTCTGCCGTTTAATGGATTGGTCCGCTGCATCTGCCAATATCTTTCCATATCCATGTCTTTAATCTGGTTTTCATAATCCTCCATCCACGGACGGCCTGCCTTTGCAACGGTCTCCCGGCTCATCCAGGCGCAGGATGGGGTTCCGCCCCAGTTGCATCCGATAATACCTACCGGCACATGAAGGTCATTTTCCAAAGCCTTTTGAAAATAATAGCCAACTGCAGAAAAATATTCCAGATCTTCTCTGTTGGCCTGACGCCAGATCCCCATAGCGCTGTAGTCAAAATTTTCCCGCTGCACGATCATGTTATCCTGAAAAATTTCTGCAGTTTTTAACAATTTTCATCCTCTCCTCGCTTTAATGTGTCATACTGCGCTCCTTGAGCAGCACGGCCCAAGGCCGCTTTAAACGCTGCTTATCTGGAAACCGCAGCAGTCTCCCCGGGGCTTAACGGATATGCCTGTCCGCCGGCATACAAAGTTCCTCCCGAAACATTGGTCCAAACCCGAATCTCATGGGCATTTGCCCAAACCCTGACTTCTCCTCCCGGCACAGGCACGGTTCCGGAAAATGATGTCAGATTGCCCAAATCCGGCCTGACGTCAAAGGTATCATAAGCAATGCCTGTGTTTTGTACCCCCAGGCGATAGCATCCCAACAGATAAATGGGGCTTGCGCTCCACGCATGGCAAAGGGATTTTTCAAAAGGGTGTCCGTACATGGCATAGTGCTGTACGCCTTCCATGGCGGGATCATATTCTTCATAAAGGGTGGTAGCCCCTGTATCCAGCATACTTCCGTAATAGCTCCTGATGGAATCTTCCAGGATGCCGGACTGTCCGGCCTGGCAGTGGACCTGATTTTCATAAAATTTAAAATACGGCGTCGTAATCTGGCGCACCCCGGGATTTAAGATCACCCGCTCATAAATATCCGCTTTCTGCTCCTTAGTACATGGCAGGAACAAATAGGCCAAAATATTGGTCTGGCGGGTCACATTTTTATTTCCCGATTCGTAGCTGTCAATAAATACTTTAAGCTGCGGATCATAAAACTTTTCAAACACTAAATCCTGAAGCTTTTTGGCCTTTTCCCCAAGCTGCCGGTCAGAAATGCCAATAACCCGGCAAATTGCCGCATAGCATTCCATAGCCTTTGCATATAAGATCTGTTCCGGACACAGCGCCCCGGTTTTATCCATAGGCGCCCAGTCAATAAAGATCCAGTCTCCTTCCCGGCCCCGAATCAATCCGTCCTCATCGGTCCGTTCAAGGCAAAAATCCATGATCTCTTTCATTTGAGGCGCCATTTGTTCCAGGAATTTTTTATCCCCATAGGTTTTATAATATTCATACAGGCTGATGATCCAGAAAAATGTATAATCCATGATCGTATTAATATGAGCCTTAAAGGGACGTTTTCCCCCTAAAGCGATCAGCGTGCGCTTCTCAATTTCCGGATCCAGGAACAAATAGCGGTTTACAAACAGGCTTTGGTACGCGTCTGCCGACCATACCCACCGGTCCCGCTTAATACCGTCCAGGAAAAATTCCCGGCAGTTTAAGTGGAACGTATAAGCCGCCGTTTCCCACACCTGGTCAATGACCGGATCGCCGGATTTAAAGCTTCCTTTTCGCTCCAATGGCAGGAACTCATACTCTGCCTGGATCCGGGCATTGGGATCACTGACAAAAATATACCGAAACGCATAAGGCTCATAGGCCAGGCACCCGTCCTCAGGCGCATCTTCAAAGCGGATCACGCACCACGCCGGATCCATAGCTTCTTCCCGGGATTCCCCAAAACGTACCGCTACCTTTTCCTGAGAAAGGCCTGTGATCTTTATACGTGCAAAGGTTTCCCTGCCATAATCAAACAGCACGCCGCCCTCAGCCTGCTCACGCTGTCCTTCCGCCAGCCTTTCATAAGCAAAAGTGAAAATCTCCGGCGTCTTTTCCGGCCCGTCAAAAACATCCCAGGTGCCTGCCGCCTGCCAGTCCTGGGTCATATCGTCAGCCAGCCATGTCCCGTCCGTCTCAATAACGCCATCCACATACAGGGCCGGAAATGTCTTTATATTCCCTACCCGGATAGTGACCAGGGCTGTTCCCGGCTCTAATGGGATCTGCGTCTTGCCGCCATACTTTACCTCTGTCCCGTCTGCTTTCACAACGGTCACTGACGGATCGCCGCAGGCATGTACATAAAAAATACCGCCCTGGGTCGTTACCTGTTTTTTAAAGCATACCACCGGCTCCGGCATATACAATTTCCATACCACCGGCTCCGGATGGCCGTACTGCTGCCGCCGTGTATGGACCAGCATGTTGTGATAAATTTCAAATTCCCCAAATTTCCATATCCATTGTGCCATATTCTTTTTACCCCCAATATAAATTCATTGGCTGCCCGGCAGCCAGGCTTGAAACACGTCTCTCTCCACCTTGTGCTGCCGAAGACCTGAAAACACTTTTAGTGTACCAAAATCCTATGGCCAAAAGCAAGCATAAATGAAACCTGAATGTTCATTTTTGGTAACTATTCAGTCAGGCAAATTGCCCCATGTAAATCGGAATCCCTAAAAAATATATATACAATTTAACATTCTTTTTCTTAATTAACTATTTTAAAAACCGACTTCTCTTATGCAGTTTCCGACTTGATGTCAAGACTGTCATACACGTTCCTGCCAATATAATTCACACCCGCCGTAAAAGCGCAAAAAAAGACTATCTCATCAAAAATAAAGGCTTGTAAAAGCTTGTTTTTAATGACATAGTCTTTTTTTATCTTCGTTATGACACCTCATCATTGGGAATGCTGCTTTCTTGATAATAAAACATTAAGCATTTAACAGTCCCTTGATATAGCTGAGTGTTTTTGCTCTCTGGATTTTATCCATGCAGTTCCAGTATTCCAGAAGTTCTTTTTGTTCTCCGGTGACATACATCGCCTCGTCATCTGTATTAAAAAACTGCGAAAGCGTCAGTCCGAATGCATGAGCAATTTTTTCCAGCGTATAAACGGAAGGGTTATTTCCCCGGTTAATCAGGTTCGATAACGTTGACTGAGAAATTCCCGCTTCCTTGGCCAGATGATATTCACTCCACTGCCGCTCTTTTCTCAATTCTACAATACGTTCTACCAAATCCATATCTGGCGCTGCTCCTTTCCCACGCTACCTTTTACTTGATTGTACAACATTTTATCCGAGAACATGCACTATAAACAAGTGAATTAGTTACTTCTAAATTGAGTAGTACAATAAATACGAGTAACTTACATCTATTCCTTGTATCCGTATTTAAAAAATCCCTGCAGATATACTATTTATGGTGATATTCTCAAAATCAAACCCTATTTTTTATTCACCACATGCACATCCAGCTGGTCATATGGCATTGAGATATGATTTTCATCAAAATATTTTTTGATCGTTTCCTGCATCTCCCATTTTGCGTTCCAATACTCCTCTGATTTTACCCAAAATCTAAGTGTGATCTTCACGGCGCTTGGGTCAAAATTTGCGACAAACACAGTACAGTCTCTATCTTCCAGCACAAAGCTGCTTTTATGGGCAGCCTCCAATAATACGGCCTTAACCCGGTCAATATTCTCGTCATAGCTGATAGATACACTAAAATCAAGCCGCCGCACCGGCTCCTTCGTTGTGTTAATGATCGTACAGTTGGCCAGTGTACCGTTAGGGATCGTTACTGAACGGTTATCTGCGGTCAGAAGCTTTGTATAAATAATATCAATGGCCATAACCGTCCCTTCATTTCCATTATCATCAATAATATAATCCCCTACCTTAAAGGGCTTTACAATAAGGATAAGCACCCCTCCGGAAAAATTCGTCAGGCATCCCTGAAGGGCCAGACCAATAGCCAGACCTGCTGATCCCACCAAAGCAACTACAGACGACATGGGGATTCCTAAAATCCCAATAACAATAACAACAAGCACACAGGTCAGTACCGCTTTAATAACGGAACATAAAAATCCAGACACGCCGTCATCTAAATTTGAGCGGATCAGGAATTTACGGATCCATTTACAGACAAATTTGATCAGATACCAGCCAATGGCAGCAACAATAACCGCTTTCAGCAATGTCAGTGCGGCAGCTACCGCCAAATCCCCCAGCTGTTCCAGCCACAAAGAAACCGTTGACGCAGATACCCCTGCCTCCTCAATAACTTCTCCTGCCTGTGTCAGCTGTTCCAGACCTGTTTCCAGCTGGCTGCTGCACATTATCCATAAATTCATGGGCATCGCCATCCTTTCCTGGGTTGTAAATTAAAAAGCACTGCTCCGGCCCATATAACCCGCAAACAGTGCTTTTCCGGCGGCTACTTTCCGGCAGCCGCCCATGCTTTTTATGCGTTGTCTTTTTTGCTTGATTTACGGGTTTTTGGCTGCGTAGTCTGATCAGCTGCCATATTTTCTTTTTTTCCTTTTACCTTTGCTGCTGCTGTTTTCGCTGTGGATGCAGCTTTTGCTGCCGTTTTCTTTACCGCTGCGTTTTTTCCTGATGCTGCTTTTGCTGCGGTCTTTTTCGCGGTTTCCTTTTTAGCGGATTCTTCCTTTACGACTGTTTTTTTCGCAGAAGCCTTTTTAGCCGTTTCTTTTTTGGAGCTTTCCTTTTTGGCTGTTTTTTTCGCCGGCTCTAAATGCGTGCATGTAAATACAGACATTCCCATAGGAGGCACGGTGATCACAATAGAATCCTCACGGTCATCGCACTCGTCTTTCTTGGACTGCTTCAGCCGTGGATTTATATTGCCCTGGCCGCCGTAGATTTTTGCATCACTGTTAAAAATCTCCTTGTACTTTCCGGCAAACGGAACGCCGATCTTATGATTCTCATAAACAACCGGAGTAAAGTTGCAGACAAACAGCAGCGTTTCATCCTCAACCTCTGTCTTTCTCAAAAAGACAACCATCGTCTCATCTGCAGAAATGCAGTTGATCCACTCAAAGCCCTCCGGATGGGTATCCAGCTTATAAAATGCCGGATGTGAACTATACAAATGATTCAGATCTCTCACATAATCCTGCATCTGCTTATGCTGTTCAAAATCCAGCATAAACCATTCCAGGCTCTTGGCTTCATTAAACTCAGTAAACTGGGCATATTCCTGTCCCATAAACAAAAGCTTCTTACCGGGATGAGCTGCCATAAAGCCATACGCCACACGAAGGTTATCAAACTTGGCAGAGCCTTCACCAGGCATTTTCCCGATCATGGAACACTTACCGTGAACGACCTCATCATGGGACAGTACAAGGACAAAATCTTCACTGTAAGCATAAACCATACTGAAAAGCAGCTCGCCGTAATGGAACTTGCGGTAGATGGGATCCAGTTTCATAAATCCGGTAAAATCATTCATCCAGCCCATGTTCCATTTATAATCAAATCCCAGGCCGTCTTCTTCTACCGGATAGGTGATCTTTGGCCATGCTGTAGATTCCTCGGCAATCATGATCGTCCCCGGATTACGCTTCTTCATTACTGAATTTAAATGTTTCAGCAGCTCAATAGCCTCAAGATTTTCATTGCTGCCATAAATGTTAGGAAGCCACTCGCCATCCTGTTTTCCATAATCCAGATAAAGCATGGAGGCAACGGCATCCATACGGATACCATCAGCGTGGTACTGCTCTACCCAGTACAAGGCATTAGCAATAAGGAAGTTGCTTACCTGCGGGCGGCCATA
This sequence comes from Candidatus Scybalocola faecigallinarum, assembly GCA_018711005.1. Lineage (GTDB taxonomy): Bacteria > Bacillota > Clostridia > Lachnospirales > Lachnospiraceae > Catenibacillus > Catenibacillus faecigallinarum. The sequence continues at coordinate 1,817 of DVIT01000042.1, read as the reverse complement.
GTTAAAGATCAGAGTTCCCCAATGAGGATGGGATCCCCTTCTTGGATCCGGATGCTCATAAACGCAGCTTCCGTCAAACCGGGCCAGTCCTCCCAGGTCTCTCGGGAAATGCGCCGGCACCCAGTCAAGAATCACGCCGATACCCTGCTGATGCATATAGTCCATAAAATACATAAAATCATCCGGTGTACCGTAACGGGATGTGGGCGCATAATACCCTGTTACCTGATAACCCCAGGACTCATCTAACGGATGTTCCATCACCGGCATCACCTCAATATGGGTATATCCCATATCTTTTACATACTCAGCAATCATGGGCGCCAGCTCACGGTAGCTGTAAAAATAACGTCCGTCCTCCTCGTCCGGCTTTTTAAATCCGCCAAGGTGCAGCTCATAAATAAGCATGGGTTCCGACTTGGTGTCCTCTGTCTTGTGTTTTTCCATCCAGTCTCCGTCCTGCCACTGATATTTATGAATATCATAAACGATAGATGCCGTATTGGGACGGAGCTCTGTATAATATCCATAGGGGTCGGACTTTAATACAACAGTGTCGCCTTTAATCTTTACTTCATATTTGTAGATTACGCCTTCTGTCAGTCCGGGAATGAAAAGCTCATGGATTCCGGAATCTCCCAGCCGCTGCATAGGATACCTGCGGCCGTCCCAGTTGCAGAAATCGCCTACGACACTGACACGGATTGCTTCCGGAGCCCACACTGCAAAATGAACGCCTTCCACGCCATCAATGGTCGTTACGTGTGCTCCCAGCAGATCATAAATCTTATAATGGATACCTGCTTCAAACTTTTTAATATCCTCCTCGGAAAACAAAGAATCAAAGGCATAGGGATCCGCCTGTTCTACCACGTTGTCTTCCCCATATTTAATGATATATACATAAGGAAATGCCTCTGTTCTGTCAATCAGTGCGGCAAAATACCCGCCTTCATCCGCCTTTTCCATAGGATATTCCTTATTATCTTTTGTACTTTTTACAGTCATTGCCTCAGCATCGGGATTAAATGCTGTGATCAAAACGCCGTCATCCGTAACTTTCTGGCCAAGAATCTGGCGCGGACGGTCGTGCTCCGAATATACCAGAGCTTCAATTTCTGGCCATTGCATTTTTGAATATAGTCTTTCTTCCATAAAAAGCAGCCTCCTGTGTCCCCTCATAAATTTTCTTTGTGTAAGCAGCAAAGTGCTTCACTGCCCCGCCGGGCTGACTTCGCTCGCCCGGCCTGTTCTTCACCACTCCGCCGGGCTGACTTCGCTCGCTTCGCTCTCTCAGTCACGGGCTTCGCCCGATGATGGCAGAAATCAAAAGCCTTTTGTGAGCAAGCTCCCAACGGCTTTTGATTTCTGCCATCGCCCGGCTCATTGCTTACGTGGACATTATATCACTTTTTTGGGGGGATTGCTATGATTATCTTTCAGAATGAAATATTTTCGGTAACGTCCGGGGCATGAAAGCAGGCCTATGTCGCCTGTCCATAAGCGGGGATTTATGGAATGGGAGTGGTCTTTGGCAGCACGGGAATGATTTTGAGCCCAGTTCGGTCAAAAATAGAATTTTTGCGTATATGAGGGTAGGATTTCCCTATCGACTTCGGTCAAAAACAACGTTTTCTCTTATTTGGGGGTACAGTTTAACCGAATCATACGGTCAAAAATGACGTTTTTGAAGTGGTAAACTAAAACTGGACACAGGGGTGCAAAAACTGGACACGATGATATAATCTATGTACAGAGAAATATCATCCATGAACAGGCAACAGCATCCCGTGGACAGGAGGTTTGTAAATGAAGTA
>DVIT01000009.1 GCA_018711005.1 Candidatus Scybalocola faecigallinarum | reverse complement strand
TAACCTTTACCAACTCACAGGAAAGGTTAAACTGGGCCAGGTGTTCCCTCGTTTCTTTTCTTGTGATTTTCTCTTTTGTTTTTGCTGGAAAAACCTCCCTTCTTTTGGGCTTGCGAAGAAAAACTTTTTTTCCCTATTTTTATTATCTCGCAAATCCCTGAAAAAAGGGAGGTTTTTTAATAATTATTTTTAATCGTCAGAGCTGCCAGGAAAAATATTGAGGGGAAAAGCAGTTCGGCATAATCGAACATTTTATATCGTACGATTTTATATTGATATTTTCGTCCGATTTGTGTATAATAACAATATATAAAGCACACCCGGGACAAAGGAGGGATTCGTATGATCGTTACTGCAACGGAATTTAAAACCAATCTCGGAAAATATCTGGAAATGGCATCGTCCCAGGATATTTTCATTACCAAAAATGGAAAAAGCATTGCCCGCCTTACAAGCCCTGCTGTCAATAAGCTGGCGCTTCTGGACGACCTCGTAGGGATTGTCCCGCAGGAGAAGGCAATGGATGAAAATACCATACGAGAGGAGCGGCTGTCCAGACAATGAGAATACTGATTGATACCAATGTTATTCTGGATATTGTCCAAAAACGCGAACCATTCTTCGCAGATTCCTATCAGGCGATCCGTAAAGCCATCGAAGACGATGCGGAATGTCTGATCTCTGCATCCGCCGCCACGGATATTTTTTATATGCTCCGCAAGGCGTTCCAGTCCGCACAAAAAGCCAAAGATCGAATCGAACAGCTTTCCCAGATTGTCACCTTTGCGGACGTACAGGGTGTAGATATTCATACTGCACTCATGCGTTCCATGCCGGACTTTGAAGATGCGGTTGTGGATGCCGTAGCGGAGAGGAACGGTGCAAGCTATATCCTCACAAGGAATATCAAAGACTTTGCAGGTTCCTCTGTTCCGGCGATCACGCCGACTGAATTTTTAAAAAAGTAATAAAATTCAAGGCGCATCTCCACTCCGGAAATGCGCCTTCCTTTATTTAATATTTATTCTTCAAAATTACATTTTGTAACAGCCATTCTGTGCAGTGATTCCGGTGTAACCTTATAAAATGGTGTGTGCCGGTTGATCCCTGCCATCGCTGCCATATCGTCATCGGTCAGGGCAAAATCAAAGATTTCACCGTTTTCCCGGATATGATCCTTCGATTTGCTTCCGGGAACAGGACAAAATCCCATTTGAATATGCCAGCGCAAAACAATCTGAGCCGGAGTTTTACTGTATTTTTCAGCCAACTGGACAACGACCGGATCGCAAAGGAGTTCCTGGCTGCCATGGCCTAATGGGAACCAGCATTGAAGAACGATCTGATGAGCGTCACAAAATGCTTTGGCCGCTTCTGCCGGATAGTAGGGATGCCCCTCTACCTGCATGACCATAGGAGGAATCTCACAGTTTTTAAGAACATCTTCAATCTTATCTACGGGGAAATTAGAAAGGCCGATGGCCCGCAGCTTTCCTTCTTTATAGGCTTTTTCCAGCATTTTATATGCGTAAATATAGTTGTTTACCGGATGATGCAGGATCATCAGATCAATATAGTCCACGTTCAAACGCTTTAAAGTGCCGTCAATAGCGCCATCATTTTCATAAAGCGTAGGTCCAAGTTTTGTCTCTAAAAAGTAATCCTCACGTTTAAGACCGGAAGCCTTCAGCCCTTCGCCAACTTCTACTTCATTACCGTAACGGTTTGCTGTATCAATAAGTTTATAGCCATGATTCAGGGCAAAGGCTACATTTTCCGTAATCTCATTGCCGCTCTGCCCAATGGTACCATAGCCCAGCATCGGCATTTTCACACCATTGGATAAAGTAATATAGCTTTCCATAAAAACTTTGCCTCCCTATTAATCATGGATCTTGCGCTGATTGCACATGCGGACAAATTCCGGATCAAAATGTTTAACAGCTGTACCCACATAGCCCTGATCCAATGTGCTGATTTTTTTCATTTCCTCGTCTGTCAGGGTGAAATCCCAAATATTAAAGTTTTCCTCAATCCGCTCTTTATGGGTAGATTTAGGAATAACCACGACACCTCTTTGGACATTCCAGCGGAGGATCACCTGACCGATCGTCTTATTATGGGCATCAGCAATACCTTTGAGCATCTCGTCTTCAAAAGGCTTATATCTGCCGCCGCCTAAAGGCGCCCATGCTTCAGGAATCACATTGTAGTATTTCATTGTCTTAAGCGCATTTTCCTGAGCAAAATATGGATGAAGCTCTATCTGATTGACCATTGGAGAAATGGAGACGGTTTCACAGAAATTTGTAAGGATATGGGGATAAAAATTGGAAACTCCGATAGCCCGCAGCTTTCCTTCTTTATAAGCATCCTCCATAGCCCGCCATGCAGAAAAATAATCCTTCATTGCCTGATGTAAAAGATAGAGATCAAGATATTCCAGACCTGTCTTTTTCAGAGACGCATCAATGGCAGCTTTAGCCATATCATAATTTTCCATATCCTGTACCCACATCTTTGAAGTGATAAACAGTTCTTCCCGGGTACAAAGTCCCTCATCGATTGCTTCCCGCACAGCCTCTCCCACGGCATCTTCATTTGTATAAGAAGCTGCTGTATCAATGAGACGGTAGCCTGCACGAATGGCATTAAGCACGGACTGCTTGCACTCCTCCTTGTCTCTTACCTGGAAAACTCCAAAGCCTTCCATAGGCATTTTGATTCCATTGGATAAAATTGCATATTCCATAAGTAACCTCCTCTTTATAATAAGCATTTAACAGCCATTGTTTAACTGTTTATATGCTGCTTCTCATTTAATAAATATCAAATTAAAAGAAGCACCATCCTTAAGGGCATTTTTCAACTTAAATCCAGCATTTTCACACAAATCTATAATTGTACTGCTGTTTTGAAATGCATCTTCTTTTCCAACACCATAAGTTGTTGCGACAATTAAATCATTAATATGTATTCTTAAATCAATCAAGAAAGGATCTGGTGCGGCATTTTCTATTACTGCATCCCATATGGCAAGGGTTCCATTATGTTTTAATACTCTGAAAGCCTCTTTAATGGCATTTTTTTTGGTTTCCTTGGACATGTACATCAATGAATAAAAAAAAGTAACATTATCAAAAAATCCATCCTGAAACGCGAGAGCTGATGCATCCATTAAAAGCTTATGACCGTTGTCCGGGGCTTCATCTAATTCTTCCTGTCTGTTGTCAATGGCAGTAACTTGCTGACCATATACCCGTCCAATAATACCTTCACCTCCGCCGCCGATATCCAGGATAGTACCTTTTAATTCCGATCGGACCCATATGTCGTTCATATTCAAAATCCTCCCCTATCAACATCTTACCAACAGAATAGCATACAGAGCCAAAGTTTTCTACTGTACATTCAGCGGCTGCATATATCTTATGCTGTCATAAATTGTCAGAATGCGCAGGGTGTGTTATGATATAGAATGTATATTGCAGACTGGCTGGCAGCCGGTCCTGAACAAAGAAAAACACCCGGCGGAGGAAATATATGAATACATTTGAAGATATTACAATAAAATACAGCTCAAAACTGGTCCAAATTACTTGTGATGAAACTTTAAAGGATTATCTGGACGAAAAAGGCAACGGCGCCCTAAAGCTTAGCGGCTATATTCTGGAGGAATATAAAAAATGTCAGGGTAAGCCATTAAAGATCAGTAAGGATTCCCTGGCCATTGAAATTCTTGCCCATACATATATTGATTCTTTTTCCCAGGCCATATCTGCAGCTGATAAAGTTTTGCCTGCAGCTCTCCGTGGGCCATTAGAAAAACTTATGGATAATCTCCGCAGTCATACGGGTATTATTGACTGCGGAGAAACAGCAGTGGATAACAACCGCTGGATATGGGACATGCTTACCCCTTATAAGGGACTGATCTATGGGGCATTGGGTGACCGGGCATAACATTCCAAAACCTCCGGCAGGTCTTTTTTATAAGCTGTTTGTTACGGTCATGACGTCATAGGATCTTCATACCGCTGGATCTATTATAAAGAAAGATAATAAATATGTACAATGCATATTATTCAATCTGCTCTAACCCGGATGCATAGCAATTGCTTATGTATTCCAAAGAGGAAGCCTGGGCAGAGCCCGGAGAACATTGCATTGCTCAAGGCGACATTCTCCGGTACGGATGGTCAGATTCAAGCCGCAAAACGCCGGATCACTGTTATTTTGATAACGAAATGAACAGTTTTCGCTTCTAATCACTACTACTGAAAACAAGGCCGGCTTGGCCAGTATAAGCAAATACAGTTTTGTTCCGGGATCCAGAGGCAGCTTCATTAAACGATCCCCGTTTTCACAAAATGTTTTTTGATCATTTTCTGACCGAACCAGCCGCCGATCAATGCACTGATCCTGAACCATGGAATCGGTGTTGTTTTAATTATTGCAGCGATTTTACTGCTGATCTTTTAAAATCGAGGAGGTTGAGATCAAGATGAAAATATTAATTATTAACTGCAGCCCTGTTAAAACTGGTGCTACTGCGAAAATTGTTGATCTGGTAAAGGAAAATTTAAAGCAGGGTAATGATGTAAAAACCATATGCATTGATGATTTTGATATAAAGTATTGTAAAGGCTGCCGCAGCTGCCATAAAACAGGCGTTTGCATCCAGCATGACGATGTTCTCCAAATGATGACCTATTATGAATGGGCTCAGATCATTATTTCTGTATCCCCTTCCTATTGGGCAGATATTCCCGGACAGTTTAAAGTATTTATCGACCGGTGTACGCCCTGGTGTAATACCCATGAACCCCATGCCAGTATCGGCAGCGGAAAAACAGGCTATACGATTGCCTTAAGGACAGGCCCCAGCATGCGGGAATGTCATAGGATCATTGAAAGTATCGAGCATTTTTACGGACACCTTGAAATCGTCCCAAAGGGAAGTCTTGGTTTATGTTCTGTAGAATATAAGGAAGATGTGGAAAGCAAAAAAGAAGAAATTCAAGATTTCTGCAATAAAGTACGCGAAAAGGAGTTTCTCAAATGATCATTTTAATCACAGGCGCTTCCCATACCGGTAAAACACTGCTGGCACAAAGGCTGCTGGAAAAATACCATTATCCCTATCTTTCCATTGATCACTTAAAGATGGGACTCATCCGCAGTAAAAATACCGATCTGACCCCGGAAGATGACCGGGAGCTTGAAGATTATCTGTGGCCTATTGTCCGGGAAATGATAAAAACAGCCATTGAAAACAGCCAGAATCTTATTGTGGAAGGATGTTATATCCCCTTTGGCTGGGAAAAGGATTTTTCTGCGGAATATTTGGCGCATATCCGCTACTTCTGTCTTGTTATGAGCCAACATTATATTGAGACACATTTTGGCGATATAAAAGCCCATGCAAATGCCATTGAGCAGCGCCTTGACGATACAGGATGCTTAATGGAGACAGTGATCCGGGACAATGCTTATTATCTGGACATGTGCCAAAAATTTCACTATCCCTATGTTTGGATTGATGAAGGTTATCAGATAAATATTGATTGAACAAAATCGCTGCGCGATGGCCTGCGGAGGCTGTGGTGTAGCGATTTTTTCTTTCTTATGATAAAAACAGTGGAAAGCAAGTCCTAAAAGTAGTATTGTTAAGTCACCACAACAAAACAATCAAA
>DVIT01000041.1 GCA_018711005.1 Candidatus Scybalocola faecigallinarum | reverse complement strand
TTTACTGCAAAGAAATAAGCGCGAGACGGGATTCGAACCCGCGACCCTCGCCTTGGCAAGGCGATACTCCACCACTGAGCCACTCGCGCATATTATTGAAAACTTATGAAGTTTTTCTCTGTCTCAAGGACGATGTTTATTCTACAATAGATTTACACATTTGTCAACAACATTTTTAAAATTTTTCAAATTTATTTTTTTAACGATTCAGCCAGGCGGCCGGGCGAGCAAAGAAACTGCGGAAGTTTACTTACGTAAAGTTCTTTGCTCGCCCGGACATATGGCGCTTAGCCATAAGCGAGGATTTTTTATCTTCCCCCCGCCTATTTGCCATGATACAGGACAAATGCGCTTTCTGCCGGAAGATCCATACGGATCTTTCCGCCGAAAACCTTCATCGTTCCGGTGTTTTTTGCGTAGCCGTAAGGCGTTGTTTCAATAAGGCACTCCATGGTTTCTTCATCTAAAATACCAATCTGCCATACAGGGATCTCCATGACCATGACTTCTGTGGGATGGTTGTTCAGCACCACAACGATCTGGGCATCCGAGTCAAAGCGCCCGTATGCCAGCACGTTCCACTGACCGCCCAGAAATTTTAAGGAGCCTACCTTTAATGCATTATACTTTTTATGGACAGCGATCATGTCTTTGTGGAAACGGATCAGCTCCTGATCCTCATGTCCCCACGGATATGTGCGCCGGCTGTCCGGATCTGTCCAGCCGCATACGCCGGCTTCATCCCCATAATAAATCGTAGGTGCTCCGGGCCATGTCATCTGGACCATAACTGCAATACGCATCAGCGCAACATCAATATCTTCCGAAGCCATCTGGGCCCCAACGCTTCCGATCCGTCCCACTTTGTGGTTTGTCCGCGTAAGGAAACGGGAATGATCATGATTGGACAGCTCATTCATGGCCACGTAAAGAGATTCATGGTGGAACCTCGACATATGGTGGCTCATGGCGCCAAAAAAGGATTCAAAGTTTCCCAAAAGATCCGCGCTGTACTCATCGCTGTGCTTCTCCACACCGGCCAAAAACCATGTTACCGGCTCCATAAAAGCATCATAGTTCATAACAGTGTCCCACTGGTCTCCCTGGAGCCATGCCGCCGGATCACCGTAATGCTCCGCCAGGATAATGGCCTGGGGATTGGCCGCTTTGACTGCATCCCGGAACTTGTGCCAAAATTCATGATTATACTGGGAGGAATGCCCCAGGTCCGCAGCTACATCCAGACGCCACCCATCCACATTATATGGCGGGGAAACCCACTTTTGGGCAATGCGCAGGATATACTGCTCTAACTGGTCTGAACCTTCATAATTTAATTTGGGCAGGGTATCATGGCCCCACCAGCCATCATATTGGGTATTGTAAGGCCATGTACTGTTTTCCGCAAACTTGAAAAAGCTGTGGTACGGGCTGTCCTGGGAAATAAATGCGCCTTTTTCATAGCCTTCCTGGTATTCGTAAATCCGCTCCCGATCCATCCACTTATTAAAGGAACCACAGTGATTAAACACACCGTCCAAAATAATCTTCATGCCTCTGCGGTGGATCTCCTCTACCAGCTTTATAAACAGCTCATTGCTGGCTTCCAGATTCTTTTTATTAGCCACACGGCAAATAAAACGTCCGGCGCCGGTATTTTCATTTTCCCAGTGCTCCAGCACCCGGCCCGAGTCCTCTACGATCCGTCCGAAATGAGGATCAATATAATCGTAATCCTGAATATCATACTTATGATTTGATGGAGATACAAAGATCGGGTTCAGATAGATCACATCCACCCCCAGATCCTGAAGGTAATCCAGCTTATCCATCACCCCCTGGAGATCCCCGCCGTAAAAACGACCTACATCCATAGGCTGGGGCAGGCTATTCCAATCCTTGACCTGTGCCACCCGCTGATGGACATAAATATATTCATTATCCACAACATCATTAGATGGATCCCCATTGCAAAAGCGATCCACAAAGATCTGGTAAAATACAGCGCCCTTGGCCCAATCCGGCGTATGGAACTGGGGCACCAGTTTAAAACTATAATAAGACTGAACCTCATCCATAGCTCCCCGCTTATTATAGTAAACCGTCATCCTTCCGGACGCAGCCTTAAAATAGTATTCCTGGCCGCCGTCCTGACAGGGGATGACTGCTTCATAATAATCAAATAAAGGATCCGACATAAACTTTTTCATGGCGATTTCCCGGCCATCCATAACAACACGGACAGATTCCACGTTATTGACACCGGTTCTGAACCGCAGCACTGCCGTATACCCTCGGTCATGCTTTATAAAACTCCGATAATATGCTGTTCCATCTGCAAACAAGGCATTCTTATTGATCAGTGGATGCATATGGTTTACATAAAATTGAAGCTGTTCTGTGTAAGGCATATTTCTTAAATCCATATTCAAGCCCATTCTATCCTGCTCCTTTAGATTAAAGCCGATACACAAACATCATATCTACTATAATCTTATATAATCATTTTCATAATTTAATGGCGTATATTATTAATTATAGCGTAAATTCTGAAATTTTACCACCGTTTATCTCAGAAACTTGAAAAACTTGTGGGTGAGGTGGCTGTGAATAGTAACCAGTTGGGACATATGGTCCTTAGCCATAAACGAAGATTTAGCTGCTCTGGCAGGCAAACGATATGAACGTGATCCGGGAGCCAAAATAAAAAGACAGTCCTGCAGCCATTCAAAGCTAAGAAAGCCTGAACTTTACAGAACTGTCTGTTTATTCCCGCAAACCGGGCTTAAGCATCTTTAGGAAAACAATGCTTCAAATTCTTCCCGGGTGATCTTTTCCTTTTCAATAAGGAGCTGAGCGCAGCGGTGAAGCACATCAATATTTTCATCAATGATCCGGCGGGCTTCCTTATGGCAATCATCTACGATCCGTTTGATCTCACGGTCAATCGTGCCTGCCACAGTTTCACCATAGCCTCTTGTATGGGCCAGATCCCGTCCGATAAAGACTTCATCCTCATCATCGCCGTAGCAGACAAGGCCCACCTCGTCAGACATACCAAACTTTGTCACCATGGCTCTGGCTGTCGCCGTAGCCTGCTTAATATCCTGAGAAGCGCCGGTCGTAATATCATCAAAAATAATTTCTTCTGCCACACGGCCGCCCAGGGCAACCGTAATATCCTGGAGCATCTTGCCTTTTGTATTAAACATCTCATCCCGCTCCGGCAAAGGCATAGTATAACCGGCGGCTCCCATACCTGTAGGGATAATGGAAACACTGTATACCGGTCCCACATCCGGAAGCACATGGAACAAGATGGCATGGCCAGCTTCGTGGTAAGCTGTGATCCGCTTTTCCTTTTCGGAAATGATCCGGCTTTTCTTTTCTGTACCAATGCCTACCTTTACAAAGGACTGGCGGATATCATCCTGGACAATATAGGAACGTCCGGCTTTTGCTGCCGTAATGGCGGATTCATTCATCAGGTTTTCCAGATCTGCGCCTGTAAATCCTGCCGTTGTCTGGGCAATCTGATCCAGATCCACATCATCCCCTAACGGCTTGCCTTTCGTGTGTACAGCCAAAATCTCCCTGCGGCCCTTAATATCCGGGCGGCCTACAGCAACCTTCCGGTCAAAACGTCCCGGTCTTAAGATCGCCGGATCCAGAATATCCACACGGTTTGTCGCCGCCATAACAATAATGCCTTCATTAACACCAAAACCATCCATCTCTACCAGGAGCTGGTTTAAGGTCTGTTCCCGCTCGTCATGGCCGCCGCCCATACCTGTACCGCGGCGGCGCGCAACTGCATCGATCTCGTCAATAAACACAATACACGGCGCATTCTTTTTGGCATCTGCAAAAAGGTCGCGCACACGGGAGGCACCTACGCCCACAAACATTTCCACAAAGTCAGAACCGGAAATGCTGAAAAACGGCACACCGGCCTCACCGGCCACAGCCTTGGCCATTAATGTCTTACCGGTTCCCGGAGGGCCTACAAGGATCACGCCCTTAGGGATACGGGCGCCCACCTGGGTATATTTCCCTGGATTTTTAAGGAAATCCACAATTTCTTCCAGATCCTCTTTTTCTTCCTCCAAACCTGCAACGCTTTTAAAATTAATATTATTGACACCTTCACGGGTCATCTTGGCACGGCTTTTCCCAAAATTCATCATCCTGCTGTTAGAGCCGCCTGCGCTCTGCTGGCTGGACAGGAATGTAAAGAAAATGACAATAGCCACCGCGCCAAATACAATCAGGACGATGTTCTCCTCGATCCAGGTCGGCCGCTGCACATCTCTCAGGGTATAGGAAGTAAAGCCTTCATCATCCATCACCGTCTGGACTTCCCTGACGTCTGACGTATAAAAGCTTTTTTGTTCACCGGCACTGGTGATCACGTAAACAACGCCGGTAGGCACTTCCTCATTTTGGGAAATAACTACCTGTGTGATCACATCGCCCTCTGCCAGATCTGCCTTAAACTGGGGATAAGAATAGTTCCCCACGCTCCCTGCACTGGTTTCAGACCATATGAAATAAACCAGCAGCAGAAGAATAATGGCAAAGGGCCATATACTCATTCTTTTTCTGTTATTCACTTTTTATGTCCTCCTTACAGCTCTACAGCACCAATATATGGAAGATTTCTGTATTTCTGGGCATAGTCAAGGCCATAGCCCACAACAAATTCATCCGGGATCTCAAATCCCACATAATCCACATGCACATCGGCAACCCGGCGGTCCGGCTTATCCAGTAATGTACATATTTTAATGCTTTCCGGCTTTCTCTTATAAAGGATTTCCACTAAATAGTGGAGCGTATTTCCGGAATCAATAATGTCCTCAACGATCAGCACATTCTTTCCCTCCAGAGGCTCGTCCAGATCCTTTACGATGCGTACAGCTCCGGAACTGGTCGTTCCGCTGCCGTAGCTGGATACGGACATAAAGTCCATGGATACCGGCACCGTAATACGTTTTGCCAGTTCACACATAAAAAATACGCCGCCTTTTAAAATACATACAAGATGTACGGATTTGCCTGCATAGTCTTCGGAGATCTGTTTTCCAAGAGCCTTGATTTTTGCATCAACTTCATCTTCGCTTAAAAGAACTCTGATCTTATCTTCCATTTTATTCTTCTCCTTTGATTTTTATCTCTAATATTTTTTTAGTATTTTCGGTAATTTTATAAGCCTCGCTGATCCGTCCGCCGATCATCCATACAATATGGCTTCCGTCAGCAATCAGCCAAACCTTATCCCTTTCTTCTTTTGGGATCTTTTCGTCGATCATCAGACGCCGCAAAAGCTTTCGGCTTCCCCTGCGGTCCACAATAAGATAATCGTCCTTTTGCCGGAAACGCAATTTAAGCCTGTCTTTTATTTTATCATAATCCAACCATTTCGTATACTGCTTTTCCTCAATTCTTTGATTTTCTTCCATTCCTTTAAGGGTAAGCGCCACACAAAACCCGGCAGCTTCCACCCGGATCGTTGATGTTATCCCCATTTGCTCCGGAATTTCCAGAAAAAATTCCCCGCCTTCAGGTATTTCCTCCTTCCGGGACGTTTCCAGGGCTTCCGGCATAAGGAATTTCAGCGCATCATAGCCTTTCACCACTGTCAGGCCATAGGGCAGACAGACCCGTTTTCCTACCGGCTTGTCCAGCAGCTCCATGACCTGGTAAATATGCTCCCGGGTAATGTCTTTCAGACGCCCTGCTGCTTTGCCAATGCTGCGCCGCAAAACCTCCCGACAGATCACCGGCTCCATCGTTTGCATCTGGCCCGCATCCAGGCTGCCATCCGGCCTTGCCGCCTTCTGCCAGGCTTCATCCGCCATCTTTTGTATATAATCCGCCAGTTCTCTTGTTTCTCCTGCCAGCTCCCACATATGGCGCACAGCGCCGGAATTAATATTTTCTTCCACATACGGAATCAATGTATTACGGATCCGGTTTCTTGTATATGTATTTTCAAAGTTTGTCTGGTCCGTACAGCAGGGAATCCCTGTCCTGGCCAGCAGACTTTCGATTTCCTTTCTTTCCAGGACAAGCAAGGGGCGGATAATATTCCCCCGCACCGGCAGGATCCCGGTCAGGCCGCGGAGACCGCTGCCCCTGAAAATATTCATAAGAAATGTTTCTGCCACATCATTTTTATTATGCGCAACCGCAATCTTTCCATTCGCCCAGCCTAAAGATTTCAGCGCATTCTCAAAACATTCATAACGGAACATTCGCCCGGCTTCCTCATGGGACATTTTTTTCTCCTGAGCCAGTCCGGGAACATCTCCCTGATAGTTTTTCCACAGAAGTCCATGGACATTACAAAAGTTTTCCACAAATTCCTGATCCTCCCGGGCCGCTTTTCCACGGATCCCATGGTTGACATGAACCACGCACAGCTCCAGCGCCAATGATCGTGCCAACGTCATAAGCACAAAAAGAAGGCACATGGAATCTGCGCCTCCCGAAACGCCCACAACCACTCTGTCCCCCGGGGACAGCATGTGGTTATCAGCAATATATTTTTCAACTTTTTTCACCGTATTATCCAAGATTTCAAACCTCCCTGAAGGATGCCCCTCTCCCGCCCCGCCATGCCACTGCACACGGCTGACTTCCCACAATGTTCAGTCGCACATGGGTGTGCGTCGCTGGCTGAGTTTTTTTCATTTTATCACAACCGGACGGGAGTGGCAAGGCAGGGGGGATCATGTTTTGTAGACCCCACAGGTAAGGACGGTCATGTCATCGTTAATGACATATTTATTGCCGGCCATGGCATATTTCAAAATGGCGTTGGCGGTTTCCTGGGGACTGGAGGTTTCCAGATGATCAATGTACTGAGCCAGGGTATCCTCCTTATCCTCACCATCGATATGGTTAATAATGCCGTCCGTAAGCATAATGATCATATCTCCATCCTGCATTTGCCTGGATTCGCCTTCATAATCCACCTGGGTAAACGCTCCCACCGGGAGCGTTTCTGATCGTATGGCTTCGACCCCCGTCTTATGTTTTATATAGGTGGTGGAGGCGCCGATCTTGATAAATTCACACAGCCCCGAATACAGATCCAATATGCTCATATCTATAGTAGAAAATGCCTTTTGGTCGGATTTTAAAAACATAAGAGAATTGATCAGGCGCACCGCCGACTGCTTGCCAAAACCTGTGTCTAAAAGCTGTTCCATCAGCTGGATAATGTATTCGCTGTCTTCATTGGCAGATTTCCCGGAACCCATGCCATCAGATAAAGACAAGACCATCTGTCCGTCCGGCAATGGAAGGAATGTGTAGCTGTCGCCGGATACATTTTCCTGGGTCTTTATTGCCTGGGCCACACCCTGAACCGTCTTTAAATGAATATCCTCAACAAATTCATATGTGTTAAATTCCTTTGAAATCACCATACGACACCCCTTTGCCAAAATAAACTCTTTACCAAAAACTTCTTTGATCACGCCGCAGATTTCTTTTGACGTCATGCAGCGTCCGCGGCGCATTTTCGCCACCATATAAATAATCCTGCGGTTATTGGGCTTTTTAACCACTGTCAGACTTTTAACATTAACTTTGCTCATAGAAAGACGCTGGCGCAGCGCAGCCACCTCCGGGCGGTCCAGCACCGTGTCCTCATCAAGCTCCTGGGAAAAATCCTCTATGATCTCTGCTACCTCTCCCAGCTGGCCGGCAATAGCCAAACGGCTTTCCATCATACGGTTGCGCCAGTTCAGATTTAATTTAGCGACTTCCATGACTCTTGACGTTTCATTTAAGAACTTGTCAATATTAATACACCTCTTTTTAAAAGAAAGCGGCAATTCACTGCGTTTCATGTCTCCATTTTTAGAAAAATAATCCAATATATTTGAAGCGGCATTATATGTCTCATAATAATCCTTTTCCCAGCAATAATCACAGCGGCTGCATTGACGGCATACATTTCGGGTCAGCTCATCAAATACCTCGTCCACTTCTTCCTGGGATAAACAACTTCTGGGAGCGACACCCGCGTTAAATGTCCCTGCCAGCTTTCTAAAGGAATCCGAAAAATCTTTCAGACGGTTTTTCGTCAGTCTCTGCACCGAAGCTGCCTCTCCATTTTCTTTATTTACAGCCATCTTGGGCCTTACAATCAGGCCTTCGGGCAAAAGAACAAAGACAAGGACCGCCGCAGCCATTCCCTGGAGACTGGAAATATCCAGCAGCCTTGGAACGCCCAAGTATCCTGTGAGTATTACACCGGCCATAAATGTAAGTCCGCTGGCCAGCCTTCCCTTTTCCCTGAAAGCTCCCGCCAGGATCCCCAACATGGCCATAAATCCCGGCAGACTCACATCGCTTTGCTGGTATGCCATTACACTACCAATACATGCTCCGGCAATGGCACCACCTCCGGCGCCATAACTATAACCTGTATACAAGATCACAAACAATATGAGTGTTTCAAGTACCGAGTGTGTATTCATAAGGAAATTCCTGAAAGCAAAGACACACAGAGCCAGGGTGATCCCCAGGCTGATCTGTTCCTCATTGGACAGGGGATTTTCATTTTTATGATACAGAAATATTCTTACTGCATAATTAAAGACAAAGACCATGGAAAATGCGGCAATCCCCTCCAGTGAGGAAATCAGCAGAAGCTGCCACAGGCCGGTTCTCTCCAATCCATTTAATCCGGCGGAGTAGGCAAAACCTGCAATACAGATCAGTATCCCGCTGATCAGCGCCATTTTTAAAGGTGTCACTGCCTTTTTCCGGATCTCCAGGATCTTTACTGCGATCACGATTCCCAGAATTACTCCAATGTATTTTAAAAGAATCCCTGCCGGCATGGCCGTAGCCATTCCTATAACAGAAGCCGCTGTCAGCAGCAGCCTGCCGGGCCTGTACATATAGGCACAGGCAAAATAGGCAATACCGAAAGGATTCATCAGCAGTAGGACTGAACGGTTCATTACAGCACTCACCAGCGCTGTAACGATATTTCTGAAATCCAATTTTTTCATTCACGAGCCTCCTGACTTTCCCTGTTGGTGACACCCATTATATCCGCTCCGATCCAAATTGTCTGTCATTTCCTGGCCTGAAAAAATAAAAACCTTTCGGCATAATGTCTTATTTCATAGAAATTTTTCAGTTTTCCAGGGATTTAAAGTATTTTAACAGCCTGAGAAGTGAGTACATGAAAGCGCTCCTGCCGTCCTTATCTCCGATTTATAGATGTTCAGTCAGCCGGACCGTCTGTACTCCGATTATTTTTAAAAACCATTGTGGATTTTCCCGAAATCGTGTATGATAGATATGTGCATATCACAGCTATAAGCTATGCAAAAGCGCATTATTATTCCGCTGTCAGGCGGAGAAAGGAGGAAGCCTATGGATAACACCGCCATACTGAACCAAATACTGGACGTCGTCCTGGAGCTTAAAGCCGGAATGGAAAGACTTGAGCAGCGCATGGATCGAATTGAAGAACGTATGGACGCTCTTGAGCAGCGCATGGACAAGCTTGAGGAACGTATGGATGCTCTTGAACAGCGCATGGACAAGCTTGAGGAACGTATGGATGCTCTTGAGCAGCGCATGGACAAGCTTGAGGAACGTATGGACGCTCTTGAAGCTCGCATGGATCAGTTGGAAATTCGGGTTGGCGCACTGGAAGCACGTATGGACCATGTGGAAACACGGTTAAGCAATGCCGAAAAGCTTATGAGCCGTATGGAAAAGCGCATGAGCCATGTGGAAAATCAGTTGGGCCATCAGCAGCAGGAGCTTCTCGGTATCAGAAGTGTTCTAGAAATGGATATTGTCTCTAATATTTCCATTATCGCAGAAAATCATCTGAACCTTGACAGGAAGCTGAATCTGTTCCTGACTCAGCTGGAGACCAATACTGATTTCAGGCTCCGGGTAAATTATCTGGACATGGAAGTGCGTAAGATCAAAACGCATCTGAAGTTGGCGTAACGGCAAAATACAGTGCCCTTAATAGCGAATGACTGAAAGGCCAAACAACTATGATTACAAAAGATAAAAATTTTAAAAATACATATGAATAAAAGCTCTGGCATCCTATTGTGGTGACAGAGCTTTTATTTGATTGATCACAATGTTCCAAGACACTTGTAAACCCAAAGGTTATCCGCGCTTTCAACGTTATTCTCAGAATAAGCAAAAAGCGATACGGAAACCGTATCGCTTTTCGTAGCGGAAATTGGATTTGAACCAACGACACCACGGGTATGAACCGTGTGCTCTAGCCAACTGAGCTATTCCGCCGCACCAACGAAAATCATTATACCTGATGGTTTTAAAAATGTCAACAGGAAAAATATATTTTTTTACTATATTTTGTAATTTACGTTACTGTTCACACAGCAGCCAGACACTTGCTGTATGGCTGCGTAAGAACGTGATTCAGGTGTTCGCAGGCTTCTTTTGCGAAGCAAAACTTTAAATAAGCCTGCGAAAGTTACTGTTTACTGGCTTGCCA
>DVIT01000040.1 GCA_018711005.1 Candidatus Scybalocola faecigallinarum | reverse complement strand
TTTTTCATTTTAATAAAACCAAAAGCAGAATCTTCTACTTCGTAGGTTTCAGGATCCCATGGGCCAAACGCATTACCCTCAACAGCCTGGGGCAGATGGCCCAGCTTATAGTATACAGAACCAAGAACACGGTCCGGTTCATAGTTGTTCATGCACCATAAAGTAATGTCCAGAGCATGAGTTCCAATATCAATGAGAGGACCGCCGCCCTGAAGGGCCTTGTTAGGAAATACGCCCCATGTAGGAACAGCTCTGCGGCGTACAGCGTGAGCCTTTGCATAGTAGATCTCGCCCAGCTCGCCTTCTTCACAGGATTTATGAAGGGCCTGTACCTCAGGTCTGAAACGGTTCTGGTAACCGATGGTAAATTTCTTTCCGGATGCTTTCCATGCATCGATCATTTCTTTTGCCGCTTCCGGATTATGAGCCATAGGCTTTTCGCAGATAACATGCTTTCCTGCTTTAAATGCAGCAACAGTGATCGGACAGTGGGCAACGTTTGGTGTCAGTACGTTAACTGCATCGATCTCAGGGTCTGCCAGTAATTCATTATAGTCGGTGTAAACCTTGGCATCAGGTGTGCCATACTCTTTGGCTGCTTTTTCAGCTCTTTCCACAATAAGGTCGCAGAATGCAACAATGTCAACGCGATCTTTCTGTGTTTTTAAAGAAGGTAAATGTTTCTGATTTGCGATACCGCCGCAGCCAATGATACCAATCTGGACTTTGCCGTTTTTCATAGTTTTTTGCATCTCCTTATGTATTTTTTGCAGCCGTTCAAGGTGTTTGGGCGGCTGCATTTTTTTGCTCCGTACCGCGGCTTGTAGACCCAATACAGCAAGCCGCGGGGAACATCTATATATTAGCATCTTCTGGTGTACTTTGCAATTATTTTGTTAGGATCCATACACTGCTCCGCCGTCCAGTTCATCTTCGATCTTAATAAGACGGTTATATTTTGCCGTGCGTTCAGCCCGGCACACAGCGCCGGTTTTTATATACCCGGCATTGACAGCCACGGCCAGATCTGCAAGAAAGGTATCTTCGCTGTCGCCCAGCCGGTGGGAAAGGATGACCGCATACCCTGCCCGTTTGGCGTACTCCACAGCAGAGAAAACCTCTGTCAGGGTCCCGGCCTGATTGGGCTTGATCAGTACCCCGTTGCCGGCGCATTTTTGAACGCCCATTTGCATCCGGGAGACATTGGAGACGAAAAAATCGTCCCCTGCCAGGATGGTTTTGTGTCCCAAACGCTGTGTCAGCTGGCACCATCCGTCCCAGTCGTCCTGATCAAGGCCGTCCTCGATCAGGCGTATGGGAAATTTATCGCATAAATATTCATAATATTCCAGAAGGTCCTCTGTCGTCATGGCCATATTTTCCTTATCGCAAAGATGGTAGGCGCCATTTACCCATAATTGGGGCGCTGCCGCATCTAAAGCGAGGGTCACATCCTTTCCCGGCTGATAACCGGCCTGGGCAATGGCTTTGACGACCAGGGCCAGCGCTTTTTCATTGGAAGAAAGAGCCGGTGCAAAGCCCCCTTCATCGCTGACGCTGCAGCTGTAGCCATCTAATTTCAGGATCTCGCCTAATTGGTGAAAAATTTCCGCCCCTATGCGCACCCCTTCTTTAAAATCCGATGCGCCTGAGGGAAGGATCATAAATTCCTGGAAGCTTAGTCCGTTATTACAGTGTTTTCCGCCGCTGATCATATTGATCAGAGGGATGGGCAAGGTGTGGGCAAAGCAGCCGCCCAGGTACCGGTACAAGGGCAAGGACAAACATGCGGCAGCGGCCTGGGCGCAGGCGATAGAGACGCCCAGCACTGCATTGGCGCCAAGATTCCCTTTATTATCTGTGCCGTCCATCATCATCATTGCCCGGTCGATATTTACCTGATCCAGGACGCACATGCCGCAAAGCTTTAGTGCGATTTGTTTGTTTACATGGGAAACCGCCTTTAAAACCCCTTGTCCAAAATAGCGTTTATCCTGCATGTCCCTCAGCTCCATAGCCTCATAAATGCCGGAGGAAGCGCCTGATGGGACAATGGCGCTGCCGCAGGCGCCGCACTGGGTGTAAACCTCTACGCTGATGGTTGGGTATCCTCTGGAATCCAGGACCTCACGGGCATAAATATTTTTAATGTAAGGCATAAAAAAACCTCCCGTATGTTTTTTATACTTAGTATAAATCATACGAAAGGTTTTATACGCCGGGGACCGGTTATCTTAAAAAGCCCTCAACGATCTTTTCTTCAGCTTCTGCTTCGGTCAGGCCAAGGGTCATCAGCTTTGTGATCTGCTCTCCTGCGATCTTTCCAATGGCTGCTTCGTGGATCAGGGCCGCCTCAGTGCTGTTGGCAGTAAGCTCAGGTACAGCCTCGATCTTCGCATGGTCCATAATAATGGCGTCACATTCCGAGTGGCCGTTGCAGGCAGTATTTCCAATGATCCTGGAAACAAACTTCTGGTAGGAATTTTCCTTGGCCACAGCTCTGGAAATCAGGTTTGCTCCGGAATCCTCCCCGTCTAAGGTTACATCAAAATAGCTTTCTGCCGTTTGCTTGCCATGGGTCATAAGACGCTCTGTGATCACGATCTTTGCCCCTTCCTCAAGCTTTGCGTGGGTTTTGCGGATGGTGGAATCCACGCCCTTGATCTGGACGGTTTCCATTTCCATATAGCTGTTTTTAGCCATTTCCACATTGGTTTCCGGATTCATGATCCGCTCTCCGTTGCCGTCGCCCATGCCGTAATGCTTTTCCACGTATTTTACCCGGGAATTTTCCCCAATATAAAAGCTGTGGATACCGTCATGGCGGCTGTCTGCGCTTCCGCCGTTATGGATGCCGCATCCGGCAATAATGGTCACATCACAGTCTGCGCCAATATGGAAATTATTATAAACCACTTCACTTAAGCCGGACTGGCTGATGATCACCGGAATGTGAAGGCTCTTTTTCTTTGTGCCGGGTTTAACATAAATATTTAATCCGCTGCCATCCTCCATAGGCACGATCTCGATTTCTTCTGTAGACTGGCGGCCGATGCTCTGACCGTTCTCGCGGATATTATAAGCGCCTTCCGGAATGTCGTGGAGTCCGGCAACTTCTTTTAATAATTGTAATCTGATCTCATCCATGTGTATGCCTCCCAACTGTCAATGGTTCTCGTAGTATTTACATTCACAGGCCACGGGCCGGTCGATCTGCCCGAAGATCTTAGGCAGCATTTCCTCCCGTGTTCCCATGTCCCGCAGCTGTCCGTCTGCGATCATAACGATCTGGTCGGCAATATTTAAGATCCGCTCCTGATGGGAAATGATCATAATGCTGCCATGGTTTTGCTGATGGAGCTTTTCAAAAACATGGATCAGGTTCTGGAAGCTCCACAGGTCGATCCCGGCCTCTGGCTCGTCGAAAATGGTCATCGCCGTATTTCTTGCCATAACAGTTGCAATTTCAATACGCTTTAATTCACCGCCGGAAAGACTGGCATTGACTTCTCTGCGGATATAATCTTTCGCGCAAAGGCCAACCTCGGATAAATATTCGCAGGCTTTTTCCACATTAATATGCTTGCCTGTAGCCAGCTGGATCAGGTCAAACACAGTAATTCCCTTAAAACGCACCGGCTGCTGGAAAGCGTAGCTGATCCCGGCCTTAGCCCGGTCGGTAACGCTCATTTCCGTAATATCCTCACCGTTCCAGAAAATCTGTCCCCCGGAGGGTTTTTCTATACCGGCGATGATCTTTGCCAGGGTAGATTTGCCGCCGCCGTTAGGCCCGGTAACAACGACAAATTTATTATCTTCAAGTTTCAGGTTAATATTTTTAAGTATTCCTTTTGTTTTGCTGTTCTCATCAACATCAAAAGAAATATTGCGCAGTTCCAGCATCTTTTCGTCCCCTTTCCTTATTATTGCCGTGCCTCTCACGGCAACGAGTCCAATGTGTATTATAAGACAAAACGTATAAAAATACAAGCCGGACCGCATGTTATCAACAACAATGGCTCCGGACCATCCACGGTCAGGCGAAAATCCTTGCAAAAAATGGCGGTTTAGGGCATAATCATTATGGCAGCCCGGGAATAAGGACTGCACATCCATAAAGAGGGACGTATGATATGAATGGAAGAAAAATGATGTTTTTTGATATTGACGGAACCTTGATCCCGGAGGGAAAGGCCATGGTTCCGGAAAGCACGAAAAAGGCGCTGAAACAGGCCAGGGAAAACGGCCATCTCCTGTTTATAAATACCGGGCGCACTTACTTTAATATTGATCCGTTTATCCGGGCCCTGGATTTTGACGGCTATGTTTGCGGCTGCGGCACCTATATTTACTATCGCGGACAGCAGCTGTTGGCCAACACGATCCCCCATGACCGGTGCGTCAAGCTTGTGGAGCATATGCGCAGCTGCCGCATCCCCGGATTTTATGAAGAAAATGACCATATTTATTTTGACAGGGATGCTGCGGGCCATGAGTCCGGAACACAGGCGGCCCGGATCCTGGAGGATGCCCGCCGCACCTTTGGCACGAAAGCCTATGACCTTCCGGAAAATATATACAGTGATTCCTTTACCTTTGATAAGATCCTGGCCTTTGTCCAGCCTTACAGTGATCTGGAACAGTTCCGGGCGTACAGCGATACATTTATGGAATATATTGACCGGGGCGGAAATATGGGAGAGATTATCCAAAAGGGATATTCCAAGGCCACAGGCATCCGGTTTTTATGCGATCATTTGAAGATTTCCCTGGATGACTGCTACGCTTTTGGGGACAGCACCAATGATCTGGCCATGCTGGATTATGTGCCTTACAGCGTTGCTATGGGCAACAGTGATGCTATTGTAAAGGAACGCTGCGCTTATATCACCGATGATGTGGAACATGACGGAATTTATAATGCCATGAAGCATTTCGGTCTGATCTGACCGGTCCGGGCAGGCCTCAAAAAACAGGCGGAAAAAGAAAGAATTAAACGGATACTGGCACGGATGGAACAGGCCGGGTGCCGGTTTGTTGTGTCAAGCGGAAACCAATACTATCAGTTAAGAGGATTGTTTCCCGGATATGAGGAAACGTTTTCTTTTGTGGCTGAAAACGGTGCATTTGTAAAAGATAGGACGGACGTTGTTTTTACTGCAAATATGCCCAGGGAAATTGTAGAGCACGTAACAGATGTGTGCAGGGAATACCCGGAAGTTATGAACGTTTTATGCGGCGTTGAAAGTGCATACTGTGAGCAGGGAACAGTGAGTCAGGAATTTTTTGACCTGATGCGTATTTACTATCCCCGCTTAAAGTGGATCAGCGATTTTAAAACGGTGGACGATCAGATCCTAAAGTTCTCTCCCACCGTTCCAGAAGAAAAAGAGGATTTTTATTATGATATGTTTTGCCAAAGGCTGGACGGTATTCTGGAAGTTACGACAAGCGGTCATGGAGCCATTGACCTGATCATGCCCGGCTGTCATAAAGCTTCCGGCTTAAAGCGCCTTGTTCAGCGCTGGGGAATTACCCCGGAGCAATGCGCTGCCTTTGGAGACGGGGGCAATGATATAGAAATGCTGAAATACTGCGGGTACAGCTATGCTATGGAAAATGCCCCGGAAAATGTCAAAGCTGCGGCAAAAAATGTATGCCCCTCCAACGAGGACGACGGCGTACTTGTAACATTGGAAAAGCTTTTTTCATAAGTCCATGAACTGCATATCGGGGAAATAAATGTTAAAAGGTCGTAAAGTGGATTTTTCACACTTCCGAATCGCTTTTTTATGATGTGCTAAGTCAGTGCTCAGAATTTTATGGCTGAATAGTTACCAAAAATGCCGGATGTACCTGAATACCCACCGCCGGGGACGGGAAAGCTGCCCGTCAACCCAGGCGGCGCTGCGCCGGTAAATGGCAAGAACATATTCTTGCTGCCCTGCATCCGGCATTTTTTTTCCAAAGGCCGCCTGACTGACAATGGATACCACTTCTTTCACTTCCTGAGATGATACGGCCGGGATTTGTTGAAAAGCCTTTTCCGGGAAATCTTCTTCCTGGCCGGTAAAAACTTCTTCCAGTCCTGCAAAATACAGCAAACGGATATATTTTGAAAAAAGGAGCTCCACACGAGACTGTTCCAGCCTTTTCCGTGCCAAAAACCGGACCAGTATAAAAAATACCGGGATCATTGCGACGGTTTCTGCCAGAATGGCGCCGCCAGCCCACCATAGCTGTTCATGATCTTTTAAATATTTTATAAGCTGTTTTGCCAGATCTGATAAAAAACGGCCTGCTGATGCTGCTGTTTCTCCACTCCCGCCATCCATAGCTTCTGCGCTCTGGCTGTTCTCAAATATAGGGAATGCTTCGGGAAATTCATTAAGCGCAGACATATTAAAGCCCGGATAATATCCCGGTGCTTCTGAACCGGAAGGCGTGACTTCCACAGGTGTCCATCCGTAATCCGGCAGAAATATTTCCGGCCATGCATGGGCGTATTCATCAGTAACATAGGCTTTCCATGTGCCGTCCTCCTGGAGAATGAAATTTTCATCGGGAATGGCATAGCCGGTGGCATAACGGGCAGGAATGCCATACATACGGTACATTAAAACCGCGGCGGAGGCAAAGTGGACACAGTAGCCTCTTTGATGGTCAAAAAGAAAATATTCCACAACATCTGTATTTTGCGGCGTTCTGCCAGGCGTCCGGGTATATGCGGCATTGTCCAGGACTGAAAAAATAAAGGCTGTGACTGCATCCGTTCCTTCCAGTGGATGATCCCGGCAAAGCTGTGCAAGTCTCGGGACAAGATCTTCCGGCACATGGGTGTAGGCGGTTTGTATCTCATCCATATAAGTGTCCCGTACCTGGATGTACCAGTCCAGTTCTCCCTGAAATATTGGATCAGCATAATCCCAGTGAATGTCCATTTCTGATTGCTGAAAAGCGTTAAAGGCATAACCTTCCTCGTAATTATTTCGTCTCAGATCCCAGAATCCGTAATAAGGCGTGTACCAGGCGCTGTAATCGCCGTCCAAATGACGGATATGAAGCTGCATTGCTTCCGGCGTGCCTTCGCCGGCGGTCTGGTCATTCATGACATAGTACATGTTTGCATACAGTCCCCGGATCCAGTCCAGCCATTCTTCCCATTCCAGGGTATGGGACATATTTACAAAAAGCGCTTCGTCGTCAGCACTCTCCCACTGCCCGCCAACATAATCGCCGCCGGAAAAAGCTTTTAGATACATGGTTTCCTCCGGCCGCCGGGAGACGGTCACCTCTATCTGCACATCCCCGGATGGATAGTTATTTTCGCCGGATACATGGCCTGAGGCAATAGGCGCCGAAGCTCTTTGAGCAAAGAAGGTGCGGTACACAAAGCCCTCAGCATCATAAACACGCTGGTAAAATGCCTGGGGCGCCGCCCAAACAGCTCCAAAGGCCAGTAAAAAGACCAGAACAAAAATACCTGCCGGAAGCCATATTTTTTCAAAACGTATCGGGCCCAAAAAGATCAGAGATATAAGCAAAAGAAGGATGGGAAGTATCCCTATAGAAATCCCCAGTACCGGTGCGGTCAGAAAAAAGGCGCAGGTTATAAAATACAGAGGCCAGCGGATGCAAAAGACACATTTCATAAGAAAAATCACCAGCGCCGCGCCTACGAATAAGGCTATCCCAGTACCAGCGGCGATCCATGAAGATCCCTGATCCGGAAAAAACTCCGGGAGCACTATGCTCCATCCCAGAGCGCCGGATAAAATGGAAATAAGTGCCGCCCTTGGATCCTGGCAAGTCCGGGATGAGTCGCCGGGCCAGTGGATTTTAAGATACTTATGAAGCGGATTTTGGAACATGGAATACGTCACCTCCCTGAAGGGCTTTCAGTTCGTCCGGCGAAAATTCATGGATCAGCTGATCCCTGTGATACAGTTTCAGATCCCAGGTAAGTCGTAAGGCATTCGGACACTGTATACAGTCTAAATCTGAGGCATAAAGCTTCAATAAAAAGACTGGAACCTGTTCTTTTCTTTCCGCCAAAAAAGAAAACGTGTTTTTATTGTGCATATCCTTCCAAAACACGGTTACTGAAAATTTTGCCTCTAAAAGACTGTACAAAAAAGCCGACAGGATCCGGTAAAAAGCATCAGCCTGCTGCCCATCGTCTTGTTTGGATCGTGGAGATAAAGGTCTGTCTAAAAAAAGCCGGATGGCAGGAAACCCATCCTCCTCATACTCTTTCACCCACAGCAGATCTGTGCGGGCAGTCTGGTTCCAGTGGATATGGCGCAAAAGATCTCCGTCCCGGTATTCCCGGATCTGGCGAATCTCATTGCCAGATCCGGCATCATCCAAAGGACTTCGTCCAGCCTGGGATATGCCCGAGGCAGCAGCGACCGCCTTTGCTGCTGCCTCGGGCAAAAACTGTACGGGCGGCAGTATCCCTGCTTCCCAGACAAAATCTATCTTCTTTTTAACACAAGACAGCTTCAAAGGATCCCACAGCTTTATTTCCACAGCGTGGAAGCACATAGGCCCGCAAAAAGGCGGATCCATACGCAGCGCCGCATTTTGCGGATCCTCAGATGTGAGATCAAAAAGCGCCATAATATTATGGTCCTTTTCCCTCCGTCCCATCCAGACCCGTATTCTGGCTGGTCCCAGGAAAAATCTGCCTGGATTTTTTATATTAAAGGAACAAATCAACGGCTGGCCCTGATACACGGTACAGATTTTTGAAGCCGGTGTTATGACAAGCTTCCTTCCGGCTATGAACCCCCCAATCCATAAAAAAATCATAAGAAAACCAAGCCCTATGGCGGCTGCCATTAGAGACGGTACCTGGTACATGGCGGAAATATACACCATTCCAAGGATAAAAACGATATAGGCCAGTTTTTTCATAGGCCCCTGCCTCCCAGGGAAGGCTTTTTAACTTTTTCCAGGATTTGGGAAATAACCGCACTGGTGTCAGCGCTTTCTGTCTGCAATGTAGGCTTTAAAACGATCCTGTGAGAAACAACGTATGGAAATTGCGAACATACGTCAGCTGGCGTCACATAATCCCTGCCATCCATCCACGCCCATGCCTTAGCCATTTTCACAAGGGCAATGGTAGCCCTGGGGCTTGCGCCAATAAGGATCTCCGGGTGCTGGCGGGTGGCGGTGATCAGTTTCAAAAGATAGCGGCATACCTCATCCTTCATATAAACGTTTTCCACATCTTTCTGGGCCTGCAGGAGGGCCTCCCTGGAAAGCACAGGCCGAATTGCCATACGTTGTCCGGCATTGCCGCCCTCTTTAGCCATAGCCAGTTCATTTTCAAAATCCGGGTACCCTAAAGATAAACGGATCATAAAACGGTCCACCTGTGCCTGGGAAAGGTATTGAGTGCCTGCGCTGCCTGTGGGATTTTGAGTAGCGATCACAAAAAAAGGATCGCCTACAGAACGGGTCACACCGTCAACGGTAACATGGCGTTCTTCCATAACCTCCAAAAGGGCAGACTGGGTTTTTGGGGATGTACGGTTGATCTCGTCAGCCAGCAAAAGATTGCAAAATACACTGCCGGGCCGGTAAACAAACTGCTCATCCTCACGGCGGTAAATACTGAAGCCTGTAAGATCGGAAGGCAAAACGTCCGGCGTAAACTGCACTCTCCGGTAATCCAGGGCCATACTTTTGGAAAATGCAATGGCCATGGTTGTTTTTCCCACACCGGGAATATCTTCTAAAAGAATATGTCCGTTGGCAAGAAAGGCTGTCATGATCTCTTTGACTTCTTTCTCTTTTCCTAAAATGATCCCGTTGACCTGATCTAAAACCTGCCGGACACCCTTTAAGCAGATAAAATCCGCCCCGTCTGCCGTATTGTTCATCGGTTCATCCTCCTTTAGCGATGCCTGTTCTTTTGGTTGTTATCTTTCCACCATATAGTATAAAATAATTTCTCTAATACGGGTAGTTCAAATAGGTTTTGTGGTGGATACCTAAAGGTATAAAAAAGGATGCATCTGCTTTTACAGCCGTTGCATCCTTTCATTTTGTGTAAATTATCTGTGTTTATAAAAGTTCCAGCATTTGTGCCGGATTGTCTGCTGCCTTAACCTTTCCCAGGGCCTTGACAATGGTGCCGTTTTCATCAATGAGATAGGTGGTGCGGACGACGCCCATGACTTTTTTTCCGTACATGGTCTTTTCCTTCCATACATCATAAGCCTCAAGGACTTCCAGGGATGTATCCGAAAGCAATGTAAACGGAAGCTCATATTTCTGGGCAAATTTTTTGTGAGATGCGCTTGTATCCTTGCTTACCCCAAGGACTACAGCGCCCTTTTCCTCAAACTGAGGATAAAGCTCTCCAAAACCGCAGGCCTGCTTTGTACAGCCAGGCGTATTGTCCTTGCTGTAAAAATATAAAACAACCTTTTTTCCTGTAAAGTCCGACAGGGAAACCATGTTCCCGTCCTGATCCGGCAGGGTAAAGTCCGGTGCCTTTATTCCGATTTCAAGCATTTTTGCGTCTCCTCTCCGGCCATGGTCACAGGCCATTTAGTTATTCTCCTGAGGCTGCTCCTCTTTTTGTGTTTTTTTCATGATCAGATTGATGGTATTCGGGTTAATGGTCACACCCTGGATCTGAGGCGGAAGGATCTGGAGGATCTTATCAAAAAACATTTTAATATAACGGATCTCCGGATGATTGCCATTTTCATCGGTGATCTTTTGCATTTTCTCAAATTCTTTTCCGCTTTCCACATCTGTAAATACAGGACAATACCGCTCTCCGTTGGTCAGGGTAACAATAGGGAACTGGAGCTGTCCCGGATTTTCCGGATTATCCTTTGTAAATACCGGCATTGCCAGCCAGCCCTCTCTTAAATGGGCCATAAGTTCTTCCTTCATCTGTTTTAATTCATCTGTATCCTTTTCACCCTGAGGACGGCGTTCTTCCTGGCATACATACACTGCGGTGAGAAGAAGCTCCGGATTAAGGATGGGCCGTTTTTCCTCGGGAAGCTTTGTATAGTCCGGCTTTGGCACAAGCATATTCAGCTGGATAATGCCGTCCTTTTCTGTATGGACCGCATTAACGCCCATAAGATACAGATTAAAAAAGGTCTGATGGAACTGACGGTTAATAAAGCGTTTGGCTGTTACAGGAATATTCTTTTCCTCAAAGGCCTTTACAGCCGCATCTGCCCCGTCCTTGGACGTATACAGATATACCATATCGTCATAAGTCTCACTGTCACATTCCGCATATGGCATCTGGGTTACTGTGGAATAAAGGAGATACATTTCCCTGGATGTCCACAAATGCACTGCAGGGCGGCTTTGTTCCAGAACAAACTCCTCCTTCAGGCAGCCGCAGATAGCCCACAGCGGCAGTCCGACAGGTGTCTGGCCCCAGTCCAGGATCACTGCTGTAATCCCTCTTGGGAACAGGTTCAGGTAAAACGGCGGGAACTGGTTATGGGCAAATTCCTTAATATCCAGGTCCTTATTTTTTCTGGATAGCTTTTCTGCCGCATTTTTTGCCCCTTCCCTGGTGCTGAAAATAAAAATCTGCCGGTCATCGGTCTTAGTATTTTTTTCTACATATAAATTCCCATTGCCTTTATGGATAATGGCATAAAATTCACGCATTGCCCAAAGCTTTGTGATCACCTGATTTTCAAAGAAAGCCATGCGCTGTCCGAAAAAAATCTTCTGACGGTCATCCTTTGCATGGTTTTGCATAAAAACTGCCGCCATATGATGCAGCAGGATCGTATCCTGCAGTGAAAGCTCCTCATAATGTTTTGGGGGAAACGGCTTTTTATCCGGTCCCAGTCCAATAAGGGTTTCCTGTAATTCTTTTTGTCTGTCTTTTTCCATAAATACCCCTTTCCGGGCTTAACGCCGCGAAAATTTTTTATTTTATCTTAACCATTCAGCTGACTGAATTGTTACAAAACACAAGCTTATCTGGCGTGCTTCGCGCCTCATTCCAGCAAAATCCCAGCCGGGAAAAAGCTTTAAGCTCCTCCGGGGATTTTACGGCATGTTCGGCCATAAAACGGACCATCTCTCCTCTGGCCATTTTGGCCAGGGTGGCTTTCTGACGGATCTTTCCGTCCTTTTCTTCCCCAAAGATGACGGTAACGTACCGAACCCCGGGGGCAAGATATCTTTCAATACATTTGGAATACTCTGCGGAGGCCAGGTTGATCACTGTTTCTTCAGGCTCCCCGGACACGTATGGGTCCTGGATCAAAGCCTTATACAGGCTGTCTGACCAAAACTCATACAGGTTCCGGCAGCCATTAACCTCAGCTGCCGCCTGCATTTCCAGCCGGTAAGGCACAACGCCGTCCAGTGGCTTTAATATGCCGTAAAACCCGGATAAAATACGCAGATGCTCCTGAACATAGTCCAGCGCTTCGTCAGAGAAAACGCCGGGAGCCATATATTGATAAGCGATCCCTTCATAAGAAAGGATGGCCGGTGTCAGGCTGCGTTCCAGATCCATTTCCAAAAGCCTCTGGTAATTTTCCCCGGCAATTTTGTCATTACACTTCCAAAGCGCCTTAAGCTGGCTGTAATCCAGTGTCATAAGCCAATCCCTGATCTGCCGGGTCTTATCTAAATATACAGGCAGGCCCTTTGGGGAAATACTGTCCGTATCCCGGTTCATCTTTTTGGCCGGTGAAATAATGATCTTCATGGCCTACTTTACATTCTGGCGAAGATAGGCAATATCTTCCTTTAAGCAGTCCAGCCGGGTTCCTTTATATGTATACTCCCGCTCCACAATATAGGCAGCACAGCCCTGAGCGTCCGCAGCGGCCTTGATCGCGTTCCAGTCATTAATGCCCTGGCCTGTAGGACAGTCCATTTTCATCTTTTCTTCATCAGCCCGACGTTCTTCCTCAGAGATCATTGGGCGTCCATTTTCATCAAACTTCATATCTGCCGGATTTCTTGGCGCTTCCGGCCCGATCACCCGGTCGGTTTCCTTAACATGGATCAGCTTGATCCGTCCGGCATGTTTATTAATAAATGCCACCGTATCCTCTCCGGCAGCGGAACACCAGCCGGCATCCAGTTCAAAGCCCACAAACTCCGGATCGGTATTGGCGATCAGCGTTTCGATCACCTTTTCGCCGTCAAAAACGTTAAATTCCTGAGTATGATTGTGATAAGTAAGCATGATCCCTGCTTCGCTGCACTTCTTTCCCAGTGTATTTAATGTTTTGGCAAATGCCAGGGCGCTTTCGTGATCCGGGATATATTCCATAGCGATACCCATATATTTCATGCCAAGGGCCTGGGCGTAGGGGATCATTTTCTCGACCTTCCCGGTCTGGGTATGCAGGGAAATAGCTTCCAGATTTTTTTCCTCAAGCAGAGCCTTCATTTCGTCCACCGGCATTTCAAAATTGCTGGCAAATAATTCAACGCCATCATATCCCATATCCCCGGCGGCACAGATCTGCTCCCGGGTTAATGAGGGATCAAATTCTCCAAAAGAAAACATTTGCAAATAAATTTTATCCATAATGAAAACCTCCTTAAAGGGTGCCGGGCTTACATAAACACGGCGCCAAAATAAGTCACTGTATTTTGACCGTTAATATAATTCAGGCCTGCTTTTGCAGCCAGATCAGACACAAAGATCCCGTGAGATTCCAGGGATGGAAATGCCTCCTCAGGATGACGGCAAGGCGCGTTATCCTTCACGGCGCAGGTCGGGCACCTGTGGCAGCCGCCGGCAGACAGCACAAGCATATCCTGATCCCCGGCAGTCTCCCGGATCACCTTTACTGCGTTAAGCAGCACTTTGCCAAAGTTGACTGCCGCTTCCTCCATGCCTTCAAAATCGTAGGAATCTTCCAAAGGACTGATGGTCTGGATGATCACGGCCTGCTCATACTGCCCCACCTTTTGGATACATTCTTCAATCGGACCGCAGTGAGGGGGACAGACCCAGGTCCGTCCGTATTCACCGCAGTAATTAAGCTCGCAATTTTTCCGAAGCCCCGGATCCAGCACAATATCCTTCACCTGGATCCATGCACAGTTGCTTGCTCCGCACTCCCCTTTTAATTGTTCAAGAAATTCTTTTGTTACCTTCATATTTCCTCCTCCCGGCCATTCTTTTAAGGCCATACAGGTATCCCCGAAGGGGGCTTCCTCCTCCCGGCCGTCCTGGCTTTTATCGTATAATATTTTGCTTTTGGCAAATGGCCCTTTCCAGTCTTGCCGCAAATTCCGGATGGCGTACATCCGCCTCGTCCATGACAATAATGCCCATTTCCCTGGCCTTCAGGTAAATCCCGTGGCGCCGCTGCTTAATATCGCTGAACGTTACCAGAACCCGGATCACATGTCCCCGGCTGATACGGTGGCTTACTGCGTAAAGCTCATTGACCGCGTCGGCGTCTGTGGCATTTTCCGACATTTTACAGGAAATGATCACAGGGATACAGCCGTACATGGCCGTAACATCCACTTCATTTCCAATAATATCCTGGGTATCGTTCCGGTTCCAGTCCACCTTCAGGCTGTTCTTTACATCATGGAACTTCTGGGATGATTTTAAGGCATAATAGGTGACAAACTCCAGCCACACCCCATAAGTTGTTAAATAATTTAAGGACTCCCGGTCTCTGTAGTCAAAGCTGATCTCATTTTTTGTAATGGATAAATGCTGGATGAGTCTTGTCCGGGCCAGAAAATGCAGGAGTCTTGTGTCAGGACTGTTCTTTTTATGCCTGGCGTTTTGGGTAAGTGCTGCCTGAAAATGAAGGCTGTGCTTATCCCGCATTCCAGCACCGTTTTTTTGCAGCCAGCTGCATAAATAGGACCAGCTGCTAATATTTTCCAAAATATATTGCGCCCCGGATTCGAGAGCTTCACGATTTTTATCCAGATAATCCCCATTGGCGCAGGAAAGGATCTTTCCTCCTGCTCCTTCTATAATATCACTGATTTCAAAACAGTGGTATCCATATCGTTTTTCCGGATGATTTATGCAAAGAATCCGTGAACGGCGGATGTCCGAATATAACAGATCAATCTTACCTTCACGGGAACAACTGTAGGAGGCCACTGCGGCCAGGTCATTGCTTCCGGTAAGATCAATAAAGATCTCGTCTTTGGCATTTTCCCGGATATAGCGGGAAAGCTTATCCTCCAATGCCCAGAAATCCGTACTGTCACAGGTTCCAAGCTCCAGCTTCAGCCGGGGAATATACCTGCGGCAGGCCAGATAAGTATTGTACACTGCAGTGTGGGTAAAGTACACAGGATCAAAGTAAAACATAACAATATCCGGCTGCGCCCCCAGCACGGCAACCATATTGTCCAGAATATTTTTGTGATAAAACTCAATAAGGATCCGCATTTTTCCAGGCCCCTTTCAGGATCTTCCTTCCTCCTTTATTTCGATGGAAGGGTTGATCTGAACTTTTTGGCAGTTTCCATACGCTGATAAAACTGCTCATAAAAATCTTTGTCCGGATCATAAGGCGTCAGATAAAACAGCTCCAGGACAAACATATCGATCTTTTTCATAAGAAGATCATCCCGGCTGTTTTCAATGACCTTTTCCAGATCTATAAGAAAATAATGCCAGCAGCAAATATACTGGTCATAGGTTTTCAGATCCGGAGTATCGACCCACTTTTTCACTTTTATTTTTGTCCGGTTCTCTTTTTTGCATTCATAGATTTGCAGGAAATATTTAAAGCCCTCGCCGTCATAATACCGTCCCAGAGGGAAAATACGGCAGATCCCCGGTCGTGCATGGTGGATGGAACACCGGCCACGGTCGTTAAGAAAACCGCAGGCATTGGTTGTTTCATCCATTTTCAGATTTGGAAGGATAATACCGTCCACCACATTCAGCTGGATCTTATCTGAAAGAAGCTGTTCAAATGTGGTATTTAAGGCTTTATTTAAGCGAAAAATATCCATGGGATCCAGGATAATGGATCTGCCCATGTCCCGGCAGCAGGCGCTGCACCCGGCGCAATCTCCGCTGCCAAGGCGCGCCATATCCTCATGGCCCAGCAGCCTTCCATCGGATATTTCATCCAGAGAAACATTTCTTTTCATCCGTTTCCACCTCAGGTTTAATCAAAAGTCATATAAAAATTTAAGCCGCTGCTGTTATCGGCCGGCTCTGCGGCAATAATATTTTTGTCAACTACACTGACGGCAGCGCCCATATATACCCCGTCCTTTTCCATGGCAAACAGATAATACCCCAGCTTTCCGCTGTTCTCACTGATCTGTTCCGGTTCATGATCAAAAATTAAGGGCAGGGTCGTCTCTGATTCAATAGCCTTATTGTAGGTCACACGCTCATATCCCTGGCTTTCCAAAAGCCTGGCAGCGCTGTCAACGCTCATAGGAGAGGCAATCTGTAAATATAG
Source organism: Candidatus Scybalocola faecigallinarum (assembly GCA_018711005.1). Lineage (GTDB taxonomy): Bacteria > Bacillota > Clostridia > Lachnospirales > Lachnospiraceae > Catenibacillus > Catenibacillus faecigallinarum. Next base: position 7,171 of record DVIT01000040.1, on the reverse strand, counting down.
AAAAGTAACCAGGAAAAATACACAAAAAGATACACATGCCAAAACAGAAAGCTTTTTTCGCCCTTTTGGCTCATAAAGGCTGAAGATCCCTAAAATGGCCAATGTGGCAAAATAAAAATAGATCATGAGCATATAGGGATTTGTGATCAGCGCATAGAACATAAAAATCGTGGCTGCGGTAAGGATCAGGACAGAAAAGATAAAATTAGCTTTCTGACCGGTCGTCATATCCTCCTGCCAGCGGCGGGCAAAGCCTTCAAAAGGCCGATGCCAGTGCTTTTTTGTGTTTTGGGGTACTTCTACATAAATGCCGGATTCCTGCAAAAGGGTTTCATCTTCCGGTTCTTCCGGCTTTGGGTATCCGCCCTGGATCAGCCAGGCCGCTAAAAAAACGGCCGGCAAAACGGTCACATAGATCAGGGGCGTTTGCACCACATCGCCGTAGATCCTGTACTGGATCACGTACAGAAAAATACATACGGCAAAATACAATACACAGGCAGCGATAAACGTCCCCCATTTTTTTATAAAGCTATGGTTCATATCAGGTCTCCTTGTGTACTACGTGTTCTGTTCCATAAAAAAGTCGCATACCTGATCCAGATCCTCATAGCAGGCAACTACTCTTTTTAAAAATTCTTCATCCGGCTGCCACAGATCCGGCACCATAATGGTTTGGCATCCGGCAGTGCTGGCAGAAAGCACACCGTTTTTAGAATCCTCCAGTGCGAAGCATTCCCCGGGCGCCTTCCCCATGCGCCGGCAGGCCAGCAGGTAAATATCCGGTTCCGGTTTGGAGGCTTTTAGTATATCTCCGCCGATCACTTCTTTAAAATACGGGCGTATACCTGCTTCTTCAAGATTGGCGATGACATTTTTCGTTGCTGTGGAGGATGCCACAGCCATTTCATACCCGCTGTTTTCCAAATATTCCAGTAAACGATATAATCCTTTTTTAACAGGCATTTTATGGTGTTTATGAAAATCCTCGTAAAATTCATCTACATATTTGCGGATTCCGGCGGCATCATAATCCGGTCCAAGATACTTTTTCCAGATCACATCCGCTGCGGCATGGTTCATCCCAAGGGTCTCCATGACCAGGTAGCCAAGCTTTCCTGTGCCGTACTTCTCTCCGGCATAGTCATAGGCCCGGATACACAGCCGCTCTGAATCAAACATCAGGCCGTCCATATCAAAAATTACGGTTTTTATATTATCCATGAATTAATTCTCCATTTCTGCGTAAACATCTGTACCGTACTGTGCAGCAAAGCTGCCAGTGAAAGCGGATGACCTGGTTTTTAAAGCAAGAATGTACGGGCCATATCTTCGTAGCCGTAAAGCTTCATGATCCGGGCAAGGCCGTCAGCCACTTCTTCCCGGGAAAAATCCGCTTTTTCAAGGACTTCGTCATCCAGATCATTTAAGTAATTATAAAAAAGAAGGGCTATTTGAAAATGCTCCTGTCTGCCGTCGCCGGTCATGTCCCACAGCATATTTTCCGCCTCATTGATCCGGCCTTCATTAACCATCGCTATAAGCTTTTGAAAGTCACTATCTTCACTGATCTGCGGCAGGACGATCTCATCCTTTGATACGATATCCCGGCCTAAAAGCAACGTAAGCACGGCCCGGATCATTTCACTGATCATACGCATGATGTAGTCATTTTTTACCATGTCATACCTCCAAATCCCAAAGATGTCTTTTATTACACAAGTTCAGCCATCTGAACTTCTGTCATTCACTTTATTTATTATAGTGGTAAATCTGCGGCTTGTAAAGCAAAAAGAATAGGCTGCCCGGGATCCGCCCCTGAGGCAGGCTGCAGAGCCAAAACCACAGGGCCGTTTTCCAGGCAGCCCGGCAGAAAAAATCAGTCCATAAACCGGAGAAGATTTGTCCGCGCTATTTTAACATAACACAATACAGTCAGTACAATAAGGATCGCTGCGGTAATGCCATAGATCACCGGCGCGGCAATGCCTGACAGCATGAGGAATCCGCCCGGAACAAATACCAGGATCATGCCGCCGAACACGGCGATCATAGGCGCAGCCCCCTGTTTTACCACAGCCGCTTCATTGGTCCAGGAAAAGTTGGGAAAATGAATATTTAAAAATAATCCTCCCACAGCAGCCAAAAGCGTATACAGCAAAGGGATGACGATGGTAAATGCCGTATCCGCAGCCCCCAGCTGAAAGCGAATGGCAAACAGAATGGCAGTAATAAGGACGCACGGAACCCCAAGAATAAGATTCAGGGCAATCTTTGCATTAAATACCGTTATTGACCGTACCGGAAAGCTGGCAATGAGCCATAAATTTTTCCCTTCCAGAGACAGAGCCGCGCTGGTGGTACTGGTGATCCCTGCAAAAAACGCAATAACTATCGGTGCAAGGGCGCCGATCATGGTGTTGGCTCCGGGTAAATTTAAAACCGCTTCAATATCATCAATAAAAAATACAGCAATACCGGCAGCAATTAAAAGGACGTAAATGAGGGCCGTATTTAATACATATACCGTAGAGGAAAAATACCGTTTAAATTCCCTTGCCAGCAGGGCGCTAAAAGCAGAGCCGGTCTTTAGCCGGGTCATTTTAAAATTCCCTTTTACTTTATGGGCAGAAAGGGCTGCGATCAGCCGGTTAAAGCGCCATGCGATCAGGGCAATGATCACGCCGGCAACAGCCACAGACAGAATCAGATAGCCCAGGTAAGCGGCCGCGGAACCGTTCAGCCCGGAAAAATACAGGGCTGCCGGAGGATACAGCCGGGTAATGGCTCCCATGAGCAGGTCATTGATTTCCATAAGGGCTTCCTCATCCATGGATGGCATAGTAAAGGAAAAATACATGATCCCAAGAAACGCTGCCGTTCCCAGCACCATGATCACCAGGTTTTTGTACTTAAACCGGGCAGCGATAAAGCTGATTACAATGCCGATCAAAGTGGCAATGGCCAGGGGAATCAGAGGGACAAAAAGCAGGGACAGCACGACTTCAAAAATGAAAAGGAGCTGCGGTCCGCACATCACACAATAAACGACTAAAGCCGGGACCATAATAATGGCCGTAATTACTGCCTCATAGAGATATAAGGAAGCAAAGCGGCTGACAATAACGGCCCAGTTTGTCACCGGAAGGGACATAAGCAGGTCATTATCCTTTGTTGAAAAAATAAAATTGCTGGCCTTGGCCATAGTTGTAAACAAGATCATCAGGCTGGCCGCAGTCATCATTAACGGCATGACAGAATCTTCCATCCCCATGATCACGTAGGCAAAGGTAATAAGGGCGCTGTAAAATACAAATACAAGACCTACCAGCCCCATAACAATGGCCATGGAAGCGATCTTTGTGGCCTTTTGTCCCTGTTTGGTCCCAAACTGTCCGGAAAAAATGATCCCTCCCAGCTGAACCTTCATAAGCGTTAAGCACTTTTTGATCATCCTTCGCTCACCTCCATGAATACATCTTCCAGGCTGCTGTCGCCAAGTACAGTATCCATATCTCCGGAAATGACCAGATGGCCGTTTTTAATAATAGCAATTTTATTGCACAGCTTCTGGGCAACCTCCAGAACATGGGTGGAAAAGAAAATGGCGCTGCCCTCCCGGCACATTTCCTTCATAAGGTTTTTCAATGTGAGGGATGCCTTAGGATCCAGGCCTACAAAAGGCTCATCCAGGATCAGAAGCTTAGGCTGGTGGATCAGGGCCGAGATCAGGACAAGCTTCTGCTTCATACCATGGGAATAGGATGATATAAGATCGCCAAGATTTCCGGTAATCTCAAACATATCCCCGTACTTTTTAATCCGTTCCTGACGCTCATTGCGCCCTACGCCGTAAATATCTGCAATAAAGTTCAGATATTTGATCCCTGTAAGGTATTCATAAATATCCGGATTGTCCGGGATATAGGCCATGGACTGTTTGCACTGGATAGGCTGGGTCTTAATGGACTTTCCGTCGATCAGGATCTCCCCCTCATCAAAATCCAGAATCCCTGCCACAGCCTTAATGGTGGTCGTCTTTCCGGCGCCGTTATGGCCGATAAACCCGTAAATATCCCCGTCTTCAATGGTCAGGTTCAGATGATCTACAGCTACTTTTCCGCCTTTATAGATCTTTGTATAGTTTTTAATTTCCAGCATCATAACTTCCTCCTGTTGAAACATTTATTTTGTGTCCGGTTATGCGCCGGACGGTCATACTTTAGATAAAGGGAACAAAAGGCTGGCACAGAAGATTCCGTCTTTTACGCTGGTGCTTAGCTCACCGCGGTAATTTTGCATGGCCCGTGCCACATTGGAAAGTCCCAGCCCCTTATGCCCCGGTTTTGTAGAAACCCCCGGCATGGGAACATGGAAATCCGGTTTTACAGGATTCTTAATATAAATGGTCAGCATATCATTAAAGCAGACCGATTTCATTTCTATAAATCCTTCCGGTACATCCCTGGCCGCGTCAATGGCATTATCCAAAAGATTGGAAAATATGGTGGTAATGTCCAAATCTTTAATAAAATCAATATCCATAGTGTCAATAGAGATGCTTTCCTTTATGCCCAGCGCCAGGGCCCGGGTCATTTTGTCATTTAAAATCATATTGAGCATACGGTTGGATGTATAAGACTTAAGGCCCAGACGGTCCAAAAGCTCCCGCAGGTCATTAGCATAGCTTGTACCCTTCTCATAATCACCGGAGGCATACAGCTGTTCAATGGCATTAATATGATTGCGCATATCATGGATAATTTTGCGGGAATTTAAGATCCGCTGCTCCATGGCTGCATAATATTTATAAACGATCTCATTTTGCCGGCGGGCAAAGGAAAGCTCCCGCTTCATTTCCTGATTTCTGGAAATATCATAATACAGGTACAGGCAGTAAAAATTCACCACCAGGGTCAGCGCCACATGGACAATAAGTATCCCATACCCGTAACGGTTATAAAAAGAGTTTCCTGTGATCAGCATGGTCATCATACTGAATAAGCTGAAAATGGGGATCAAAAACAGGCCGGAAAGCTGTCTTTTTGACACATCCGACATGCTCCGTACACGCACCACCTGGATGATCAGCAGCGTATAGATGATCTCCAGGGCAAATTTAATAATAAAGATCAGGCACTGGATCCAGTACATTCCAAGGAAATACATAGTCTGGATCAAAAAGCCCCCAATGGTGACCGCCATAAGCTGGATCAAAAACAGCAGGATAATGTAAACGATCTGATAAAACAGGGCAACCCTTCCCCGGCAAAACAACAGCTGGCTGGTCAGGGAATAAACCGTGCTTAAAAGGATCACAGAGATCACATCATTCCTGAAAACCATCGTGGCAATGATCGCTGCAGTAAAAGCTGCGATCCCAAGCACATAAAAAATCTTCTTTGGATGTCTGTTTTTCGGCGTTTTAAAAGCAAACAAAAAAGGAAGTCCCACCACAAGGATCAGGTCCAGTATGTTTAAAAATAAGATCAGTATAAGCATACGTTTCCCTCCTACCCCATTTGCTTTTCGATATATTCGCACAGAATCTGGCGGAAGCTTGCCGCCTTTTTCTGAGACAGCATAACTTTATCTCCGTTGGTCATGTAAATATCATTGCCTACCACAGATTTTATATGATAAAGATTGACCACATAGCTTTTATGGGGCATCTCAAAACCGTAATCCTGCATTTTATAAAGAATATCCGTGATCCGGCCTTTCATCATCAGTTCTCCGCCTTTAATACAGATGCGGATCTTCCGGCTGACATATTCAAAGTAGAAAATATCTTTCACATCCAATACCGCGCTGCCCTGGAGGGTGTCAAACTCCACCCGCACCGGGATTTCTTCCTCACGGGAATACTCAAAAGCCTCCTCAAGGATATGATAAAGAGCTTCCGTTTTTACCGGTTTAACCATATAGGAAAAGGCATGGACGGAAAATGCCTGGGCGCCATATTCCCGGTAACTGGTCACATAAACGATTTTTACTTTTTTGTCATATTGGCGGAGCTGCCGAGCTGTCTCAATCCCGCCAAGGCCAGGCATATCAATATCCAGAAAGATCAGATCATAAGTCTTTCTTCCGGCCAGAAGATCTGTACCTGATGTATATGTATCTACCTTACAGGATGTTTGGGGCATTTTCAAAATGTCTGCTTTCATTTGTTCAGTCATTTCCCGGCTGTCATCACATACTGCGATCCGAAACATAGATGCCTCCTGATGAAAAAATGGATCAACGATCATGGTCCTATCATACTCTCTGGGGAAATTTTTTCAAGATACGATGCATGAAAGTACCAAAATCATACATAAAAGACAGAGAGCGCCTTACCGTCTGGAGCATTTTTCCGCATCAATAGCCAAAACAAGCATTAAAGTCATAATGGCATCCTGAGGATTTTCCACATCGATCACATAAGTATCTGTCCAGTGGAAAAGCTCTTTGGATACAGCCGCCACAAGACCGTCCCGGGATACAATCTGATAGTCCCATTCCAGGAAATTTCCTTCTACATGCCATCCGTTACAGTCAATGTTATATTTGGGAGTAAAAAAAGAAAATTCTTTAGAAATGCAGCCAATGTACTGATCTCCCATGTACATTTCAAATCGCGGCATAAAGGTAAGGACAACTTCTTTTACACTGGCAATATGCTCTCCCACACTGTTCATAATGTGGAGACAATGGCCCCAGGACAGCTGGCCCTGTACAGTAAATAATGTATTGCCCTCCTCGTCATAAATATCGTAGCTGTCAAACCATGTAAACATTCTTTGCTTAAATAATAACTTCATACACATTCCTCCTAAACCTCTGTACTTTATTGGGGCTGCTCCATCCCGGCAGGCACACTTTCACTCAGGAAGTCCGGCGGATCAGCAGCCCGGCACAAATAAAAGCAGAGCCTGTCTGAAAATTGCACAAGAAATCTTCAAACACGCTCTGCAACTTACCTGACTACTTCAACGTTTATTATAGGAGGTAAAAGTTTTTGCGTCAATAGAATTTATAACTGTTCCTGTTTTGCAGTTACTGTTCACACAGCAGCCAGACACTTGCTGTATGGCTGCGTAAGAACGTGATTCAGGTGTTCGCAGGCTTCTTTTGCGAAGCAAAACTTTAAATAAGCCTGCGAAAGTTACTGTTTACTGGCTTGCCA
>DVIT01000039.1 GCA_018711005.1 Candidatus Scybalocola faecigallinarum | reverse complement strand
CACCTCGCTTTCCAATTCCATAGTCATGGCAATATGAAATTCGTCTTCCATGATTTTTTTCTTTTCATGAACCTTTATTGTATCTGACAGGAGTACGCCCATGAGCCGAAGAATTGGATTTTCTGTGCTATGGGGGTCTCCCAGGTTGATAATGACTGCCTGGATCAGATCAATATCCATAGGGTTATCCTCAAAGCTGCCATAGACAGCAGACTGTTCCAGCTGGATTCTTTTTATCGTATTTCTGCGTTTTTTGCCGGATCCGCGCAGATCCAAATGGAATAGACTTTGCGCATTTTCCCATACTCTGATTTGTGAAACACCGTCCCGTATTGGGCGAAAATGAGACGGCAGCAATAGTAAATCGCTCTTTTTTCAATAGGATAACCGGGATATGTATCCAGTTGTGCCTCAATATTGATAATCATTTGAATAGAGGTACGTCCTCTGTATGTTGGAATCCGCACATTAAAACGTATATCGTAATAAATAGACTGTTCCTTCAGACCTGTATCTTCCGTATTGCTTCCGGTAATGCTTTCATCGCTGTTTAAAAGCGAATCACATTCCCCGGATTTTTTCTGCTGTATTTGTTTTGTGGGATCTGGCTGATCCTCGTTATCAGGATCAGTCGCATGAACACTGATGGCGGAAATTTTTTTGACTTGAGCGTCATATTTGGCTTTATCATTTGTGAGTTCGATCAATTTTGCAAGTTGTGTTTTAGATTCCACAGCTTCACACATTTAGTGTAGCACACCCATGGAGATAATGCAATGACGGCGGCTTGCGTTAACAGCGATAAAGGTAACAGTTCAGCTGGCTGAACTGTTACGCTAAAATTTGAAATATCGACAAAGTGCCCTGATTATGCTATTATTTTAATATGCATTCTAGGCACTTCTCATTGAAGGATGCTCAGAAAATGGCAAACAAAGCAACTAATGAAAAATATCAGCCTAAAAGGAAGAAACTTAGGCAAGGTGAGTTTTTAAGATTGAGAGCAGAAAAAAGACGAAATGGACGTTTGAGATTCGTGCAAAACACAGCAAGATTCAATAAAAACGCCGATTTGCTGGAGGTATAGAAATATGATCGCAATTATCGATTATGATGCAGGCAACCTGAAAAGTGTGGAAAAGGCCCTGGAGTTTTTAGGACAGCAGACCGTGGTGACCCGGGACCGGGATGAGATCCTTGCGGCAGATAAAGTGGTGCTGCCGGGGGTAGGCGCTTTTGGCGATGCTATGGATAAGCTTCACAAATTTAATCTGGTCAATACCATCTATGATGTGGCAGATAAAAAGATGCCTTTTCTTGGCATATGCTTAGGCTTACAGCTGATGTTTGCCGAAAGCGAAGAAAGCCCGGGAGTGGCAGGCCTTGGCCTGTTAAAAGGAAGGATCCGCAGGATCCCTGACAGCCAGGGGCTTAAGATCCCTCATATGGGCTGGAATTCCCTGGAAATTACCCCGGGGACACGGTTATTTCAGGGGATAGGGGCAGAGCCCTATGTTTATTTTGTACATTCTTATTACCTGGAAGCGGAAAATTTAGAGGATGTGGCGGCAAAGACACATTATAGTGTGGAAATCCACGCTGCAGTGGAGCATGAAAACCTGTTTGCCTGCCAATTCCACCCGGAAAAGAGCAGTGAAGTGGGATTACATATTCTCAGAAATTTTGCACAGATATAGGAGGCGGCCATGTTTACAAAAAGAGTGATCCCCTGCCTGGATGTTCATGGCGGGAGAGTTGTTAAAGGTGTCAATTTTGTCAATCTGCGGGATGCGGGAGATCCTGTGGAGATCGCGGCGGCTTATGATAAGGCCGGCGCGGATGAGCTTGTATTTTTAGATATTACAGCATCCAGCGACCAGAGAGAAACGGTGGTTGACCTGGTGCGGAAGGTGGCCAGACAGGTATTTATCCCATTTACTGTGGGCGGCGGGATCCGTACAGTAGAGGATTTCCGGGCGCTGCTTCGGGAAGGCGCGGACAAAATATCCATTAATTCTTCAGCGATTAACACGCCCCAGCTGATCAGCCAGGCTGCGGAAAAGTTCGGCAGCCAGTGCGTGGTTGTGGCCATTGACGCCCGGCGCAGAGAGGACGGCAGCGGGTGGAACGTTTATAAAAACGGCGGCCGTATTGATACAGGCCTGGATGCGGTAGAGTGGGCCAAAAAGGTAGTTTCCCTGGGCGCCGGAGAGATCCTTTTGACCAGTATGGATTGTGACGGCACAAAGGAAGGCTATGACATTCCCCTGACCCGGATCATTGCCGAAAGTGTTCCGATTCCGGTGATCGCCTCCGGCGGCGCGGGACAGATGAGCCATTTTTATGATGCCCTTACAGAAGGAAAGGCGGACGCCGTGTTAGCTGCATCTTTGTTCCACTACAAAGAAATGGAAATCTGCGACCTGAAAAAGTATCTTCGGGACCGCGGTCTGTCCGTTCGTCTTTAAAGGAGGACTATTTATGTCAATGATCGATAATGACTGGCTGGAAGCTATAGGGCCGGAGTTTAGAAAGCCTTATTATGCCAAGCTATATAAGTTTATAAAAAATGAATATATGACCCGGGTGGTCTATCCGCCGGCGGATGAGATTTTTAATGCGTTTCATTTTACCCCATTACATAAGGTAAAGGTAGTGATCCTGGGGCAGGATCCCTATCACAATGTCAACCAGGCCCATGGACTGAGTTTTTCTGTTAAGCCGGAGGTCAAGGATCTTCCCCCGTCTCTTGTAAATATTTTCCAGGAGCTTCACGATGATCTGGGATGCGAGATTCCCAATAACGGTTATTTGAAAAAATGGGCAGACCAGGGCGTGCTTATGCTGAATACAGTGCTGACGGTTCGGGCCCATCAGGCCAATTCCCATCAGGGCATGGGCTGGGAGCAGTTTACCGACGCGGTCATCCAGGCAGTCAATGCCCAGGACCGGCCTATTGTGTTTATTTTATGGGGACGTCCGGCCCAGCAAAAGGCAGCCATGCTTACAAATCCAAAGCATTTGATCTTAAAGGCGCCCCATCCAAGCCCGTTGTCTGCATTCCGGGGATTTTTCGGCAGCAGGCCCTTTAGCCAGACCAATGCATTTTTAGAAAGCCACGGTGAAACGCCCATTGACTGGCAGATTGAGAATATATAGATATTCGGGAGGAACCTATGGAAGGAAAATGTAACGTCACCAGGCTTTGGAATGGCGTATCCAGGCCCCATATCCGCATGATCGGACTGGATCTGGACGGGACGGTTTACAACGAAGCAAAAGAGATCACACCAGGGGTCCGTCAGGCGATCCAGGAAGCCATCGCTCAGGGCGTGGTCGTGCTTCCGGCCACCGGAAGGCCTTTTGGGGGCCTGCCAGAGGCGTTTTTAAAAATCCCGGGCGTGCGTTATGCCCTGACAAGCAATGGGGCGGCTGTGGTGGATCTGGAAAGCCATGAGCGCATTTATGAGGACTGTATGGATCAGGAGCTGGCGGCACAGGTCATTTCCGTTATGCTGGAATTTGATGGACTGGCAGAAGCCTACATGGATGGAAAGTGCTATACGGATAAAAGAAATTATGAAAATGCGTCGAATTTCTCCCTTGTGCCTGCCGGTCTGCTGGCTTATATAAGGGCGAGCCGGATCCCCAAGGAGCAGCTTGCAGCGTTTGTACGGCAGCAGGAGCATCCGGTGGAAAAGCTCCATATGATCTTTGGAGATACACATACAAGGGACCGGGCATTTAAGCACATTAAAGGGCGTTTTCCGGACTTAAATATTACCAATGCATCTTCTTTTAATATGGAAATTAATTCCCCTACATGCAATAAAGGCAGCAGCCTTTTGGCTCTTGGGAAGATCCTTGGAATTCCCCGGTCCCAGATCATGGCCTGCGGGGATTCGGGAAATGATTACCCGATGATCTGCGCGGCAGGCTTTTCCGTCGCTATGGGAAATGCAGAGGAGCGGATAAAAGCAGCGGCAGATGTAGTAACAAAATCCAATGAAGAAGACGGCGTTGCCTGGGCCATCCGCCAGTATGTTTTAACATAAAATGAACCGCTGCACGAACCAGTCTTTTTTCGTTGTAAAAATCCCGAAAAAGAGGTATAGTATTAATAGATAGTGCCAGGGACAAAAAGTGCGGAAGGTACACGGTCCTGTGAGAAGATCATTGAAGAAAGGGAGTGTGTATATGAAAATCGATATGCATTGCCATACCAAAGAAGGCTCTTTAGACGGAAAAGTCCCTATTGAGGAATATATACGGCTGCTGAGGGATCAGGGGTTTGGGGGTATGCTCGTGACAGATCATGATTCTTATGGCGGTTACCGCCAGTGGAAGAATCACATTAAAGGGCGCAGGTACGAAGACTTTCACGTATTTAAGGGCGTGGAATATGATACTTTGGATGCCGGTCATATTATTGTGATCATGCCGGAGAACATTAAGCTGAGGCTCTTGGAGCTGCGGGGTATTCCGGTACAGATGCTGATCCCTATTGTGCATAATTACGGCGGTGTTTTAGGGCCGGCACATCCCTGCGGAGAAAAGTTTATGAGCTTTATGAATGCCAAAGCCTATAAACGGAATCCGGATATTTTAAATGAGTTTGATTTTATGGAAGTTTTTAATGCCTGCGAGCCTGTGGAAGTGAATGAAAAAGCAAGGAAGGTGGCTGAAGAATATGGTCTTGTAGGCACCGGCGGCAGTGATGCCCACAAGGCGGACTGCGTTGGCCTGGCTTATACTCAGATTCCGGATCATATTACCTGTGAGTCTCAGCTTATCGACTATATTAAAAGCAAACCGTCTATGGATTGCGGCGGAACGATCTACAGGAATACGACAAAGGAGAAGATGGGAAAAGCTAAGACCTTTATGACCCATTCCTTTTGGGTGTACAATAAGATCGGCGGATGGAGTAAGGCCATTAAGCGCAGCAGCAAAA
>DVIT01000038.1 GCA_018711005.1 Candidatus Scybalocola faecigallinarum | reverse complement strand
GTTACTGTTCACTGGCAAGCCAGTAAACAGTAACTTTCGCAGGCTTATTTGAAATTTTGCTTCGCAAAAGAAGCCTGCGAACACCTGAATCACGTTCTTGCGCAGCCATACAGCAAGTGTCTGGCTGCTGTGTGAACAGTAACCGCTGGTCTCATAGTTTTGAAATAAAACTTAAATTTTCCTTGCGAAATTTATAAAAATTTTATATTATATTTTTAAGTAGATGTTGGGGTCAAAAAGTATTTTGACCCCATGATGCCACGGATTTCTCCGCACTTCGTGCTTTCGACCCTGGCATCTTAATTTGTGTTTTTTGCAAAATTGTGTCGTAATGTATTATAAGCCGCAGAATATGCGGCCCTGCAGCATGATCAGGAGGGAGGGAAAGCCATGGGCAGACGGACACGAAAAATGGCGCATTGGCTCACAGGTATTGCAGCCGGACTTTTCCTTACACAGATCTTGTATTCTCAAGGTATTTATGGTGCGGAAACGGAGAATATGGTCTGTCTGGATATATCGGAGGGCAGTATCTATATTACAGATACAGGGTACCGTATTGGCGAAGGGGGAGAGGAAACCTCTTTTGACGGTATTTATAAAATTTCCGGAAATACACGGGAGGACTATGAGATCCATGTGCTTGAAGGAGAGCATGTGGTCATTATGGATCATATGAGCATTGACCAGCGGACGCTGGAGGACGGATGCCCCCTGACAGTGGCCGGGGACAGTGTGCTTAATCTGTACCTTCAGGGAGATAATTCTCTTTTCGCCGGCGCAGGAAACAGCGCCATAGAACTGGGAGAGGATGCCCGTCTGGATATTGAAGGTTTTGGACAGGGGATCTTTACGCTGATGGCGTATCCGGCCAACATGGGCGGTGAACTGGAAGGCACCAGCGCCATTAATATTCCTGAGGATGCCGCAGTCACTTATCCATCGTCGCCGGAGACGGGGGATGTGGTGAATATGTATACGGGAAATAACCGGCTCAGCCCGGAAAAGGTGACCGCCTATAAGGCAGAGCCTTATCTTCAGATCCGCTATTCCATCAGCCATCACTGTACCCGTTTCTCACCGGAAGCAGATTGTACCCGGGCTCAGTATTGTTTGGAGTGCGGACGGGAAGTTGCCCCAAAGACAGCCCATGTCCTGGGAACCCAGGCCACGTGTACTGAAGCGGCCCGATGCGCCAACTGCGGTTGCATTATGGGAGAACCTCTTGGACACAAGGGTGTCTGGAAACTTGAAAAAGAGCTATATGGCGGATTAGTACGTCAGGAATCCATGGTTTGCACGGTTTGCCACGAAACCTTGTATAGGACAGTAAATGCAGAGGAATAATAAAGCGTGTCCCCAAAACAGTTTCTGTTTTGGGGCACGCTTTTGCTGTGGCCAATGAATGAAAAATTTACGGAGGATATAACGTTATGGATATTAGTATTTTTGAAGTTCTGGGTCCGGTCATGATCGGGCCGTCCAGCTCACATACTGCCGGGGCGGCAAGACTGGCCCGGATCAGCGCTGTGATCGCAGGCAAGCCTTTTTCAAAGGTGACCTTTGGCCTTCACGGGTCATTTGCCCATACTTATAAAGGCCATGGTACAGATATGGCCCTTTTGGGCGGTGTCCTTGGGATCCGGGAGGATGACGAAAGGCTTAGGGATGCTTATGAGATTGCAAAAGAACGGGGCCTGGAATATGAATTTTATGAAAAAGAGCTGGAAAATGTCCATGAAAATTCAGTGCTGATCACATTTTACTGCTGTGACGGAAGTGTGGCAAATATTGTAGGTTCTTCCATTGGAGGCGGTCAGATCAATATTTGCCGTATTAATGAATTTGATACAGAGTTTCATGCCCAGGCGGCAACACTGCTTATCAGCCATTATGACCATAAAGGGGTGATCAGCAAGATCTCCGGAATTTTATCGGAAGCGGATGTCAATATTGCGGTAATGAAGCTGAACCGGCGTTCCAAAGGGGATGTGGCCTTTTGTACTATTGAAACAGACGATGAGATTGGAGAAAATGTGGTGAGCCGTATCCGGGAGATTGAAGATGTGATCACCGTTCGGGCATTGGAGCTGACCCAGTAACAGGAGGACAGGATGTATAATACAGTATCTGAATTATGTAAACTTGCAGATGAGAAAAATACAGCGATCTGGGAGATCGTTCTTGAAAATGAAAAGGCCGTCACCGGAAAGTCCCGGGAAGATATTTTTGCAGAACTGAAAGTAAGATTTGATGTTATGGAAAAGTCTGCCCACAAAGCACTGGACCGTCCCCATGAAACTGTGGGAAATCTGATCCGGGGCAGCGCTTTTACTCAAAATAAATATACGACAGAAAATGGAGGCATCTGCGGGCCCTTTATGAACCGGGCCATGGCGCTGGCCCTTTCCTGCTGTGAGATCAACGCAGCTATGGGAAAAATCTGCGCAGCCCCTACGGCAGGCTCCTGCGGTATCCTTCCGGCAGTGCTGATCTCCATGAAGGAACGCTATGCCCTTGAAGAAGATAAAGTTTATGAAGGTATGCTGACAGCCTCCGGTATCGGCGCTGTTGTTATGAAAAACGCCACTGTGGCAGGCGCTGAAGGGGGATGCCAGGCGGAGTGCGGCGTAGCTGCCGCCATGGCTGCTGCGGCAGCGGTCCATATGTGCGGCGGCACCAGTGCCATGTGTGCCAATGCCTGCGGCTTTGCCCTGATGAATGTTATGGGCCTGGTCTGCGACCCGGTCGCCGGGCTTGTGCAGCTTCCCTGCGCCATGCGAAATGCTTCCCAGGCAGTCAATGCACTGATCTGCGCAGATATGGCCTTAAGCGGCGCGCCATGCCTGATCCCGGTAGACGAGATCATTGAAGCCATGTACCGTGTGGGCAAAGCGCTGCCGTCTGCGTTAAAGGAGACTGCAGAAGGAGGCCTGGCGGCAACTCCGGAAGGTAAAAGGATTTCTAAAGAGATTTTTGGAAAATAGCAGCGATTTGGCTATGACTGAAGCGCGTAAGCGCGACGAGTGCGCATGCGGGTGGGGTGGCTGTGAATAGTAACCATGTCTGCATGAATCGTTACGGAAATAAAGACTAAAAAAATACAGGTGTTCCTTTGGGCGGCTCATGAAAACCGCATCAGGGGACACCTGTATTTTTATGTAACGATCCAGCCATGGGGACGGACGGGGAAAGAAAAACCGCCGTCTTAATCCCCGGTCTCCTGTTCCTCAGGACCAAAGCCGTTGGCTGCCATAATATCCTTCAGTTCGCGGGAATAGCGCTCGCTTTGATGGACAACAAAAGCATCCGGATCAATGGGGACGCCCCGCTCATGCATGCGTTTAATGCTCCAGATATAGATAATATCCAGAGCCGGGATCAGCTCCTCGCCAATAGGGGTCAGGACATATTCAACCTTCAGAGGCATGACCTGATACTGGATACGGCGCACCAGTCCGTCACGCTCCAGCTCTTTAAGCTGCTGGCTGAGAACCTTCTCGCTGATGGGGAGCGTCTTTTTTGTCTCATTAAAACGGATACGGCCGTAAGTATAAATATGATGAAGGATGGTCGTTTTCCATTTTCCGGAAATGCATCGCATGCCATATAAATAAGGGTTGATATACTCCATGTTGTAACCTCCGAAATCCAATCGTAAAACCACGGATTTATTATATAATATTTTAGGTAATGAGTAAACATTCACAGGGGATTTTCGTCATAGTAACCAAAAAGTAACCACCTAACTTCTTTGTAATTATTGCATAAAATCAGACGGTGCTATATAATAAAAATACAGTATATGTAGACGCGGATTTCTTGGAGAAAAGCTGTGGTTGTAAAAACTGCTTTTTGAAGTGGTATAACTTTGTATATTTTGTACAAAGTGCTGTTGCTTTTCTTTTCTGAACAGCGGCTGCATATGGCCTTGCCGGCGGGTGTATCTTCGGCACGGCTGTGGAAAACGTCAGATGCAAAAAACAACAAGAAAAGGGGTAATTCAAATGGTTAAGAGAACACTTGCAGATTTATCAACATATGAAGCAGCCGGCCATCATGGCTGCACATGCATGCGCTATCATGGAAAAGACGAGACAGGAGCTACAAAATTCTGGATCGGCATGAGCGAGTTTTTACCAGGCGGCGGCGCTGATTATGCTTATGAAGATAACCCACTGGAGAAGGTTTATTACGTACTTGAAGGTGAAATGACTGTTACAGATAAAGACGGCAACGAATATGTGATCCACAAAGATGAATCCATTTCCTTCCCGCCCAACGAAGGCCGCTATCTTGAAAACAAGAGCAATCTGCCTGCAAGAATGCTGGTCATCATTAATTATCCGGACTGATCAGATCGATTAAATTTAAGGAGGACAAAACGAAATGGTTCCAGTAAGTAAAGATTTTGTGAACAATATGTTTTCCGTTGAAGGAAAAGTAGCCCTTGTTACCGGCGCAACCGGCGCTCTTGGCAAGGTTCTGGCAAAGGCTTATGGTTATTCCGGCGCAAAGGTTATGATGACCGGACGTAACGAAGCAAAATTAAAAGAACTTGAAGATGAATTTAAGGCAGAAAATATTGACTGCGCATACTATGTTGCTGATCCTGCCAAGGAAGACCAGGTAGACGATTTAGTTAAAGCAACCGTTGAAAAGTACGGCGAGATCAACATTCTTGCTATCTGCCATGGCTATAACAAGCCTCAGAACATTCTGGATCAGTCTGTTGCTGACTGGCAGTACATTATGGACGCTGACTGCAAGTCCGTATACATTGTTTGCAAATATGTTGCACATCAGATGGTTGCTCAGGGCAAGGGCGGCAAGATGGTTGTTGTTACATCTCAGCGTTCCAAACGCGGTATGGCCGGCTACACCGGATACTGCACATCCAAGGGCGGCGCAGACCTGATGGTTTCCAGTATGGCATGCGACCTTACAGCAAAATACGGCATTAACGTAAACTCCATCTGCCCGACAGTATTCCGCAGCGAGCTGACAGAGTGGATGTTCGATCCTGAATCAGAGGTTTACAAAAACTTCCTGAAACGTGAGCCTATCGGACGTCTGGCTGAGCCTGAAGATTTTGTTGGATTTGCATTATTCCTTTCTTCCGATGCTTCCAACTTTATGACCGGCGGCAACTACGACTGCAGCGGCGGTTACCTGACCTGCTAATCACAAAGGAGTTTTTAAAATGCGCGATATTAAGAAGTTCTTAGTTTGCGGCGGCGGCATGATGGGCAGCGCTATTGCCCAGATCCTGGCAGCTATGGATGATGCCCAGGTGACTGTTTATGATGTATATCCTGTGGATGTGGCAGCCAAAGTCCGCAATAATACAAAGCTTCTCGTTGAAAAAGAGATCATGACTGAGGCCCAGGTGGACGAGATCATTTCCAAGATCCGCTTTACTCAGGATCTTAACGACGAAGGCGTAAAGAGCGCTCAGCTTGTGGTTGAGTGTGTCCTTGAAGATATGGAATTAAAGCAGAACCTGTTTGCTCAGCTGGAAGATTATGTGGCAGAGGACACCATTTTCTGTACCAATACTTCCGTTATGAGTCCTACAGAGATCTCTGCAAAGTGTAAGCATAAAGAGCGTCTGTGCGGCACTCATTTCTGGAATCCGGCATTCCTTATTCCTCTGGTAGAGGTTGTTAAGACACCGGCTACCACAGATGAAGTGGCAGAAACGGTTATGGACATTCTTACAAAGGCCGGCAAAAAGCCTGTGCTTTGCAAAAAGGATGTTCCCGGCTTTATTGCAAACCGTATGCAGCATGCCCTGTGGCGTGAAGCCATCTCTATTGTAGAGAGAGGCATTGCAGATGCCAAGACCGTGGATGATGCCTGCAAGTACAGCTTCGGCTTAAGACTGCCGTATCTGCCGCCGCTGGTAAATTCCGATATGGTCAGCACACAGCTTACATATAACATTCACAGTTATGTATTAAAAGATCTGGAAGACCGTCACGATGCTTCACCGCTCTTAAAGGAGATGCTTGACGAAGGCAAGAACGGCTTCCGTGCAGAAGCCAAAGATGGCGTTCACGAAGGTTTTATGAAGTATACCGATGAGGAGATCAATGAGATCAATTCCGGTCTTAACGAATATCTCATCAAGATGCTTTATGGTAAATAATTTAATTTAACGGAGGTAATTTGAACAATGGGAAAGAAAGTTTTTGTTGATTTAACACATCCATTCAGCGCAGAAATTCCACGCTGGCCTTATTTTGACAAGCCAGTGATCGACAGCAAGCATACAATGGCAAAAGGCGGCGTTTTAACTCAGTATATTGGCTGCACCATGCATACAGGTACACACTGTGACGCTCCCCGTCACGTTATGGAAGTTGAGTTTGACGGCAAGAGAGCACGTTATACTCATGAAATGCCTGTAGATGCTTACACAGGCGATGCTGTATGCCTTGACATCCAGATCGAACGCTGGGGCCTGATCACAGGCAAGCACCTGGACGATGCATGCCGCCGTGCGGGCATTGATCCGGATTCCGGTGAACTTGAAGGCATGGTTATCTGCCTTGACACAGGTATGCACCTGAAATTTGACGATTCCAAGGAATACTATCATTATTCCTGCGGTACAGGCGTTGAAGCCGGCCAGTGGTTCGTTGACCACAAAGTAAAGTGCGTAGCTATGGATATGCAGGCACTTGACCACCCGCTTCACACAGCTATGGGCAACAACGGTATGACAAGAATGAACCTTCTTGGCGCTTCCGGAAGACCGATCACAGAAGAATACAAAGAGCTGTTTGGCGAAGAAGCATACGCAGAGTTTGATAAAGAAGAATATATCCGCATCCACGGCAAAGAAGCATACGACAAGAAGTTCGGCGCTCTTGAAGCTATCGGCTGCTGGGGAACATGGGAGCCATGCCATAAGACCATGCTTGGCCACGGCATCGTAGGTGTTGAGAACCTTGGCGGTGACCTGGAAAAGGTTAAAGGCAAACGCTTCAGATTCTACTGCTTCCCATTAAGATGGTACATGGGCGACGGCTCTATGGCCCGCTGCGTTGCAGAAATCGATGAAGATGATCTTAACGATGTTCCGGACAGAACATATCTGTACTGCGGAACCGGCGTTCAGAGCAGATAAGAGTATTGAAGGTCCGTGTATGTGCGGACAGTAAAGGTTACAAGGGTGTTGCTGTCACTGGCAGCACCCTTTTGTGAAATTCAGAGGAGAGAAACGATCATGGATAATAAAGCTTTAAAAAATAAGACCATTATCACCATTGCACCGACAGGCGCATGGCCAAAAAAAGAAAATAACCCTGCGGTTCCTATGACTCCGGAAGAAATCGCAGAGGATGTATATGCCTGCTGGAAAGCCGGCGCTGCTGTGGCTCATCTTCATATGAGAGATGACGAAGGCAACGGAACCATGGACAAAGAAAAGTTCAAAAAGACCGTTGAGCTGATCAAAGCCCACAAGGACTGCGATATTGTCATTAACCTGACAACCTCCGGCGACCTTCACGCAACCGATGAAACCCGTCAGGCTCATTTAAGAGAGTTAAGACCTGAGATGGCTTCTTATGACTGCGGTTCCATGAACTGGTTAAACAGCAGCCTGTTCTTAAATCCTCCCGCATTTTTGGAGGAGCTGGGCGCTACTATGCAGGAATATAATGTAAAGCCTGAAATCGAAGCTTTCGACCCGGGTATGATCGCCAACGCTGCTTACTATGTAAAGAAAGGTGTTCTTAAAACACCCCTTCACTTCCAGTTCTGCATGGGCTGCGCCAATGGTATCCCAGGTTCCGTAAAGAACCTTGTATTTATGAAAGAAACGATGGATCAGCTTTGCCCCGGCTCCACATGGTCCTGCTTTGGCGTTGGCCACAGCGCTATGGAGATCATGTATGCAGCCATCGCTATGGGCGGCCACATCCGTGTAGGTATGGAGGACAACGTTATGTTTGCCAAAGGCCAGCTTGCCGAAAGCAACGTTCAGTTTGTTGAAAGAGCAAAACAGGCCATTGAGCTGTTTGGCCGCCAGGCTGCAACTCCGGATGAAGCCCGTCAGATCCTTGGCCTGAAATAATCGGCGAAGATTATGAGCTGGGGAGCGCTGTACTTCTATTATAAATGCCCCGAGTGCGGCAAGCTGTTTAAGTACGCCACAGATCTGATCCCTGAGTTTGGAGATGACTTTGGCAAATGCCCGGCCTGCAACGCTATGGGAACCTACGTTAAGGAAGGCGCCCGCACAAAGGACGATCTTTTATATGAAGAAGTTGAATAAATAAAAAATGCTGTAAAAGCCCTTGGCTGTGGGTAATCGCTCATGGCTGAG
The DNA here is from genome assembly GCA_018711005.1 of Candidatus Scybalocola faecigallinarum. GTDB lineage: Bacteria > Bacillota > Clostridia > Lachnospirales > Lachnospiraceae > Catenibacillus > Catenibacillus faecigallinarum. The sequence continues at coordinate 19,016 of DVIT01000038.1, read as the reverse complement.
GGCTTTTTTGCCAGTGTACAGGGGATATCCCGATCCGATCTCATCTTGGATATGACCGGATTTTGTGATATGATACCCTTAGCGTTCAAAGCAGATATTTGCCGGGTAAAACGCAAATTACAGAATTTATTGCCTGTGGTGGTATAATGGCAGTAAAAGAGGTGATACAGTATGTCCTACAGGATCCGGTATTACGGAATCAGCCATATTGGCCGGTGCCGGAAGGTAAATCAGGATAATTTAATTTGTGAAAAGACCATACTTCCCTGCCGGAATAAGGGAACCGGGGAAATGCTCACAGGCATTGCCAGTCCCGGCCGCGAAACGGTTTTTGGCGTTTTCGACGGTATGGGCGGGGAGGAACAGGGAGAGGTAGCCGCTTATATTGCTGCTGAGCATATGCGCACATTTTCCCGGTGGGCAAAGGACGGCTCGGACCTGACAGACTTTTGCCGGGAAGCCAACGGGGCTATATGCAAATATACAAAAGACCATGGCCTTACTTCCATGGGGACCACGGCGGTCCTGCTTAAGTTTGACACCAGGGGCATATGGCTGTGCAATATTGGAGACAGTAAGGCCTACTTAATGTCCTCCCGGGGATTTTGCCAGATTTCTCAGGATCATGTGTGGATGCCTGAGCTTTATGCCAAGCCGCCCCTGTCCCAGAATCTTGGGATCCCGGAAGCTGAGCTTTTAATTGAGCCTTATGTGGCTCCTTTAGCGTATGATCATAATAATGTTTATCTTTTGTGCTCTGACGGTCTGTCGGATATGGTAAGCCCGGAACGGATGAAAGAGATTTTGACCAGCCGGGCCGGGCCGGAGGCTGCCTGTGCCCTTTTGGAGGAAGCTTTGAATAATGGGGGTAAGGATAATATTACGTTCTTACTTCTTTATGTTATGGAAGATGAAAAGGAAAGCGTTTTTAAAAGAATATGCAGGATAATGAGGTATGAAAAATGACAGACATGGTAAATTTATCCGGTGTATGGCCGGAATGGCAGATTGAAAAGGAGCTGGGCAGAGGTTCCTTTGGTGTTGTATATAAAGCTGTCCGCCAGGATCACAATATTCGCAGCTATTCTGCCATTAAAGTAATTTCTATCCCATCGGACGGGAACCAGATCGATTCCCTTCGCTCGGAAGGGCTGGATATGAATGCCACCCGCACATATCTTCAGGGGATCGTCAATGATTTTGTCAGTGAGATCCAGATCATGGAATCCTTTAAAGGAATGCAAAATATTGTCAGCGTGGAGGACTACAAAGTCGTGGAGTGTACCGACCGTATCGGCTGGAACATTTATATCCGTATGGAGCTGCTGACGCCCTTTAACCAGTATATTTGCGACAGAAAATTATCCGAGGCGGAAGTGATCAAGCTGGGAGCGGATATTTGTACGGCTTTGGAAATCTGCCAAAAGCGCAGTATTATCCACAGAGATATTAAGCCGGAAAATATTTTTGTTAATGATTTTGGCGATTTTAAATTAGGGGATTTTGGCATTGCCAGAAAAATGGAAAATGTCACCGGCGGTCTTTCTCAGAAGGGCACCTTTAACTATATGGCCCCTGAGGTGGCAGGCAACGGCCGTTATGATGGCCGGGCGGATATTTATTCTCTGGGTATTGTTTTGTACCGATTGTTAAACCAGAACCGGCTGCCATTTTTGGATACCCAAAAGCAGCTATTAAGTCCCAATGAGCGCAGAGCCGCTGTGGAACGTCGGCTGCGGGGCGAGCCCCTTCCGGCGCCCTGTGAAGCATCCCCCACAATGGCGTCTCTGATCCTGACGGCCTGTGCTTATGATCCCAATAAACGCTTTGCAACCCCTACCGCAATGAAGCGGGCGCTGATCAATGCGGGAAATTCTGCCGGGACCAGAGGCCCCCAGGGTGTAAATATGAATTTTGCCCAGGGACCAGATCCCAACGCTATGGAACAGACTGTGCGGGTAAGACGGGCGCCTCAGGCTCAGATGTATCAGAACCCGGCGTCTGCCAGCGGGATGCCGTCTCCCTCCGGCCCGAAAAAGAAAAAACGCCGGTGGCCGGTGATCCTTCTGGCGGTTTTAGCAGCCGCTGTGATTGGGGGCGGTGTTTTTGCCGCAGTTATGCTTACAAGAAATAATGATAATGAAACGACTCAGGACGAATCCTCAGACAACGGATCCGGAGAAAGCGTAGCCCAAAGTAATCCGGGAGAAAACACCGGCGCATCCGGGGCTCCGTCCCAGACCGGCGCTTACAGCGATATTGTAAAAACTTATACCGGCACCTATCAGGTGGACGAAACAACGGTGCTGGGGCTTGATGTGGAGATTATTTCCTGTAATGAGAGCGGCAATGTGAACGCTTCTGTGGCAGCCTACAGCCTGGAAGGTACCGGCGGCAACACTTATTTAAGCTGTGCCATGACCGGCCAGATTGTTGGTGAAAATGAAGATGGAAGCGTGGATCTTTTACTGACATTTCAGCAATGGATCGTAGAGCCCCGGTATGGATTTGATGATGCATTAGAAAGTCTCACATTGGAAATTAATGCAGACCGGACAAAGCTTATTTCTCAGGACAAAGCAATCTATTGCGTAGATGCATCCGGCGATAATATGTATGCGTATGCCAATATTGTAAAAACCTATACAGGCACTTATGTTCCCAACTGGGGCGTAACGGATCTGGATCTGACCATTCTTGCCTGCGATCCAAAGACCGGAGCGATTTCAGCAGAATTTTATTTCCATCCCAATGCCCATAATGCGGATGTGTCAAGCGGAACCTTTTCAATGATCGGACAGGTCCTTAGAGAAAATGAGGATGGCAGCATTACCATTGGCCTGGTGGGACAGGAGTGGATCGATGATCCCGGCGGTGCTTCAATGATCGATTTTTATTTGACAATCAATAAAGACGGTACTATGGCAACCTCAGACCAGTACCAGATCTATCTTACAGCACAGTGATGATAAAGGAAGATGACCATGGAAAATTTTGATCAAACGGCATATGCTTCTCAAAATCAAAACTTTGTATCCGGTTTAATGATAACGATTTTTGACGGCTCCCGGCAGCCCCGGATGATCTGCCTGGAAAACTTTAAAAAGCCGGTGTTATATTTCGGACGGGGGCCGGAAAATGATATTGTACTGAACTCCCATCTGGTGTCAGCCCTTCACGGCCGTTTTGTTTATCAGGACGGCCTGTGGCACATCCAGGACAAGGGCGCCTGGCAGGAAACGGGCAGCACCAATGGTCTGATCTATAATAATACGTCCATCCTTTCCAGAGAGCTGAGCGATGGGGATGTGCTCCGTATTGATGATGGCGTAGAGTCTGTGGCCCAGGGCGTTTTGTTTGTGGTTTCATGGGCAGGGGCTCAAAGCCAGTGGTTTTACCAGCCGCTTTCCGGCAAAGGGTCATGGACCATCGGCCGGAATCAGGGCTGTGATATTGTCCTCCCCCATGTGACGGTTTCCGGCTGCCATGCCCGGCTCCTTGAAACCCGGGAGGGATATTTTATTGAGGATATGGGCAGTACCAATGGGGTGATCGTGAATCAGCGGCGCATATCGGGAAAAGAAATGCTCCATGAAAAGGACGTTATTACCATTACAAATACAAAGCTGATCTTTACCCACGGCATGTTGTTTTACTGCACCTTTAAAAGCGGTATTTCAGTGGATGTATCCGATGTGGTCATCCGCCGGGGCAGGGGAAGAAAAGGCTTTATTACCTGCGATCATGTGGGGCTGAATGTTAAGCCGGGAGAGCTGGTCGCTATTGTAGGCGGTTCCGGCGCCGGAAAATCCACCCTTTTAAATGCCATGTGCGGCTACTTAAAGCCAAACCAGGGGGATGTATTTATTAACGGTATTCCTCTTTATGAAAATTTTGATGCCTTAAAAAAGGTCATTGGCTATGTGCCCCAGTCGGATATTGTATATGACAACCTGACCCTTCACGATATGCTTATGTATACTGCCAGGCTCCGGCTGCCGGCAGATACAGGCCGGGAGGATCGGGAGGCGGCCATCAGCCGGGCCATGGACATGGTAGAGCTGACAGAGAAAAAGAACAGCCTGATCCGGGCGTTAAGCGGCGGCCAGAAAAAAAGAGCCAGCATTGCCGTAGAGCTTTTGTCTGACCCAAGCCTTTTATTTTTAGATGAGCCGGCGTCCGGCCTGGATCCGGGGACTGAGCGGAGCCTTATGAACTCCCTCAGGAAAATGGCTGATTCGGGCAAAACCGTAATCCTTGTGACCCACAGCACATTGCAGCTAAAGCTTTGCGATAAGATCGTATTTATGGGCAAAGGGGGAAAGCTTTGCTTTTACGGATCCTATGCAGATGCCCTGAACTTTTTCGGGGTAACGGATGTGGTGGATATTTATCCCCTTATGGCGGAACAGGCGGATATGTGGAGCCAGCGCTTTGCCAGATCTCGGGTTCCTGTGAAAAATTTCCGTCAGGTCCGGGGCTCCGGGACAAGATCCGGGAAGTCCAAAGGGCGGCAGCTGGGTGTTTTATGCGCCCGGTATGTAAAATTAGTGGTCAATGACCGCCAGCGTCTCCTTTTGCTCCTGGTTCAGGCTCCATTGCTGGCCCTTCTTATCTCTCTTGTGGCTGATGGGAAGCAGTTTGAACAGTATGAAATGACCAAGAGCCTGCTGTTTGCCCTGTCCTGCTGTGCGTTCTGGATCGGTATGCTCAATGCCATTCAGGAAGTGTGCAAGGAGCGCAGCATTTTAAAGCGGGAATATATGACCGGCCTTTCCCTTAATGCCTATATTTTATCCAAGATCCTTGTGCTTGGTGGCCTGTGCCTGATCCAAAGCCTTATGGTTACCGGAGTATTTGGAGCATTGGTGGGACTGCCGGACAATGGCGTGTTCCTTCCGGCGGCTCTGGAAATCTTTTTGACGACTTTTTTGACTGCATTATCGGCTGCCGCCATGGGCCTTTTCGTTTCAGCCTTATTTAATAATGCAGACCGGGCCATGACGGTTGCGCCGATCCTGCTGATGCCCCAGATCCTGTTTTCCGGACTGATCTTTAAGCTTTCCGGGGCAACGGAGATCATTTCCTGGGCGGCCATTTGCCGGTGGAGCATGGAAGGCTACGGCACCACAGCCAATCTTAACGGGCTTCCATTAAAGCTCCAGCAGGAGGGCGTGGCGATTCCCCATGATGCGGAGGCCTTTTTTGACTTTTCTGCGGCACACCTGCTGGGAGACTGGGGGATCCTTGTGGTCTTTACGGTCCTTTTCCTTGTCCTGGCCAGGGTGGTGCTTTCAAAAGTAGGGAAGGAAAAAGCATAATGACCGATAATAATATTAAAGAGTATGATTTTACAGATGCGGCCTGGGAGTCTTTATATGATGGCGTGGACGATACCCGGTTTAAGGATCAGGATGCCCGGGTGATCTATAATACATTGAGACAGCGGCTGAAATGTATTTCCTTTGGCGAGTATCTGCAGCGCTATATTTATCTGAAAGCCGAGCTTGAGCAGCCCTTTTCCCAGGTGCCCTTAAAGGAGTACCAGCTGATCATCCGCACCTCCTTTTCCGACCGGCACACGCCCCCGTCCTTTGGGCCAACAACAGCTAAGCTGAGCGCTCTTTCAAAAAACTGGCTGACCCGGCAGACGGTAAAGCGCAATGTGGTCTTTTTGCTGGGCTTCGGCCTGGATATGAGCGTAGAGGATGTGAACCTTTTTCTTACAAAGGGCCTTCGGGAAGCAGAGATCAATCCTAAAAATCCTTTTGAGGTGATCTGCTGGTACTGCTATAAAAATCATTATAATTATTTGAAATTCAGCCAGCTTTGGGAAAAGTACCTTCAGATCCCGGCCAATGATCCGGCGATGGATGCCCTTTTTCACGAGCATACTATCCGTATGCGGGGCAGTGTGTCCCGTATTTTAGACGACGCTTCCCTGATGGCTTATGTTTCAAGGCTGAAAACCTCAGGGAACCAGTCGCTGATGAGTGTGACGGCAAAGGAATGCTTTCTCCATTTATATAATGAAGCAAGAACAATCATTGCACAAATTTATAACCGGGAAGAAGCAGAGGCGCCAACCTCCAAAAAGCGGGTATTTACGCCGGAGGAGATCACGGAAAGCCATATGGAGCAGATCATTTGCTCCGCCATCCCCAAGGACCGCCACGGGAACCTGACTCCCGGCAAGGCGTCCCAGCTGAACCGGCAGTTTTCGGGAAAGCGGTTCAGCCGTCAGCGTATCCATGAGATCCTTGCCGGTGAGGCGGAAGTGACCCGGTTTGAACTGATCACCCTGAACTTTTTTATTTTTTCTCAAAGGCTGGATATGTATCCCGACGCCAGGAAAAGATATTTCCGGTTCCAGGAATCCACGGATGAAATCCTGGAAAAGTGCTGTATGGGCCAGCTGTATATACAAAATCCTTATGAATGCTTTGTCCTGATGTGCCTTTTATCCCAGGATCCTCTGGGCACCTATGCGGATGTATGGGAGCTGTCTTATGAGCCGGGGACTGTTTCCGGGGAGAAGGAGTAAAAATGCCCCGGATTTTGATAATATCTTAACGGACATTTTTTTCCGTAAAAATAAAAAATAACAAATTTCCTGAAAAAAACTGCCAATTATTTTGCAGGATTTATATTTACTTATGGGCATTAATATTGTAGAATAGGGTGTAGAGTAAATTCCAGAAAGAGAGGAAGTTAAAAAAATGTCAAATGTTTTATACGAAGTCAAGGGCCATGTTGGTATTTTGACCATTAGCCGTGAAAAAGCATTGAATGCATTAAACTCTGAAGTCCTCGAAGATCTTAACGCAGCTTTAGATGCTGTTGACCTTGAGGAGATCCGCTGCCTTATTTTAACAGGTGCCGGACAGAAGTCTTTTGTTGCAGGTGCTGACATTGGTGAGATGAGCACACTGACAAAAGCAGAAGGTGAAGCCTTTGGTAAAAAGGGCAACGATTTATTCAGAAAGATCGAAACATTTCCGATCCCTGTCATTGCAGCAGTGAATGGATTTGCTCTGGGCGGCGGCTGTGAGATCGCCATGAGCTGTGATATTCGTATCTGCTCTGACAACGCTATGTTCGGACAGCCGGAAGTAGGCCTTGGCATTACTCCTGGTTTTGGCGGAACACAGAGACTTGCCCGTTTAGTTTCTCCGGGTATGGCAAAACAGCTGATCTACACTGCAAGAAACATTAAAGCAGATGAAGCTTACCGCATCGGCCTTGTAAATGCTGTTTATACTCAGGAAGAACTGATGCCTGCCGCTGAGAAGATGGCAGCCGGCATTGCCATGAATGCTCCCATTGCTGTACGCAACTGCAAGAAAGCCATTAACGACGGCCTTCAGGTAGGTATGGACGAAGCGATTGTTATTGAAGAAAAACTGTTTGGCGACTGCTTTGAAACCCATGATCAGGTGGAAGGCATGAGCGCGTTCCTTGAAAAACGCAAAGAGAAAAACTTTATTAATAAATAAGTTTAAAGACGCCCCGGACAGCCTTTCTTAAGACTGTATACAGGACGATCCAAAAAATCAGGAGGTTTTTATTATGTTGAACAAAGTATTTATCGTTGGCGCAGGTCAGATGGGTCTGGATATCGGCCAGGTTATGGCTAAAGCAGGCATGAAGGTTGTTTTCAGAGATATGACAGATGAGATCCTTGCAAAGTCCATGGCTAAGTTAAACAAAGGCCTTGACAAGCAGGTTGCAAAAGGAAAGATGGATGAAGCTGCAAAGGCTGCGATCCTTGCAAACATTTCCACAACAACAGAGCTTGCTCCTGCTGCTGACGCAGATCTTGTTCTGGAAGCAATCGTAGAAAATATCGAGATCAAGAAGAACCTGTTCAAAGAGCTGGACGGCATCTGCAAACCGGAGTGTATTTTCGCAACAAATACATCCTCCATTTCCATTACTCAGATTGCTGCTGCTACAAACAGAGCAGACAAGTTCATCGGTATGCATTTCTTCAATCCTGCAACAGTTATGAAGCTGGTTGAAGTTATCCGCGGACTTCATACTTCTGATGAAACATTCAAGACTATCTATGATCTTTCCGCTGAGATCGGCAAAGATCCTGTTGAAGTTAAGGAAGGCCCCGGCTTTGTTGTAAACAGAATCCTCATTCCTATGATCAACGAAGCTGTTATGGTTCTTGAAGAAGGTCTTGCTTCCGCAGAGGATATTGATAAGGCTATGAAGCTTGGCTGCAATCATCCGATGGGACCTCTTGCTCTGGCTGACCTGATCGGTCTTGATACATGCTTACATATCATGGACGTATTCTATGCAGAAACATGCGATTCCAAGTACAGAGCTGCCCGTCTGTTAAGACAGATGGTACGCGGCGGCAAGCTTGGCCGTAAGACAGGCGTAGGTTTCTTCGATTATACAAAATAATTGACGTTGCGTCATTAAGGACAGAGTTTAAAAAAGACAGCCACAGGGAAGCCATGCCCTGGGGCTGTCTGCTGTGAGAAATGAATATGGAGGAAGATTAAATGGATTTCGCATTAGATAAGAAACATGAGATGGCCAGAACTCTTTTCAGAGATTTTGCCGAAAATGAAGTAAAGCCTCTGGCTCAGGAAGTTGACGAAACTGAAATTTTCCCAAGAGGAACTGTTGAGAAGATGGCTAAATATGGTTTCCTTGGTATTCCTGTTCCGAAGGAATATGGCGGACAGGGCTGCGATCCTCTTACTTATGTTATGTGTGTTGAGGAGCTTTCCAAGGTTTGCGGTACTACAGGCGTTATCGTATCTGCACATACATCTCTGTGCATTGACCCGATCTTAACCTATGGTACAGAAGAACAGAAACAGAAATATGTTCCAAAGCTTGCTTCCGGCGAATGGCTTGGCGCTTTCGGTCTTACAGAGCCCGGCGCTGGTACAGATGCTCAGGGACAGCAGACAAAGGCTGTGCTTGACGGTGACGAGTGGGTATTAAACGGCTCCAAGTGCTTCATCACAAACGGTAAAGAAGCTAACGTATATATTGTTATTGCAGTAACAGGTATTATTGAAAAACGCGGCAGAAAGATGAAAGAGATTTCCTCTTTTATCGTAGAAAAAGATACACCGGGCTTCACTTTTGGTACAAAAGAGAAGAAGATGGGTATCCGCGGTTCTTCCACATATGAGCTGATCTTCCAGGATTGCCGTATTCCTAAAGAAAACTTACTTGGACCTAAGGGCAAAGGCTTTAACATTGCCATGCATACACTGGACGGCGGCCGTATCGGTATCGCTGCTCAGGCTCTTGGTATTGCCGAAGGCGCTCTTGAAGCTACAATCTCCTATGTAAAAGAGAGAAAGCAGTTTGGCCGCGCCATTGCTCAGTTCCAGAATACTCAGTTCCAGTTAGCAGATATGGCTACAAAGGTAGAGGCTGCCAGAAATCTTGTTTACAAGGCTGCTATGGCAAAGGCTACTCAGAAAACCTACAGCGTGGAAGCTGCTATGGCTAAACTGTATGCTGCCGAAGTTGCTATGGAAGTGACAACAAAGGCTGTTCAGCTCCATGGCGGTTACGGTTACATCAGAGAATATGATGTGGAACGTATGATGAGAGATGCAAAGATCACAGAAATCTACGAAGGAACATCCGAGGTTCAGCGTATGGTTATTTCTGGAAGCTTATTGAAATAGGAGGTACGAACCGTGAAGATAATTGTTTGTTTAAAACAGGTACCAGATACAAAGGGCGGCGTTCAGTTTAATCCCGATGGTACACTTAACAGAGCTGCAATGCTCACTATTATGAATCCGGATGATAAGGCCGGCCTTGAGGCAGCCCTGCGCATTAAGGAACAGTATGGTGCAGAAGTAACTGTACTGACCATGGGCCTTCCAAAAGCAGATGAAATGCTCCGTGAAGCTCTGGCTATGGGTGCAGACAACGCTATCCTTGTAACAGACCGTCTTCTTGCCGGTGCTGATACATGGGCAACTTCCAGCACAATTGCCGCAGCACTTAAGAAGCTTGACTATGATCTGATCATCACAGGCCGTCAGGCTATTGATGGCGATACAGCCCAGGTTGGTCCTCAGATTTCCGAACACTTAAATATTCCTGTAATTTCCTACGCTCAGGATATTAAGATCGAAGGGGACGAAGTGATCGTACAGCGTCAGTTTGAAGACAGATACCATGTATTAAAAGCAAAAATGCCCTGCCTGATCACAGCCCTTTCCGAGTTAAATGAGCCCCGCTATATGACTCCCGGCGGAATTTTCGACGCATTTGAAAAAGATGTTACCGTTTGGTCCCGTGCTGATCTGACAGAACTTGACGATGCTAACATCGGTCTGAAGGGTTCACCCACAAAGATCGCTAAGGCTTCCGATAAAGTAAGAAAGGGCGCCGGTGAAACTGTAACTCTTGATCCAGATGAAGCTGTTGCTTACCTTATGGGCAAATTAGACGAAAAACATCTCATTTAATGAAAAGGAAAAGTGGTGAATAAGATGAATTTAGAAGAATATAAAGGCGTATTTATCTACGCTCAGCAGGTAGATAATGAATTATCCGGAATTTCATTTGAATTACTTGGCAAGGCTAAAGATCTGGCTGCAGATCTGAATACAAATGTAACCGCTGTTCTTGTCGGTTCTGATGTAAAGAATCTGTGTGACGCCCTGGCTGAGTATGGCGCAGACAGAGTTATTGTTGTTGATGATCCTGAGTTAAAGGTATACAGAACAGAGCCTTATACACATGCCCTGGCTTCTGTTATTAATGAATTTAAGCCTGAGATCATGCTGGTTGGCGCAACAGCTATCGGCCGTGACCTTGGCCCCAGAGTTTCTGCCCGTGTAGCTACAGGTCTTACCGCTGACTGTACAAAGCTTGAGATCGGTGATTTCCCATTAAATCCCGGCCCAAATCAGAAGCACAATCAGCTCCTTATGACCCGTCCTGCATTTGGCGGCAACACCATCGCTACCATTGCCTGCCCGGACAACCGTCCTCAGATGGCTACTGTACGTCCCGGCGTTATGCAGCGCATCACACCTGTAAAGGGCGCTAAGGCTGAAGTGATCGAGTTCAATCCCGGATTTACACCAAACAAGAACTATGTGGAAATCCTTGATGTTGTTAAATCTGTAACAGATACTGTAGACATTATGGACGCTAAGATCCTTGTATCCGGCGGCCGTGGTGTTGGCAGCCCTGAAAACTTCAAGATCCTTGAAGATCTGGCAGAAGTTCTTGGCGGTGAAGTAAGCTGCTCCCGTGCTGTTGTTGATAATGGCTGGAAGCCGAAGGATCTTCAGGTTGGCCAGACCGGTAAGACTGTTCGTCCTCAGATCTACTTTGCTATCGGTATTTCCGGTGCTATCCAGCACGTTGCCGGTATGGAAGAATCTGATGTGATCATCGCTATTAACAAGGATGAGACAGCTCCGATCTTTGAAGTTGCTGACTACGGCCTTGTTGGCGATCTGAACAAGATCGTTCCAAAGCTGACAGAAGCTATTAAAGCTTACAAAGAGAATAAAAACGCTCAGTAATGTGTGGAGAAGGCAGTGAGGAGAAATCCTTGTTGACGTCCTGATCATTATATAGACCGGAAGCAAAACCAGCCGTGTTTGCTTCCGGTTTTTTCTTTCCATATGGCCCGACAAATGATATAATAGAAGAAAGTCAGGAGGTTGGTTTACTATGGACGCACATGTATATAAAGAACAGGGACATTTTTGGCGGATTGAAGAAGACGGCGTGCGTATGTTCCTTTTTGAAGGAAAAGACCGGCCCTTGTGGGAGGGCACAGTGATCGATCTTGGCTTCTGGAAGTTTGAAGTCATCCTGACGCCTGGACACACGCCGGGAAGTATTATGCTGTTGGACAGGGAAAAACGTCTGCTCATCAGCGGGGATACCATCCAGGCAGGAGATATTTATATGTTTGGCCCCGGAAGGAACCTTCCCGCAACTGGCAGAAGGTGCAAAGGCACTGGCCCGGGGAAAACTGACTGCCCAGGATCCGCCGCGGGAAGGGATGCCCTGCCGGTTATACCGGTGTGAGGCCGGAGGCTTTCTTTTTTAATAAATGACGTAGGGGGCAGTGTATGAACCGATATAAGTATATTTTGTTTGATTTGGACGGTACCTTGACGGATCCCTTTGAGGGGATCACCAAAAGCGTTCAGTATGCTTTAAATGCGTTTGGGATTAAGGATGAACCTTTAGAAAAACTGAAAAAATTTATTGGACCGCCGTTAAAGGAATCTTTTATGGAGTTTTACGGCCTGGACAGCCGACAGGCGGACCTGGCTGTGGCTAAATACAGGGAGAGGTTTTCTGATGTGGGGATCTACGAAAATCAGGTGTATGACGGGATTACGGAACTTTTAGGCTTTTTAAGGGATCACGGTTTTGTGCTGGCTATTGCTTCATCAAAGCCGGAGGTCTTTGTGGAGCGGATTCTTGAACATTTTCATATACGCCAGTATTTTGATCAGGTGTACGGAAGCTTTCTTGACGGCCGCAGAACCCGGAAAAGCGAAGTGATCCGGGCGGCGCTGAAGGGACTTCAGGTGGAGGATTTTTGCCAGGCTGTTATGGTTGGAGATCGTTTTCACGATGTGGAAGGCGCCCGGGAGGCAGGGATTTCCTGTATTGGCGTCGGCTTCGGCTATGGCGGCAGAGAGGAGCTGGAGCAGGCCGGAGCTGCGGCGGTCGCAGATACTGTGGAGCAGCTGGGTATGCTGATCACCCATCCGGAGGAAGATATTATGGAGCCACTGATGCATTTGTTCCGTCGGGTGTGGCGCATCCACGGCATGGCTTTGGATCAGGTGACGGCCAGCCGCGGGATTAACACCAGCCAGATGAAGATGCTGGGACATATTTTCCATCATGAAGGAATTTCCCAAAGACAGTTGGCCTCGGATTTGCAGCTGTCTCCGCCATCGATTGCAGTGACAGCTAAAAAGCTTGAAAAAATGGGTTATATTGACCGGCAGATGGATGAAAAAGATAACCGTTTAAATATTCTAAAAACAACATCTAAGGGAAAGGAGCTTTTGTCTCAGACGTGGGAAGCTTTTACGGATGTGGATATTCACATGTTTAAGGATTTTTCTCCGGAAGAAATCAATCAGTTATCCAGTTTCTATGAGCGGATTCGGGATAATTTGGAGGCGCTTATTGAAAAGTAAGAGAAAATTCATTTTATGGTTTACTTTTGAGCGATTTTAGAATACAATAAAAGCGTGTGCGGCAACGGCCAGAGTCCCTGTTTCAGGTGCAGGGCGGACAGGCCGGATAAGGTCCGCACCATTGTGTGCGTTTTTACAAAACATTTAAGGAGCTGAGTTTATGGTTAAAGCAATCGTTGGCGCAAACTGGGGAGATGAAGGAAAAGGTAAGATCACGGACATGCTGGCCGAGGAATCCGATATTATCGTAAGATTCCAGGGCGGAAGCAACGCAGGACATACGATCATAAATAATTATGGCAAATTTGCACTGCATCTTCTGCCATCCGGTGTTTTTTACGGTCATACCACAAGTGTGATCGGAAATGGTGTGGCGCTGAACATCCCCTATCTGATCAAAGAGGTGGAAGACCTTGTGTCCAAAGGCGTTCCAAAGCCTAAGATCTTAGTTTCCGACCGGGCGCAGATTCTTATGCCGTATCATATTTTATTTGACCAGTACGAGGAAGAACGTCTGGGAGGCAAGTCTTTTGGTTCCACAAAATCCGGTATTGCACCGTTTTATTCTGATAAATATGCAAAGATCGGTTTCCAGGTCAGCGAGCTGTTTGGTGAGGAAGCAGATCTGAAGGAAAAAGTCGATCGTGTGATCGAAACAAAGAATGTGCTTATTGAGCATTTGTATCATAAAACGCCTTTGGATCCTCAGGAGATTTTTAATACACTCATTGAGTATCGGGAAATGGTTCGTCCTTATGTATGTGATACATCCAAATATCTTCATGATGCCCTGAAGGAAGGAAAACGCATTCTGCTGGAAGGACAGCTGGGATCTTTAAAGGATCCGGATTTTGGTATTTATCCGATGGTTACATCCTCATCCACGCTGGCATCCTACGGCGCTATTGGCGCAGGTATCCCATGCTATGAGATTAAGGATGTAGTTACTGTTGTAAAGGCTTATTCCAGCGCTGTTGGCGCCGGTGAGTTCGTTTCTGAGATCTTTGGTGAGGAAGCTGATGAGCTGCGCCGCAGAGGCGGAGACGGCGGCGAATTTGGTGCAACCACCGGACGTCCGAGACGTATGGGATGGTTTGACGCTGTAGCCAGCCGGTACGGCTGCCGTATGCAGGGCGCTACAGAGGTCGCTCTTACCGTGCTTGACGTACTGGGTTACTTAGATACACTTCCCGTGTGCGTAGGCTATGAGATTGACGGACAGGTGACAAAGGATTTCCCGACGACCCATCTTTTGAAGAAGGCAAAACCGGTGTACGAGTATTTGCCGGGCTGGAAGGAAGATATCCGCGGCATTAAGGAATATGACAAGCTTCCGGAAAACTGCCGTAAATATATTGAGTTTATTGAAAAAGAGATTGGCGTGCCTATTACTATGGTTTCCAACGGACCGGAAAGACACGACATTATCAGAAGAAAGTAATACAAAACCCCGCAGGAATTTTTTGGATCCCTGCGGGGGATTTTTTTGTGCGCCTGGCAGGCGGCAGGCGCCTCTGCCCGGACAGAGCTATATTAGGATTTTGGCCGGATTAGCGCAGTTCATAAAGACGGGAATATTTTTCAGTAAGATACTGGATGTAATATTCCGGATTAAAGCCTTCCCCGGTCATATCCGTTAAAATTTCCTGGGTCGTTTTGCAGCATCCGAAACGATGGATGTGCTCTTTTAAATAGTCTCTGATCGGCATAAGATTGCCTTCTTCCAGGCAGGTCTTTACCGGCATGACGGTTTCCAGATGATGATAGATCTGGGCGGCAATGGCGCTTCCGATAGCATAGGATGGGAAATAGCCGAAGCTGCCGCCGGACCAGTGCATATCCTGGAGAATACCCTCTGTATCGTTTTGCGGCGTAATGCCCAGGTATTCTTCATATTTTTTGTTCCACAGCGCCGGAAGCTCATCTACGGTCACTTCACCGGCAAAGATGGCCTTTTCAATTTCATAGCGGATCATAATATGGAACGGATAGGTCAGCTCATCAGCTTCTGTGCGGATCAGGCTTGGGCAGGAAGCGTTAATGGCTTTGTAAAATTCCTCCAGGCTGACGTCGGAAAGCTGCTGAGGGTACAGCTGGACAAGCTTGCCGTAAATCGGCTTCCAAAATTCCAGGCTGCGGCCGACATTATTTTCATAAAAACGGGACTGGGATTCATGCATGCCCATGGATGTTCCGCCGCCGGCTAAGGTCATGGTAATGTCATCGTCAATGCCCTGCTCATAAAGGCCGTGTCCGGCTTCATGGATGGCTGAGAAAATGGCAGAATCCAGTTTGTTTTCATAGTAATGATTTGTAAAACGCACATCATGGTTGTGAAGGTTAGTCGTGAAAGGATGCTCACTTTCGCTCATCAGTCCCCGGTTAAAATCAAATCCTATATATTGTGCAAGAAAATGGCAAAATTCCTTTTGGGTATCGGCCGGATAAAACTTTTGGAGACACCGGACGTTGATCACATCCTGCTTCTGGCGGATGGCTTTTACCAGCGGGGCCAGAGCGGTGCGCAGGCGGCCAAAGAAATCGTCAAGGATTTGGGTGGTAAAGCCTTCTTCATAATCGTCAAGGGCAGCGTCGTATAAGGTTTGGCCATCCTTTTGGGCATAGGCAGCAAACTTTTTGGAATATTCAATAATCTTTTCCAGGGTTGGCGCGTAGGACGCATAGTCATTATTATTTTTTGCTGCTTCCCAAATGGGATAAGCCTGGGCCAAAAGGGCAGAATAGGCTGAATATTCTTCCGGCGGGATCAGGGACAGCTTGTCATACTGTTTATTTAACAGACGGACAATGGCTTTTTCGTGGAAAGAAAGCTCTTTTTGGGCATCCTCTGTGGATAACCGGGGCAAAAGCTCTTTGACCTGGTCATTAATCAGGGCCCGGTACTGTTCACCGGATAAAATACCAATGATCTTTGCCGTATTTTCAATGGATTCTTTGGGCGCGCTGTACTGATCCCAGTTGAAAAGGGTGCAGGCCGATCCAAGGGCAAAGGCCCGGTCAAGATAAGGCTGTAATTTCTGAAATAATTCACTCATAATACCGATTTCCTCCTTGGGCTATGTTTTTAAAGCCATACAGGTATCCCCGGAGGGGATTTCCTCCTTGGGCTATGTTTTTAAAGCCATACAGAAAGTATAGCAAAGGGCAGAGAAAAACTCAAGACCGGCCCCGAGGCAGGGCCGGCAGCGGACCGTGGCCAGAGGGAACAATTTTGCCGGATGAACGGTTATTTAAGGTCAAAAATCTATAGATAGCGCCGGTTTTGACGGCTTGTTATTTTTATGGGAATAGAGTATGATAAGAGTAGAAATCCGGCGGTCAGAAGGGCTGCGGATAGGATTTTAGAAAAAGGATCACAGGGGGCGATAGGAATGGACAAGTTGTCACCAAAGCTGTTTGACCATACGATTTTAAAGGCCGATGCAAAGGAAGAAGATGTGGTCCGGGTTTGCCGGGAGGCCGCAGAATACGGATTTGCTTCGGTTTGCGTCAATGGCTTTTACACAGCCTTTGCCGCAGGACTCCTTGAAGGAACATCTGTTAAGGTATGTACAGTGGCAGGATTTCCTTTGGGCATGTCCGCCACGAGGGTGAAAGCATATGAGGCCCGGTGCGCCATTGAAGATGGGGCGGCGGAGATCGATATGGTTATTAATGTAGGGGCTTTGAAAGATAAAAAGGATGATGTGGTACGGGAAGATATAGCTGCAGTAAAGGAGGTATGTGACGGCAAAGCATTGTTAAAGGTGATCATTGAAACCTGTCTTTTAAATGACGAGGAAAAGGAACGGGCCTGCCGTTTGGCCGTGGAAGCCGGGGCGGATTTTGTGAAAACGTCTACCGGATTTTCAACCGGAGGCGCCCGGGCAGAGGATGTGGCTTTAATGAAACGGACAGTAGGCGGCCGGGCAAAGGTGAAAGCCTCCGGCGGCATCCGCAGCGCCGCAGATGCCCATGCCATGGTGGAGGCCGGAGCGGACCGGCTGGGAACGAGCGCTACGGTGGCCATCATTAACGGGGAGTAAAGGGCCCGCCGTATTGGGAGAGGAGGTTTTTGTATGAATCCGAATTTCTACAGTTTTTGGGAAAATATGTGGTTTGTGGTTCTGATCCTGGCAGTAGCGCTGGTGGCGGGTATTATAGCCTGCATACGCTATTACAAAAAGAATCGGAAGATTACAGCAGCGGTTACCGTGGGAGAGATCCGGGAGGACCTGGCGGTTAATCCTACGATGACCACTTCCAGAGGCGTTCCTCTGGCTTTGGCTGTAAGCAGCATGAAGGTAACGTTTAAATTCAGCAACGACGGACAGGTGATCTTAGATGTACCGGGGACTGATGCTGCCCGCCTTGTCCGGGGGATGCGGGGGCAGCTGTGCTACCGGGGCGGATCCTTCATATCATTTGTGCCGGAGAAATGACATTAAAACGTAACGATTCAGCCAGGCCTGGGCATTTACATTAAAACAGACATAAGGAGTAAGACCGGATGAATGGGAATTTATCAACAAAGAAATTATCGCTGGAAAGCTTGTCAACTTACAGGAATGTCCTTATGGGACTGGAGATCCTGCTGATCATTATTTTTCATTTTACAGAGGACTGCCGCCTGTATGACGTAAGATACGGAGGCTGGGTGGAATGGTTTGACATTTACATCCACAGCTCCGGTGTGGACATGTTTTTGCTGCTGTCCGGCATGGGCCTGTATTTTTCCATGAAAAAGGGAACCGGGCAAAAGGCGTTTTACAGGAAGCGTTTTGAGAAAATATTGATCCCTTATGTGATCGTGGCTGTACCGGCATGGTTCTGGCTGGATCTTATACAGGAGAAAAACGGCATTCTGGCCTTTCTGGCGGATGTTTCATTTGTATCCTTTTTCTTTCAGGAAAAGCGATGGTTTTGGTATATCCTTATGGCAGGCATATGCTATCTGATCTTTCCCTATGTGTTCCGTCTGGCAGACCAGGCCAGAGATACTTTGGAAGAAAAGATGCGCATTATAGTGCTGTGCCTTATGACAACGACAGCGCTGGTGCTTTTAGAGCTGTACCACCATGACCTGTATGTCAATATTAGTATTGCCGTGTCCCGGTTTCCTGCATTTTTTACAGGCGCCCTTATAGGAAAGGCGGTTTATGAAAAGCGTTCAATACCGCGGATGGCTGTGATCGCTATGACTGCAGGGGCTGTGGCGTTTGCCGGGCCCCTGGGACTGGCCGATAAAAGCATTATTGGTGTTTATATGGCAGCTTTTGTGAATTTGAGCCTGTGTCTGCTGCTTGTTATGGGACTGGATGCTCTTTCCCGGGGCAAACGCTCCTGGGCCCGGTATACAGAGCGGGGGATCTGCAGGGTTTTAGGCTGGTTTGGGAAATATACCATTGAGCTTTATCTGATCCATGTGGCTGTGCGCCGGATCATGAAAACTCTGGGATTTTACACATACCGTTTTTCATGGGAAGCGGTTATGATCATTATTTCCATAGTCCTTGCGCTGGTCCTCAGCCGGGTGACCGGATGGATCCAAAAGCGCATACAATAAAAGAGACTGTGAGATCAGACGTTTTGCCTGGTTCACAGTCTCTTTTTTATTGTTTCGGTTTTTTAGAATACAAATTCTTTGCCTTCAGCGTCAGATTTGTAAATGGCATCCAGGATCTGGGTGACAACGTAAGCCTGCTCCGGACGTACCAGAGGATCTTTGCTTTCATCAATAAGGCAGTCGATCCACTGTTTTGCTTCCATTGCGCCGGGCTCTGATACACCGCCCTCAAAATATGCCACCTTTCCGGAACCGGAAAT